>JAUSDQ010000042.1 GCA_030650525.1 Sulfuricaulis sp.
TACGAAGAAGCCTTGAGGAGCAGGTTCATGGCTCTCGTCCACGAGGACTCCATCTGGATAAGGGCGTGTGCTGGGCGATGCGTTGACCTCCAGGGCCGGCGGAGGCCGTTCGGTAACCGGGATTTATGAGGCATCACGCATGGGCCAATGTGTTCCCCGGCCTGACGGCTTGACTGCCCAGACCGACTGCGGTACTATCCCGCCACTAGACACGAGGGGGTACTGCCATGGTTCACGTCCGCGTGTTGGCCACGCTTATTGTTGGCTCAGCTTGCCTTGCCACTCTGGGGCTAGCCTGCGGCGGCGACGCCGACGAAAGCCTAGACACCCCGGCGAGCACACCGAGCGCGACGGCGCTCAAGAGGGACGAGAGAGACGACAGAGACCAAGCAAGACTCTACGTCGACGACCTATGCTCTAAGGAGCTAGTCGATTGGTTTGTGCTAGCTGTGGAATTGTCAAGGGGGGAACAGCCTGAGACGCTCGAAGAATTGGCGGTTGCGTTCGATAACCTGGAAGCCGAGGCCGGAAGTTTCTACCGGCACGTGAGTTCAGTCGAACCCCCAAACGATATGCAAGAATGGCACACCAAACTCCTTACAGGTCTTCAAGGAGGTCGGTCATTAGGAAGGGATTTTGAAGCCGCAGTGACTAGCGGAAATGAAGACGATCTAGCCGAAATTACTAAAAGGGCTGAAAGGCTAGTTCAGCTATTTGATGAGCTGGACCGGATGGAAGTACCTGCTGAATATGCAAAGGCCTGGGAAGACGACTGCTTTCCAAAGATCAAAGCCCGCATACCAGAAGCAGAACTGAATTAGTGGACAGCAGGCAAAGGTATTTTAATCCAGACGCTGCGCGGCGCGTTCGACAACGCCACCCAGCCGCGCTCGATGAGTTCCAAGCGGCTGTGGAGAACTGGTACGAACGAGCAGACCGCTAGGCTTCCGCACGCACAAGCGCGCCATGGTGCTGGGGTATGGGCAGGGCGCTTACGCCCGGTAGTGGGTCAGCTTGAATCGAGCAAGCCCACGATTTTATCTATCGTCCAGACGTGATCTGCGAGACCCGATGCAACCGCTGGCGTCGTCTTGAGCGTCTGGTGCACGCGGCAGAAATTGTAGTACATGAAATGCAGCGCGACCGCTGCGCGTAGGTTGTCCTGGTCAGGTTCTGCCGCTCCAATACTGACCATTATGCTTGAGCGGGCAGGCACTTGTCACACCCCCCACAGCGCGATATTATCCGTGGACTAAGGCTATAATGGAGTCATGAGAAAGAGCCCTCTCGCCGACGAATTCCAGTACTACCTCGATCACCAGGACGAGCTGGTCAGGCAGTACGATGGCAAGTTCGTGGTTATAAAGAACGACCAGATTCTAGGCGCGTATGATGACGAGCTTACCGCCGTTACCGAGACGCAAAAGTCCGAGAAGCTTGGTACATTTCTGGTGCAGAAGGTTTCTGGGGGTGCTGGGGACTACACCCAGACATTCCATACCAGGGTGGTATTCTCGTAACGCAGGACTTCCGAGCATTCACGATCACGTCCCAAGGTGGGCTCCTAAACGTCCTGGTGACAAACTGCGACATTTCGCTGCCGTGGAGTAGTGCACAGGGCACTCCCGCGCCCGCCCGTGAATCGTTTAACGCACTCTGGGATACTGGCGCAACCAATTCAGTGATCTCGCAGGCGGTAGTAGACAAGTGTGGATTGGCTCCGACCGGCATGACGGTAGTCCACGGCATTAGCGGACCACAACAGGCTGAGACATTCCTAGTGGGCATCTGGCTGCCGAACAGAGTTGGAGTTCCGCAGGTTCGTGTGACGAAGGGCGACATTCGAGGTGCTGACGTATTGATAGGCATGGATGTAATCGCCTCTGGCGATTTCTCGGTCACGAACTGTCAGGGGTTCACCAAGTTCTCATTCAGGGCACCTTCCATCAAACACATTGACTACGTAGAAGAGGCCGCCGCGATACGAATCTCTCGACAGCCGAATCGCGCCGCGCGACGAAGGGCTAAGAGGGAGGGTTGATAACAACCGAATGGGCCAAACTGACCCACCACCGGACGCCCGCGCCCCTTGACGGGCGCCCGCTGCTGCCGCTATAGTGCGCGCCAAACGCGGGCCTACTATCTCTCGCCACGAACCGAGGCCGTTCGCCCCTTGTCCGAGACGCTCGAACGCTACCGCTGGCTCATCGCCGCCGTCCTGGCGGTGCCGCTGCTCGTCGGCATCGGCGTCCTGCTGAACAACCGGCTCGCGGACCCGGACCCGCTGGTCATCAACGCCGGCGATGCCCCCACTGACATCCGCGCTTACGTCACCGGCGCGGTGATCAACCCCGGCGTCTACCCGCTGCAGGAAGGCGACCGCTGGATAGACGCCCTGGAGGCGGCGGGCGGCCCGGCCCCGGACGCCGACCTGACCGCCGTCAACCTCGCGCGCCGCGTCCAGGACGAGGACGAGATCATCGTGCCGCGCGCCGGCGCGACCGCCGTCGCCGACGCAGCGCAAGGCCCGCTGATCGACATCAACAGCGCCGGCCAGGCGGAGCTGGAGTCGCTGCCGGGCATCGGCGAGGTGCGCGCCGGGGCCATCATCCAATCGCGCACGCAGGACGGGGCGTTCGGGGCCGTCGAGGACCTCCTCGCCCGCAAGCTCGTCCCGCAGTCCGTCTATGAGGACATCGTCCCCCTCATTGCTGTGAACCGGTGAACCGGCACATACCTGCCGCGCTCTGGCTGGCGTACCTCGCCTTCGCCTGGACCCTGGGCGTGGCCGCGGCCGCCTTTACCGGCGCGGACCGCGCGGCCGCCCTGGCCGCCGCCGGCCTGCTGGCCACCCTCTCCTTCGCTTTCCGGCCGCGGGCCTCCACGCTGCTCCTCGCCGCCGCCGGCGCGGGTCTCGTCTTCCTCGCCGGCTGGCGCTACGACGCAACCCGTCCGGACGACACCCCCACCGGTATCGCCCGCTACAACGGCCAGACGCTGCGCTTCCGGGCGCTGGTGGACGCCGAGCCGCAGGAGCGGGCCTCGTGGCGGCGCTACCGCCTGGCCGTGCGCGAGGCGTTCGTGGACGGCCGCTGGCAGCCGGACTCCGGCGGCGTGCTCATGGACGCGCCGCTGTACCCGGAGCGCGCCTACGGCGACGTGCTCGAGATCGAGGGCGAGCTGGAGACGCCGCCCGCGTTCGCTGACTTCGACTATCGCGAGTACCTGCTGCGCCGGGGCGTCACCTCGGTCATCAGCTTTGCGGACGTGCGCCTGCTGGACACGGGGCAGGGGAGCACGCTCCGGTCCGCCCTCATAAGTGCCCGCGCGCGCCTGGGTGGCGCCCTCCAGGACGCCCTCCCGGAACCCGAGGCCGCACTGGCTGCGGGCGTGCTGCTGGGCGCCCGCTCAGCCGTGCCACGCGACCTGCGCGATGACATGAACGCCACGGGCACTTCTCACCTGATCGCCGTCTCCGGCCAGAACGTGACCATCGTTGCCGGATTGCTCATCGCCATGCTGACGTGGGCCGCCGGCCGCCGTCGCGCGGCGTGGCTGGCGCTGGCCGCCATCGTCGCCTACGCCGGGCTGGTGGGCGCGCAACCGTCGGTCCTGCGCGCGGCGGTCATGGGCTCGCTATACGTTATGTCCATCGCCCTCGGCCGCCAGCGCACCGCGCCGGTCGCCCTGCTGTTCGCAGCCGGCCTGATGCTCGCCGGCGACCCGCGGCTGGCGCACGACGTCTCCTTCCAGCTCAGCTTCGCCGCCACGCTGGGGCTCATCGTCCTCGCACCTCCCC
Organism: Sulfuricaulis sp.; assembly: GCA_030650525.1. Taxonomy (GTDB): domain Bacteria; phylum Pseudomonadota; class Gammaproteobacteria; order Acidiferrobacterales; family Sulfurifustaceae; genus Sulfuricaulis. Next base: position 3,800 of record JAUSDQ010000042.1, read on the forward strand.
TCCAGGAGCGGTTGCAGGCGGCCCTCCCGGCCGGCGCCCGTGAGCTTCCCGCAACACGCGCGGTCACGGCCACGTTCGCTGTAACGCTCGCCGCCATCGCCTTCACGCTGCCCATCACCGCGGTCAACTTCCACCGCGTTTCGCTGGTGGCGCCGCTCACCAACCTCTTCGCAGTGCCGGCGTTCGCCGCCGTCGCGGCCACCGCCGCCCTCACCGCCGGCGCCGGCCTCGTATTTCCCGCCGCGGGCGATCTCACCGCCTGGCTGTCCTGGCCGCCGGCCGCGTACATGATCGCCGTCGTGCGCCTGTTCGCCGCGTTGCCGGCCGCCTCCATCGAGCTGCGCGGCGCCGGCGCCGGACACGCCATCGCCTACTACGCCGTGCTGGCCCTCGCGGTCTGGTGGTTCGGCCGCCATCCCGCTCCCCGCCCGGAACCCACGCCCGCGCCCATACAGGCGCCCGTCGGGGCGCGCCCGGCGCTCGTCCCGGCGGCCGGCGTGGCCGTCCTCTGCGGCCTCTGTGCGGTCCTGCTCTGGCTCGTGATCACGGCGCCGGCGGCGGACCGGCTCAGCGTCACCTTCCTGGACGTCGGCCAGGGAGAGGCGATCCTCATCGAGGGGCCCGCCGGGCACCGCATTCTGGTGGATGGCGGCCCCGGCGGCGAAGCGATCAATGCCGCCCTCGGCCGCCACCTGCCCTTCTACGACCGGCGCCTGGACCTCGTGGTGCTCACTCACCCCCAGGCCGACCATCTCGGAGGCCTGCCGGAGGTGCTGGACGCCTATACCGTGCGCGGCGTCCTCGCCAACCCCTTGCCGGCGGAAACGGCGCTCTACGGCGCCTGGAAAGACGCTCTGGCGCGCGCGCAGGCGCCCGTCGCCGCCGCCCGCCGCGGCCAGAACATCGACCTCGGCGAGGGCGCCCGCCTCGACGTGCTCGCCCCGTCCGCAGGCGGCTCAGGCAGCACCGACGTCAACGACGCCTCCGTCGTCCTGCGGCTCTCGCTGGGCGAGGTTTCCTTCCTGCTGACCGCGGACATCGGCGAGGACGCCGAGACGGCGCTCTTGCGCACGGGCACCGACCTGCAGGCACAGGTGCTGAAAGTGGCCCACCACGGCTCGCGCAATTCATCGTCGCCGCCCTTCCTGCGCCGCGTGCAGCCGCTGGTGGACGTGATCTCGGTCGGCGCCGAAAACCGCTTCGGCCACCCCACGCAGGACGTGCTCGACCGCCTCTACGGTGACCTGGTGCTGCGGACGGACCAAAACGGCGACATCACCGTCTCCACAGACGGCGACCGCATCTGGGTGCGCCCCCAGCGGTAGTCGCGCCCCCGCAACTTCGCGGCCGTTTCGCGCGTTATCTCTGACGTGAAGCACATCTTCCCGCTGCTCCTGGCCCTCGCCGCGCTGTCCGCTTTCGCCGCCTGTGGCGACGACGAGGAAGAGACGGCTACGCCGACCCCGACCGCAACCCCTGCCCCCACCACGGCCTCCGCCACACCACGGGCCTCATGGCCCACCGCAACGCCGCTACCGCGGGGCCTACCGGAGATCGTCTGCGCACCGAACCCGGACCCGGCGCCCACGAACATCGTCCAGGTGAACCAGCCGTCCGCGGGGGACTCCATCACGAGCCCGCTGCAGGCCACCGGCCAGATCGCCGCCTTCGAAGCCACGTTCGCCATCACCATCTTCGACGCCCAGGGCAACACGCTCGTGGACCAGACGGCCATGTCGTCCGAAGGCCAGACCCTGGCCCCCTTCTCGGCCACGGTGCCCTTCACAGTGAGCGCGCAGACGCCCGCCTGCGTCTGGGTCTACGAGAAGAGCGCGCAGGACGGCTCGCCCATTCACGTCGTCCAGGTTCCGGTGACGCTCCTGCCCTAGGTGTACGCGAAGCCCGCCAGGGCGCAGCGCCGGGACGCCATGCGTTCGCGCAGCGGCCTCCCCATTGCGAATCTCGTGCCGGGTCCAGCGGCATCACACTGTGCTGCGCCCCTACGTCCAGCGGCAAGTGTTGTCTCAAGAACAGCCTTATCACGGCGCACGCTTGGAGTGAGAGGCGGTACACGAGGGGTTCGGGCGCGCCATCGTAGGGGCGTAGCACACGCCAGTCCCCGCCGCCACTCGCAGGTCTGCCCACCCCAGATCCTGCGCGACGCTGCGCAGAACCACGTGGCAAATGTCGTCGCGCGCAGGATGACAGACGCTGGCGCCGCGATCGATGGCCGCCCGCGCGTGCTATACTCGGAGCCGATGATCCGTAGCGACGGCCGCCGCCCCGCTCAACTCCGGCCCGTCCAGATCACCCCCGGCTACCTGGCGCACGCCGAGGGGTCGGCCTTTATCGAGATGGGCGGCACCGCCGTCCTCTGCGCGGTCACCGTCGAGGACCGCGTCCCCCGCTTCGCCATGGGCACCGGCTCCGGCTGGATCACCGCCGAGTATGGGATGCTGCCCCGCTCCACCCTCACGCGCACCCCGCGCGAGAACAGCGCCCGCTCCGGCCGCACCGCCGAGATCCAGCGTCTGATCGGCCGTTCCCTGCGCTCCATCGCGCGCCTGGACCTCGTGCCCGACCGGACATTTATGGTGGACTGCGACGTGATCAGGGCCGACGGCGGCACGCGCACCGCCGCCATCACCGGCGGCTGCGTGGCGCTGGTGGATGCCATCAATCACGTGCGCAAGCGCGGACTGATCGCTGACAACCCCATGCGTCACCTCGTCGCCTCGGTGTCCACCGGCATCTTCGGCGGCGCGGCCGTGCTCGACCTCGATTACGCCGAAGACTCCAACGCCGGGACCGACATGAATTTCGTGATGGATGAAGCCGGCGGTTTCATCGAAATCCAGGGCACCGCCGAGAGCCAGACCTTCAGCCTCGAGGAAATGCTGGCGATGACCAAGCTCGCGCAGCAGGGCATCAAAGAGCTCATCGCGCAACAAAAACAAGCGTTGGGAATAAAAATATAGACAGGATTAACAGGATTCTTCAGGATTTACAGGATTAATTCTAAATTTTTTGTTTTAATCCTGTGAAATTTTCCGTTTCACAATGACCAAAAACATCGTTCTAGCGAGCAGCAACCCCGGCAAGGTACGCGAGATCAACCAGATGCTCGGGGGTCTGCATCTCGCCGTCGTTCCGCAATCCGACTTCAAGGTTATCGATGCGGAAGAAACCGGCCTGACTTTCGTCGAAAACGCGCTGCTGAAAGCGCGCAACGCCACGCGCCACACCGGCCTGCCCGCGATCGCCGACGATTCCGGCATCGAAGTGGATTATCTCAACGGCGCGCCCGGCATCTACTCCGCGCGCTATGCCGGCAAGAACGCGAGCGACGCACAGAACCTGCGGAAACTGCTCGACGATCTCGTCGGTATCCCGGAAACTGAACGCACCGCGCGCTTCCAGTGCCTGATGGTGTACCTGCGCCATGAGTTCGATCCCACGCCCATCATCTGCCAGGGGACCTGGGAAGGACGCCTGTTGCTCGAACCGCGCGGTGCGAATGGTTTTGGTTACGATCCGATTTTCTTCGTGCCGACGCACAACTGTTCCTCGGCCGAGCTACCGCCGGAGGTAAAAAATAAATTGAGTCATCGGGGGCAAGCGTTGAGGAAATTATTTCAAGAGCTGGGACATACGCATCTCTGACTATTCTTCTTATATGTAGATACTGTTATCCCCGTCAACCCCCATGCAAAGCCGGATTGAACATTTTACCTGACTTGAGAACACCGAAGACGACATGAACGAGTTTGCGCATCATGGCCCCGATAATGAGCTTAGGTGGCTTGCCGGAGGCCGCGAGGCGTTCGCGGAAGCGTTTACCCCAAGCGGTTTTATAAAGGGTGACCATCGCCGGCATGTAGAGGGCTTTACGCAGGAAGGCATGGCCGACCTTGGACAGGCGCGGCTTACCTTTGACGCTGCTGCCGGATTCATGATGGCGCGGATCCAGCCCGGCAAACGCCACCGCCTGCCGGGCATTACCGAAACGCTCAACGTTCGCATAGAAGGCCAGCAGCGTGGCGATGGTGCGCTCGCCCACGCCAGGAATGCTGTCCAAGAGCGCCCGCTTGTCCTTCAGGCCGGGGTCGTCGTTGATATGGTCACGGATCGTTTTGGCCAAGGCGTCGATCTGTTTGTCCAACCACTCGATATGTTCGGCGATCCCCGGTTTCACCGCCTCGCGGGCCACCGCCAGGCGATGGCTCTCCTGGGTGCGCATGGTCTGCAACGCTTCCAGGCGCAACACCATGGCGTGCAAGGCCTGTTCGCTCGGCGAAGGCGCTTGCCACGGCTCGGGGGAACGTTCAGCGCAAAACTCGGCAATCAATCGGGCATCGACCCGGTCGGTCTTGGTGCGCACCAGACGCGAGGCGCCGAAGGCCTTGATCTGGGCCGGATTAACCACGCTCACGGTCATCCCGTGGGCCGCCAGCACCTCGGCCACGGCTTCCCAATAGATTCCCGTGGCTTCCAGGCAGACACGGGGCGTCGTCGCGCCGTGTTTCTCAAGCCACTCGATCAAGGCCTGGAACCCTGGCGGATTATTCTCGACAACCTTGCTTTTGAACTTGCCGTCCGGAAGCCGCAACGCGCAGTCCAGTTTGGCTTTGGCCACATCCATTCCCAAATGAAACGTAGGCATAAAAAATCCTCTCGTGATCAACCTTGTCAATGCGGGCTGCCGGCAAGCCGGGCCAAAGATACTGTCCGATCTTTACGGAAAGGTGAGCGACTGCTGCAACAATCTACATTCCTGGCTCAAGGCCAAAGGGCGGGTACGGCATCCAGTCGCTCGCTCTTGAGGTGCCCCTCAAGAGTTACTGCCCATTCTCGATGGACTGTGCCATGGGCACAATACCGTCGAATTCAATGCGAGGGGATAATACAAGGGTGGGTTAGGCGCTTTTTGCCGTAACCCACCGAACAATGATGTGTTATTGAGCCGCCTTCGGCGGCATATTTGAATCGGGTTCTCGCACCCGAAGGCGACGTCCTTTCTTGTCGCGACAAGAAAGGACGCAAAGAAACGCTCCCCGGAGCACGCGCCGGCTCCGCCGGTCCCCTCCGTTCCTCGCCCCACCGGGCGCTCGCCCAACTCGCCGGGCGCAAAATACGCGCCTCGGGCTCAAACACGGGCTCGCTTAAAAGCTCCCGGTGGGGCTGCGGTACTCGGCGCGCGCTACGGGGTTGTTAGCAATACCTTCTCAGGGCTTGGCTTGACTCCCAGCACAAGAAGAACAAACATGCCCAAGTTATACGGCGGTTTTGAAATCGAATTTATAGTTAGAGGGCATACGAGGAATAACAATGAAACACCAGCGTGTCAGTTATGCGTTTGCGGCTCTACTTCTGGCTTTTGTAGCGGGTTGCGCTAGCCTCTCGGATATTCGCGCGCAGAATCGCCAAAAGTTACTTCAGTTGTCGACCGGCGTATCGAAAGCGGACGTTCTCCGAATAATGGGAACAGAAACAGTAAAGGCAGATGAAGGTTCCGTGATTACCAATCCATACCGGAGCGAGATGTATAGGTCTGGGGCACATACATTTGAACTTATTCTCTATTACACGGACATCAAGAAAGCAGATAGCGCGATCACAGATGATGAGCTAACTCCAATCATCTTAATGGACGGAAAAGTTGATGGATGGGGGTGGTCGTATTGGGATGCCGTCGTAAAAAAGTACGAAATTCGTGTTCGGTAGCGACTATGGATATCTGCCTTCTAACTCTGCATTCGAGGCGAATGCTGTGATACGGCGCACCGTTTTCTGTTGGGTCCGCGCCCCCGCACCGCTCAACACAGTGTTATACGGCTAGAATACCAGTATGAAACGCACTTCTGCGCTGAGACCGCACTATCTCGATGCGTCAGCACTAGTGAAGCTAGTGGTAGACGAACAATACAGCAGTCGCGTGCGCGCTTATGTTGAGACGCAAAGCTGGAGGGTATGCACTTCTTATTGCTTTGTTGAAGCACTAGGCGCTTTGAAACTAAAGAAAGAGCGCGGCGAACTCTCTGAACGTGCGTACATAGCTGGTTCACGGCGTCTCATTGGCACGGTTAGAAACAGCCGCATCAAACTTCTTGAAGACATTCCCTCTTCGTCTGTTGCGTTCGCGGAAGCAGAGCGAATGGTTAAGGCCTACGGCATCGATTTCCTAGATGCCTTTCAAATAATCTCTGTCAAAGATTCGTGGCATTATTTGGCAGCGAAATCCAAACCCATTCTAATCACCGCTGATAACAAACTATCGGAAGCGGCCACAAAAGAAGACATTAAGTCATGGTATTGTCGAGAAACACGTCGGCCAAAGATGTAACACCGTTATAATAGACTTTTTTTAAGTTCTCCTCTGTTTCAATCCAGGCCATGCGGGAAAAGACAAGTAAACGCACAGGCGGTCCAGAAAAAGTAAAATAACAAAATGAAACACGATCCCCCCTGGCGCTGGAAAGTCATCATCGCCTTCGCCGCGGTCTATATCATCTGGGGTTCGACCTACCTCGCCATCCGCGTCGGCGTGCAGCATTTGCCGCCGGCGCTCTTTGCCGGGGTGCGCTTCGTCATCGCCGGAATTTTGCTCGCGCTGTACGCGCGCCACCGCGGCCAGAATTTTCCGAAGCAGATACACGAATGGCGCACCATCGCGATCTCGGCGTTCTTCATGCTGGTCGCGGCCAACGGTCTGGTGGTGTGGGGCGAACAGTGGGTGCCGTCCAACCAGGCGGCGCTGATTGTCGCCACCACGGCGTTGTGGCTCGCGGGTTTCGGCGTGCTCGGGCCTCAGGGTCATCGACTCGGAGCGCGCACCATTCTCGGGCTCGCCATCGGATTCTTTGGCGCCGCCATGCTGCTGCTGCCGGATCGGGGATTCACCTTGAAACATTTCTGGGCCCAGGTCGGCATTTTAGCGGCCTGCCCGTTGTGGGCGGCCGGTTCCATGTACGCCAAACACTGTCAGCTGACCACGCCGCCGCTGATGATCGCGGCCATGCAATCGTTGGTGGCCGGCATCATCTTAAGCGCGTTCGGAATCGCCGACGGCGAAACCGCGCGCTGGAGCTGGTCCGTCGAGGCGATGGCGGCGCTGCTGTATCTGATCGTGTTCGGTTCCTGCTTCGCTTACGCGGCATATATCTGGCTGCTGCACGAAGTCAGCCCCGCGGCGCTCGGCACCTACGCCTATATCAATCCGCTCGTGGCCGTGGTGCTCGGCTGGTTGGTGCTGGACGAGACGCTCAGCGCCGAGCAAATGACCGGCACGGTCGTTATCCTGATCGGGGTGCTGATTGTCAGCATCGCCCGCCCCAAGGCGCTGGCGGCGCCCAGTCAGCGGACCTAAAAAATGAAAATGAAATTCAGCGTGCCGCTCTCGTTTGGTGCGCTTCGCTAGCGCTCAGCACGCCCTACAAAAACTGATATAATCGTGGCTTCCCTCTCCGTCCGTATCCGCGCATGTTGAACTTCGCCTCGCTGCCGCCGTTGTCGCTGTACGTGCACATTCCGTGGTGCGTGCGCAAGTGTCCGTACTGCGATTTCAACTCGCACGAGGCGCGCACAAAAATTCCGGAACAGGAATACATCGACGCGCTGTTGCGCGATCTCGAACAGGACCTGCCGCGGGTGTGGGGGCGGATCGTGCACACCATCTTCATCGGCGGCGGCACGCCGAGCCTGTTCGCGCCCGAATCGATTGACCGTCTGTTATCGGAAGTTCGCGCCCGGCTGCCGCTCGATCAGAATGTCGAGGTTACGCTCGAGGCCAATCCCGGCACCGTTGAACTCGGGCGCTTCAAGGAATTGCGCGCGGCCGGCGTCAATCGCCTGTCCATCGGCATCCAAAGCTTCGAGGAAGAAAAACTGCAAGCGCTCGGGCGCATCCATGGGCGCGCGGAGGCGTTGCGTGCCGCCGCAGCGGCGCGCGCGGCGGGCTTTGACAACTTCAACCTCGATCTCATGTTCGGCCTGCCGGGCCAGACGGTGGCACAGGCACTGGCGGACATGCGCACCGCCATTGACCTTGGCCCCACGCACCTGTCCGCCTATCAGCTCACCCTCGAACCGAACACGCTGTTTCATGCGCGCCCGCCGGCGCTCCCGGACGACGACAGCGCCTGGGAGATGCAAAGCCAATTGCAGACGCTGCTGGCCGCGGCGGACTACCGGCAATATGAAATTTCGGCCTACGCTAAGCCGGGTTACGAATGCCGGCATAATCTGAACTACTGGAAGTTCGGCGATTACCTGGGTATCGGCGCCGGGGCGCACGCCAAGATCACCGACGCGACCGGCATCACCCGCTTGTGGAAAGTGAAACAACCGGGCGAATACCTGCGCACCGCCGGGACCCCGGTGAGTTTCGGCGGTGACCAGCGGCTCTCGCGGCATGACGTGGTGGCGGAGTTCATGCTGAACGCCTTGCGCCTCGCTGACGGCTTCCCTTCGCCTATGTTCCAGGAACGCGCCGGGCTGCCGATTTCAAGCTGTCAAACCAGCCTGGCGCTGGCCGAAAACCGCGGGCTCATCGAATGGGACGCACGGACCATCCGTCCCACGCCGCAAGGCCGGCGATTCCTGAACAATCTGCTGGAGCTGTTCGTTTGAAACGGCGCCTGGCGCTGCCGGTGATTCTGGCCGTAACGGCCGCCATTGCCGTGACCGTCGCCTTGCTGCTGCCGTCGTCGGCACCGCCGTCGGAAACGGAATTCACCCTGCTCGACGGACGCAAGCTCACGCTCCAGTCGTTGCGCGGGCGGCCGGTGCTGGTGAGCTTCTGGGCCACCACGTGTTCGCCCTGTGTTGCAGAGCTGCCCGATCTTATCCGGCTTTATCAGGAATGGCAGCGGCTCGGTTTTGAGCTCATTGCGGTCGCCATGCCCTACGATCCGCCCACGCGGGTGCTGGAGTTCGTGCAGCGCCACGGCGTCCCGTATCCGGTGGCGCTCGATATCGACGGCAAGATCACCAGCGCGTTCGGCGGCGTGCCGTATATCCCGGCCGCTTTTCTCATCGCGCCGAATGGCAGCATCGAGCTGAGCTATACCGGCCGATTGGATATCGTCAAGGCCCGGCGTATCATTTCAAAATATCTCCCAGGAACACCGTCCGCATCGTAATGGATTTTATCTTTTACCGAGCGCAACAAAACCGCTAATGCTCTGGATCAAATCCCTGCACATCGTTTTCCTGGTCACCTGGTTCGCCGGCTTGTTTTATCTGCCGCGCCTGTTTGTGTATCACAGCATGGCGTCGGCCACCGACCGCGAAGGCGTCGAGCGCTTCAAGGTGATGGAACGCAAACTCTTCTTCGGCATCATGACCCCGGGCGGGATTCTCACCGTCGTTTTCGGACTGTGGCTGTGGCTCGGTTATGGATTCGCCGGTGGCTGGCTGCATGTCAAGCTGGCGCTCGTCATCCTCCTGATCGTCTACCACGTTTACTGCGGCAAGCTGCTGATCGACTTCAAGTACGACCGCAACCGCCATGACCATGTGTACTACCGCTGGTTCAACGAATTCCCGACCGTGATCCTCATCGCCGGGGTCATTCTGGCCGTGGTCAAGCCGTTCTGATTTTGACGGGGATCATTGATTTTCAGGGCCCATGACCGTATTGATGCCGCATCGGAACTCACAATCAGGAGGCGTGGGGAGGGCAACGAAACCTGGAGCGTCACATGTCATACCGAATCACCCGGACCGCCACGCTGGGTTTCATGCTTGGCTTCAGCGCTATCGGCCTGGCCGAAACCTTCGACCGGGACCAAGCGGTGCATCATGCGCTCGCGCACAATCCCGACCTGCTCGCGATACGCGAACAGGTGACGGCCGCCGGCGGCCGCACCCAGGTGGCGGAAGGCGCGCGTCTGCCGAGCCTCGGTCTCTCCTACAGCGCGCAGTCCAGCAATAACCCGCTCGCCGCCTTTGCCAGCAAACTCAACCGCCGGCGCGTGACCACGCCGGATTTCGATCCCGCGCGCCTCAATCACCCCGGCACGATCGACCTGCACGCCACGCAATTGGCGCTGCGCCTGCCGGTGTACGCCGGCGGCCGGCTTTCGGCCACGCTCCAGAGCGCCGAAGAGCTGGAGAAAAACGTCAAACTGCAATACGAGCGCGCGCGCGAGATCACGGCGTTCCAGGCCCTGCGCGCCTATCTGAATCTGCACGCGGCCCAGGAAGGGCTCGCCATCGCCGACGATGCGGTCAAGGCGGCGCAGGAACATGCGCGCACCACGGCACAGCTCGCGCGCGCTGGTCGAATTGTGGTTTCCGACCAGCTCACTGCCGAGGTGAATCTCGCCGCGGTGCAGTCGCAGCGCGAGCAGGCGGCTACCCGTCTTGAATCGGCGCGCAATCAATTGAAACTCGCCATGGGTCTGCCGCTCGACAGCGAGATGACGCTGGCGCCCGCCGGTTTCGGCGTAGCGCGCCGACATGAAAAATATCGTGGAAGTTGAAACGCGCGCGCTGGCAGAGCGCAAAGACCTGGCGGCGGCGCGCGCCATGAGCCAGGCCGTCCGGGCGCGGGTGCAGGCGGCACGCGCGGCGCACAAACCCAGCGTGGATTTCATCGCCACCAGCAACTGGTACGACGACAACCCGGGTTTCGACAGCCATTCATCGAGCGTCATGGGCGTGCTGAGTCTCGATCTCTATGCCGGCGGCCGGCACCAGGGCGAGATCGCCGCGGCCCTGGCCGAGGAAAGGGAGGCACAGTGGCGCGCGCAATCGCAGGAACAGGCGGTGCGCCACGACGTGCGCGAGGCCTGGGAAACCCTGCGCGCGACTAAAGCGCGGCACGCGACTGCCGCCGGCAACGCCGAACGCGCGCGCGAGAACGTGCGTCTTGTCAAGCAACGCTATGGCCAGGGGCGCACGATACTCATCGATCTGCTGCAAGCGGAACGCGCCTACACCGATGCGCGCGGTGAGGAACTGGTCGCGCGCGTGGGCCTGGAGGTGGGACAGGCCGCGCTGCAGCTGGCGGAAGGCACTCTGCCGCTACCGGCGGAAGCGACGCCATGAATGCCGCGCATTTTTTTGTTGCCGTCATCGCGCTGGCGATTCTGCCGTTCGCTGGCTGCCACAAGCAACCGGAGGTGCCGCCCTCCCTCCCACACGTGCAGCGGCCGGTGCTGATCTTGAATCTAAAACCGGGCGCGCGGCTTAAACTGCCGATCCCGCGTCAGGCGCTGGTGGAGCGCGGCGGCATCCCCGGCGTGTTCGTGCTGAGCGCCACCGGCGAGGCGCGTTTTCGCATGGTGCGCGCCGGAAGAACCAACGATGCCCAGGTGGAGATCCTGAGCGGTCTCCACGGGGATGAAACGCTGGTGCTCGGCGATCTTTCCGCCGTGCACGACGGCAGCCCGATAAAAGTACTTGAAACCGCTGATACACGCGGATGAACGCGGATCGAAAACCTCTGCTGAAACAGGTGAACTTTTTATATCCGCGTTAATCCGCGGTTACAAAAATCATATGGCCAACCCGAAGCCTGACAATGAGCTGAACATCGCCGGGCGCATCGCCCGCTATTTCATCAACAGCAAGCTGACGCTGTTGATCATGGCCTTCGCCTTCCTCGCGGGCGTATCCGCCTTCCTGGTCACGCCGCGCGAGGAGAATCCCAAGATCGTGGTGCCGGTGGCGAACGTCATCGTCCAGAAACCCGGTGCCTCACCCGCCGAAATCGAACAACTGATAGTGAAACCCCTCGAGGCCATTCTTCAGGGGCTCGCCGGCGTGGACCACACCTACGGCATGGCGATGAGCTCGACGGGTGTGGTGAGCGTGCAGTTCAAGGTCGGGCAGAACAAGGAAGATTCGCTCGTGAAGCTCTACGACCGCATCATGAGCAATCTCGACCGCATACCCGCGGGCACGTTGCAACCGCTCGTGAAGCCCGCGGATGTGGACGATGTGCCGATTCTGGCTATTTCGCTGTCATGTGCCGGACAAGAGGACTGCCAGCTGCGGCGCGTCGCGAACAACGTGCTCGATCACCTGCGCCAGGTCGAGGGCACGGCGTTGTCCTACGTACACGGCGGGCGCAAGCGCGCGATCGGCGTAAACCTCGATCTCGAGCGCATGCGCGCGTACAACGTCTCCCTCGCCGATATCCGCCGCGTGGTCGAAGCGACCAACGTGGACATTCCCTCGGGCGCGTTCGTCGGCGGCAATCGTGTGGCCACAGTGCAGGCCGGCGGCATGCTCAAGACCGCCGCGGACGTAGGCAATCTCGTGGTAGCGCTTTCGGCCCACCGGCCGGTGTACTTGAAGCAAGTCGCCGCTGTCACGGATGGCCCCGAGGAAATCGAACGCGCACATCGCATCGGCTACGGCCCGGCGTACGCGGGCAAGAAACCGGCGGACTACGAGGTTCCGGCCGTAACCATCGCCATCGCCAAGCGGGCGGGCGCGAACGCCGTCACGGTCGCCGCTGAGGTGGTACGAGAGCTTGAACGCATTCGCCCCGGCGCAATTCCGAAAGGAGTCGACGTGAACATCACGCGCAACGATGGCACAAAAGCGAATGACGCGGTGAACACGCTCATGGAACATCTCGCCATCGCCATCGGCACGGTGGTGTTGCTGCTGGTGTTTTTCCTCGGCTGGCGCGCGGCTTCCATTGTCACGATCACGATTCCCCTGATTCTCTTCATCACGCTGGCGGTTGGTTTGATAGCGGGGCAGAGCATCAACCGGATTACCCTGTTTTCGCTGATTCTGTCACTCGGCCTGCTGGTCGACGACTCCATCGTCGTGATCGAAAACATCTTCCGCCACTACGCCAAAAAGGGGACGGACCGGTTGCAGCAGACGGTGGCCGCGGTAAACGAGATCGGCAAGCCCACGAATCTCGCCACCTTCACCGTGGTCCTCGCGTTCCTGCCGATGTTCTGGGTCAGCGGCATGATGGGGCCGTACATGGCGCCGATTCCATTCAACGTGCCGCTGGCCATGATCGTCTCGCTCGCCATCGCCTACACCGTGGCGCCGTGGGCGGCGTACCGCTTTCTGAAAATACGCGGTCATGAGCAAGCGGGCGTCGTGCATCATGACGAACACCAAGGTTTTCTCGAGCGGCACTACGCCCGCATCATGGGCCGGCTGATCGCGGATGCGAAGGCGCGCCGCCGTTTCTTCATCGGCATCGGCGGGGTGATGTTGCTGGTGCTGCTAATGCCGGTGTTCAATCTGGTGCTGTTCCAGATGCTGCCCAAGAACAATACCAACACCTTCAACATCACCATCGACATGCCGGAGGGCACGAGCCTCGAGGAGACCGATCGCGTCACGCGCCTGGTGGGCGACATCGTGCGCCGCCACCCGCAGGTGGAAACCTACGAAACCACGGTGGGCGAGGCCGGCGTCACTGACTTCAACGGCCTCCTCCGCGGAGCCGGACTCAAGCTCGGCCCGCAGGTAGCCGACGTGCGCGTGAACCTGCGCAACAAACATGATCGAGCAGAATCTTCGATAGACATCGTGTTCGATCTGCGCCAACCCATCGCGGAACTGGCGAAGCAAACCGGCGCCAACATCAAGCTCGTCGAGGACCCGCCGGGGCCACCGGTGCGCGCGACCGTTCTCGCCGAGCTTTATGGTCCGGACTACGAGCAGTTGCGGAAAATCGCCAGAGAACTGCGGACGCAGGTGTTCGAAAAGACCGACGACGTGGTCGACGTGGACGACTCGGTGACGGACGACTGGACCGAGTACCGCATCCTGGTGAACCGCGAAAATGCCATGCTCGCGGGCGTCGCGCCCGCGCAGGTGGCTGAAACCCTGCACGCCTTCCTCGCCGGCGTCAACGCCGGCACGGTCCATCTGGAGCTGGAAAAAGAGCCGGTGCCGATTCGCTTCCGCGTCCCGGCCGCGGACCGCACCGGCCCGGCGGATCTTTCCCATATTTTCTTCACCAGCCCCCAGGGGCGGCAGATACCGCTGACCGACATCGCGCGCGTGGAGCAGCATGTAGCGCCCAAGCCGATCTTCCACAAGGACCAGTACCCGGTGGTGTACGTCACGGGTGAGCTGGCGCAGACGAGCCAAGTCTACGCGGTGCTCAAGATGTGGAACTGGCTGCGCAGCCATCCGCTGCCGTCGGGGGTGAAACTACAGCAGTACTTCATGGCCGACCCGGACACCACTGGCTATTCCGTGCGCTGGGACGGCGAGATGCGCCTCACCCTCGATGTGTTCCGCGATCTGGGCTCGGCGTTCGCGGTGGCGATCATCCTGATCTATCTCGTGCTCGTCGGTTATTACCGCTCGTTCGCGATTCCGCTCATCGTCATGGGCGCGATTCCGCTGACCATCATCGGCGTGCTGCCAGGACACGCGCTTATGGGCCAGTACTTCACGGCGACGTCGATGATCGGCGTAATCGCGCTCGCCGGCATCGTGGTGCGCAACTCGCTGCTGCTCATCGATTTCATCCTTGAGTATCGCCGCGCCGGTCACGCGCTGGACGAGGCGGTGTTGCAGGCCGGCATCGTACGCCTGCGGCCGATCATGCTGACCGCGTTTGCCATCATCCTCGGCACCTTCATCATGGTCTTCGATCCGGTGTTCGGGGGACTGGCGGTCTCGCTCATCTACGGCACCTTCGCCTCCACGGTGCTCACTTTGCTGGTGATTCCGCTTATTTACTATATATATCTGTCTCGCCCCGTGGCGCGCTAATACGCCTGCCAGCCTGTCATTATCCGCCTGAGTCCCGGTACATCGTGGGTTGGCGGTTTCCGCGGCGATTGCATGGGGCGATTCTCGCCACTATCATTCCCGACATCCCCACTCAACCAAGGACGCGTACGGTTGGACGGCAGCAACACCATCGAAAGCAGTTCGTCTGTCAGCACACCACCAGGAGGGACCCTGTCGTGAAACTCTATCATCCTAATCTCAACAAAAAATCCCGCATCACGCGCGATCCGATTGCCGTGTCTCCGGTCAATGAACTGACCGCCTTAGACCCGAAGCAACTGAAATTCCAGATCGCCGCGGCGCTTAGAATCCAGAACGACTACTACCCGTGCTTCGATTGGGCGTTCCCGCCACCCATTACCCAGAAGACCCCGGGATCGCCGGCGCCACAAACGCTGTTCCAGCATCCGTCCGTGGTGCCAGGACGTTACAGCGTGTACCTGCACACGCCATTCTGCCAATCGCTATGCAAATTCTGCTATTACCCCGTGATCCCGGGTCAGCAAGCCGGGGAGATGGAGCGTTACGTGGAATACCTGACGCGCGAGATGGCGTTATACGCTCCCGAGCTGGCCAACGACCGGTGCGAATCGGTCTACGTCGGGGGCGGCACACCGACTTATCTGACGCCGGCATTGCTCGAAAAGTTGCTCACGAGCATCCATCATCACTTCCGGCTCACGGACGATGCCGAGGTAACGATTGAATCGGCGCCCGGCACGATTCCGCGCGACAAAATTGCGCTGCTGAAAGAATTCGGCGTAAATCGCTTGAGCTACGGTATCCAAACGCTCGACAGCGCCTTGCTCGCGACACTGAACCGGAATTACTCGGTGTCAGCGGCGGTACGCGAGCTCGAAGACGCGGTCGCTATCATCGGCAACGTCAACATCGATACGATGTATGGTTTCGATGGCGAGTCGGACGATGCCTTGCTTAAGACGCTCTCCACGTTCGTGGCGCTCGGGATCCCCTGCGTATCGATCTACGCGCTGGACGGACAACGGCGCAACCACGAAATCGTGCGCTTCGAACCGAGCAAGGATCCATACTACGAGCGCAAAATCAGAATCTTCCGTGACGCGCGCGCGTTCCTGACCGGACAGGGCTTCGAGCCGGTGCTGCAAAATATTTTTTTACAACCGACCCGCGCCTCGTACCGGCATCAGCTGCGGCGCTGGAACAACGTGACATTGGTGGCGCTGGGCATGTCGTCCACGGGCTATGCCCCCCGCCGGATTTATCAAAATCATCTGTCACTCAAGAACTATTACGCGCATATCGATCAAGGCAAACTCCCGATCCTGGAATCGGAGGAAATCAGTCAAGAGATTGAAATAATGCGCGAAGCGGTGTGCCAATTGCGGTTCACCCAGGTCGACCTCGCGCGTTTAAACGAGAAATATGGCGTTGACCTGGGAGCCGTGTTCCATGACCTTATCGAGGCACTTACCGAACTGGGTTATCTCCAATCCGATGGGCGGGTGTTGCGGCTCACCGACAAGGCCGCGCCGTACAACAACATCATCCCCATGCTGTTTGCCCCGGACACCCTCAAGGCGGTCATCTTCGGGTTGCCTGAGGAATACCGGGAAAACTTCCCGCTGCCGTACGTGCTTACCCAGATCGGCGCCACGCAGTCGGCGGCGATGAATCCGGGAGGACATTGATAAAGCGATGCCGCGGAATTGCTTTCAGTCCCACAGCTTGCGCCACCAGCGCTTACGGCCCTCCGGCCGGCGATCGCCGCCTTCCAGTGACACGGGCGGCAGCAGGCTCAAGACCCATCCCGGCAGGGGCGGGTTATCGCTGAACCCGCATTGCACACCGAGATTGTTCGGATCGAAGATCTTGATCATGGCGGGTCGGGTTTTGCTGTCGGTGTAGACGATGCCGCAATAGTCCTCCTGGTGATCCTTACGCAGCAAGGCATCGATCTCGTCGAGGAAGGTGTTGACCTGTTCCGCGGGGGACGGCTGGGTCGGGGGCGGTTCGCCGATGGCGTACAGGTACCAGCCGGCGGCGGCGTTTTCCCGCACCACCTTCCAGAAGGCGTCGAGATCCTCCCAGCTCAGCACGCCGCTGAAATAGCCGCGAAACGCGGCGTAGTATGGGTTCTCAATGGGTGCGGGGTGCATGGTCTTGTCTCCGAATAGCATAATATGATTTACGACACGGCGACAGCCGGCTGCTCGACGTGTGGCTTGATCCTTTTATCGAGAAACCGGATAAATCGTGACGCGACTTCCTCGCCGGCGTCTTCCTGCAGGAAGTGTCCCGCGTTTCGCACCAGATAAAATTCACCGTCGGGGACCATTTGCGCGATGCGCGCGCCTTCGTCCGGTTTCCAGGCCATGTCGCCGTCCGACCAGATGACCATGACCGGAATATTCCAGGTCTTTAGTTCCCGGCGAACTTCGTCAATGTACGCCGCGTTGGGATGATCCGCCCGGTTGGGAATCATTTTCGGAAACGCGACCAGCCCGGCACGCTTGGCGGGAGTGTCATGCGGCACCAAATAATTTTCCATGGCCCGCGGGTCCACCGGGCGGCGGAACCCGGCACCGAGCAGCTTGGACGGATTGCCGGTACGCCATTTCATCCACACGAACTTGCGGAAAAAATCCAGACGCCTGACGAGGAAGCTGGAATACGCGCCGCCTTTGAACAAGAAAGTGAATCCTGGGGGCAGCGGACAGGTAATGATGTCCCGCTCGCGCCGCTCGCGTTCGCTGGCTGGAAATCTCTCGACAAAAGTATTGAGCAGCACAACCGCTCGAACATTGTCCTTGTGCTCAATAGCGTAGCGCAGCGTTATGGGCCCGCCCCAGTCCTGCCCGACAACAGTCAACCCATGCAATCCAAGATGCTCCACGAGTTGCGTCATCTGCAATACATGGCGTTGCAAACTATACGCACTCTCGTCCTCGGGTTTGTCCGACAACCCGAAGCCCATCAGGTCCGGCACGAAACACCGGTAACCCGCCCGGACCAGGGGCGGGATCATTTTCCGGTATAGATAGCTCCAGGTCGTGTTGCCGTGCATCAACCAGATGGGTGGGCCTTGCCCCTCGTCGAGATAATGCAGGCGCACGCCGTCCACCACGGCATAACGGCTGGTGAACGGATACTGGAAACGCATGGTCATCGAACTAGATGAACAGGCACACGTCGGACTTCTGCGCTATCGGCAGGAAAGTGGCCGCACCGATCCAGTCCTTGACCTCGGGAATGAAGTCATCGTGGGTGTAGCCGAACAGATCCACGGTCATCTGGCAGGCGACCAGATTCACGCCGGCCTCGACGCAGACGTCGCGCAATTCCTGGATCGTAGCCACGCCGTTGTTCTTGACGGTCTGCTTCATCAAGCCGGTAGCGAGCTTCTCGAAACCGGGCACGCTGGCCATGACGGCGTTCGGGATATTCCAGTTGATGCCCTTGAACCATTCCGGTCCGAACGGCATTTTCATCGGCATACCCGGATTGCCCAACGGGCTGACCTGGAGATTGAGTTCCTTCTTGAGCAGTTCGAGCCCGTAGAACGTGAAAAACACGTTGACGTCCCAGCCCAGTGCCGAGGCCGTGGAGGCCAGAATGAACGGCGGATAAGCCCAATCCATGGTGCCCTTGGTGGCGATGATGGCGAGCGACGGTGTCTTGTTCTCCTCGACCTCCTTGAGCTTCTTGCTGAAACGCTCGTCGAACCAGGCATCAAGTGCCGCGCCGTGTTTCTGCAACAGGTCCTGGGGAAGACTGCTGGATGACATTTTAGTTACGGTAGACATAGTTGCCTCCTTATCAAAGGCTGGCTGATTCACCGACGAAGGGATATCCGTCAGTGCTTGCGGATCTGGAAAACGTACTCGCCGCCGTTCTGCTCGGAGGAAACCAGTTTGTTTCCGGTCGATTTGCAGAAGACGTCGAAATCCTTGACCGAGCCCGGATCGGTGGAGCGCACGCGTAATACGTCTCCCGGCTGGAGGCCGTTGATGGCTTTTTTCGCGCGTAGGATGGGTAACGGGCAGTTGAGTCCGCGGGCATCGAGTTCCTGTGCTGTAGTAGACATGGGTATCTCCTGGTTGGGTTGAGGGAGTCTTGGTTCAGTCAGTCAGGCCGGCTGGCACAGGCGTGGCCACGGATAACCATCGGCCTTGAGATCGGCCAGATGTTCACGCACCGCCGCGCGCCAGTCCTTCTTCGGTACGTAACCGAGCTTCCGGCGGGCATAATCGTTGGGGCAAACCCAGTTCTCGCACAGGTGCACGATGGAGCGCGTGAGAAACGGCGACGATCCCGGCAGGATGGGCTTGAGTGTTTCCATCAGCCAACCGAAGGCATAGCCGGCCGGATAGGGAACGCTGTAAAGCGGTTTGGGAACGCCGGTTTCCGCGGCAATGAATTGCACCACTTCGCGCAGCGTCGGAAATTCCGCGCCGCAAATATTAAACGATTCATAATCGTTCAAACCATCGGCAATGGTTGCCAAGGCAAAGGACGCACCGAGATCGGTGTCAGCCACCAACGGCAAACGTTTACGCCCACCCGCCAGCCATGGCACCAGATATGTTTTCAGTCGCGGCACCAGCGCCGGCAACATCCCCAGGCGATTCCCCTTGCCGATAAAATGGCCGAGGCGCATGGTCACCATCTGCGTGCCGCGGGTGCTGTTGCCGCGCATGTACCGGTCGAGGTCGATCAGGCAGTCGAGGTGCGGCCAGAAACCGGTGTGTTTTGTTACCGAGAAATCATCGAGGGGTTGGTTATCTTTCGCGACGGCGCCGATCACTACTGTGCTCGTCTGGATAAAGCGTTTGACGCCATGACGTATGGACTGCTCGATCAGGTCGCGAGTCGGTTCAAAAAAGCGCTCACGTTCCTGCGCCTTGTGGTTCCACATGGACGCCCAGTTACCGGCGCTGCATATAACATCGACTTGCTTCACTACCTCGCGCCGGTAATTCGCATCCATCAAGTTACCAATCCGTACCTCACCCTTGAAATTTCGCGGCAGTTTCTCGCGCCGCCGGCAGGCGGCGATCGGTTCAATCCCGGGTTGCAGCGCCATGGCTCTGAGTATGTTGCCACCCAAAAAACCCGTCGCACCCGTTACCAATACTCGAATCTTTTTACTCGCGTTCATTATCTCCTCCGGGCAATCGGTTCGTTGTTATAGGTCTTCACAATGCCTCCACCCATTCCTTCAGCCGTGCTGTTTCTCGCACAATCAGATCCGGCTGATGGAAGGTATGCGTCAACAGGCTGGCCCCTTGCAACACTGAAACCAGATGCAAGGCGAGGTCGGCGGACTGTGGTCCCTTGCCGAGCAGATTAAATTGCTGCTCCGACCAAGAGAGGATGGCCGCGAGCAGGGTCGCGGCCTTGTCCGCGAGCGGCCCGCCGTCTTTGTGCAGCTCCTGGCAGAGACTGCCGATGGGGCAGCCGCTGCATGCCAGTGTTTCGCGTTGATCGGCCACCATTTGAATCAGCGCTAAAATTCTTTTTTTCGGGTCGGGGGATTTTTCCCACGCGGCAATGAGGATGCGATAAAACTCCGCGCGGTGTTCAATCAATGCCTGACCGATGTCTTCCTTGGTTTTGAAGTAGTAGTAAACGTTGCCCAACGGGACATCGGCTTGCTTGGCAATATCCGCCAGGGTGGTCTGGTTGAACCCTTGCGCATGCACCAGCTTGTTTGCCGCTTCCAGCAGGCGTGTACGCTTGTTGGTTTCTAAACTCCTCATAAATATCAATTAATTACATTATAAGTTAGTTGAATAACTAAATTATGGGTTGCTTATATAGCGCTGTCAAGCGAAAAGTGGCTCCTGAAATTAACGGCGTAAAAAATCCGTGATAACTCAGCAACGTGGCGTACAGCGAGACAAGACCCATAAGTAAACATACGCAAGCTTCTATATCGTCGTCTCCACGAACTTCCTATTGAGAAGCCGCGATATACTGGATTCGGTCATGACGCAGACGCCATGGACACACTGACACATGCCTTGAGCGGCGCGCTGCTGGCGCGCGCGACGGAGCCGAAAAATCCACGGCCGGATCAGTTGCCGCGGCGCGCGCGCATGTGGGTCGGCTTCTGGGCCGCGGCGTTTCCTGACAGCGATTTCATAACGCGCTTCGTCGATCCCCTGACCTATCTCACCGTGCACCGCGGCGTCACGCACTCCGTGATCATGCTGCCGTTGTGGGCGCTGGGTCTGTCGCTGCTGTTCATGCTGCTCGTGCGTGGAAAATATTCCTGGCGCGCGTTCGCCGGCGTGGTGGCGCTGGGCATCGGCATCCACATCATCGGTGACGTGATCACCGCCTTCGGCACCATGATCTTTGCGCCGTTTTCCAGCTGGCGCGCGCAGATCCCGACGACCTTCATCATCGATCCATACTTCACGGCGATCATCGCCGCGGGACTCGTTGCCTCGCTCGTGTGGAAGCTCACGCGCAAACCCGCTGTCATCGGCCTGGCCATGCTTGCCGCTTACGTGGGTTTTCAAGGAATCCTGCATCAGCGCGCCGTGACAGCGGGAGCCGCCTACGTCGCGCGGCATCAGCTTGAAGCCGGAACCGTCGAGGCGATTCCGCAGCCGTTTTCGCCATTCCACTGGATGATCGTCATCCCTCAAAAGGATGCGTATTACATGACCTACGTAAGCCTGTGGCGTGAGGCGATCCCGGAATTCCCGCCGGAGGACGCCAATTGGCTGCGTCAGGTTTATGCATCGTACTACCCGGTCCGGGATGCCCTGTGGAATCGGGTTCCACGTTTCGGCTCGGGCAATGAGGCGCGTCTGGCAGAACAGGTGTGGTACTCGGAGGCCCTGACGGCCTATCGGGACTTTGCCCTGTTCCCGGCGCTGTACGGGGTGGACCGCATCCAGGGCAGGCTATGCGTGTGGTTCAACGATCTGCGTTTTGCCCTGGCGGGGAGGGTTATGCCGTTTCGCTACGGCGCGTGTCGGATCGGCAAGGATACGGCATGGCGCGTTTACCGCTTGTTCAACGACGACAACGGTCAGGAAATCTTCGAGGCTATCCCGCACTGAAAACGGTGAATCGTGAGACGTGAACCGTAAGTCGCAACTTGCTTACGATTCACGTTTTACGACTCACGGTTCACGCTTCTAATACATATCCACGGGATCGACATCGAGCGACCAGCGTGTCTTCTTGGCGAACTTCGCCTCGGCCAGCTGCCTCACCCATTGAGCGAGAAAATCGTGCAACGGCGCGCGCTGGGCAGATTGCACCAGCAGTTGCGCTCGATGGCGTCCGGCACGCCGCTCCATAGGCGCCGGCGCCGGTGACAAAATCTGCACGCCTGCCCCGGGCGACAGGCGCACGGCCAGCGTGCGGGCGTCGTGCAAAAAACTGAGCGCCGCACCGGGCATAGGCGACTCGGCCCGTAACAGCGCGAGATGGCTGTAGGGCGGGTAGCCGGTTTCGCGGCGCTCATTGAGCGCCAGCTCGGCAAAACCATGAAAGTCATGGCGCTGTAACGCGGCAAATAATGGATGGTCCGGATGCCAGGTTTGAATCAACACCTCACCCGGCTTGTCGGCGCGACCCGCGCGACCGCTCACTTGCATGATGAGCTGGAACAGTCGCTCACCGGAACGGAAATCGGCTCCGTAAAGTCCCTGGTCTGCGTTCAGGATGCCAACCAGCGTGACGTTCGGGAAATCATGCCCCTTGGACAGCATCTGGGTCCCGACCAGAATATCGGCCTCGCCCGCGTGGACGCGCCGTAATTTTTCCTCGAGCGCGCCGCGGCGCGCGGTGCTGTCGCGGTCGATGCGCTCGATACGCGCCTGCGGGAAAAAATTTTGCAGCGCGCCTTCCACGCGTTCCGTGCCCTCGCCGAGCGGATGCAGGTTCTCGCCCCGGCAGGAAGGACAACGCCGCACCACTTCCTGTTCCGCGCCGCAGTGATGACACAGCAGTTTCTGTTTTTTCTGGTGCAAGGTGAGTTGGGCGTCGCAACGCTTGCAGGGGGCCACCCACCCGCAGTCAAAACACATCCACACCGGGGAGAAACCGCGGCGGTTCAGAAACAAAATACTTTGCTCGCCCTTGGCCAGACGCGCGGCGACGGCTTCACGCAACGGCAGTGACAGCCCGTCGCTGGGTTTGAGTCGCCGCATGTCGAGCAGACGCACGTCCGGCATCCCCGCCCCGCCGGTGCGGTCCGGTAATTCGAGCAATGTATACGCTCCCTCGCGCGCCTTCTTGAGACTTTCCAGCGAAGGGGTCGCCGATCCCAGCAGGATGGGAATTTTTTCGCGCGCAGCGTACATAATGGCCACGTCGCGCGCCGAATAGCGCAAGCCGTCCTGCTGCTTGTAGGAGGCGTCGTGCTCTTCATCCACGACAATAAGACCGGGATTTTTTAGCGGCGTGAATACGGCAGAGCGGGTGCCGAGCACAATCGGCGCCTTGTCCGCGCGCGCCGCGAGCCAGGCATTAAGCCGGTCCTGGTCGTTCAACCCGGAGTGCAGCAAGGCGATAGGCGCGCGAAACCGCCGCGCGAAACGATCCACTAATTGCGGAGTGAGGCTGATTTCCGGAACCAGCACCAGGGCCTGCTTGCCCTGCGCCAGCACCTGTTCGATCACGTTGAGGTAGACCTCGGTCTTGCCGCTGCCGGTCACGCCATGGAGCAGGTAGGCCCGGAACTGGCCGAGGCCGGCGGTAACCGCGGTGACGGCCGCTTGCTGTCCCGGATTAAGTAATGGCGAGCCCTGGATATCGGTATTTGAGGCAGGCCATGAATCACGCTGGTGACTGCTTACCCACCCTTTTGAGCGCAGGGCTTTTAGTGCCGCCGCCCAACGCAGTGAAATCTGCGCCAACTGTTCGGCATCCAGCCCCGCTGGCGACAGGGACAAGACATCCAGCAGCCGTTTCTGTGCCGGCGTGCGCTTCAGTGTTACCGGGTCAACCGCCTTCCCGGCGTTCGTCAACGTCCAGACCGCGACACCGCTGATGCTTGCCGGCCGGCCTTGGCGCAAACTCACAGGCATAGCCGTGTGCACCACCTCACCGATAGGATGATGGTAATAATCGGCCGCCCACCGAAGCAGGCGCAGCAAGGACGGCGGGAGTAAGGGGTCGGCATCCAGTGACTGGGTAATCGACTTGAGACGGTTGTGCGGCAACTCGCTCTGCGCCACCTCGTCCAGCACCACACCGACCAGTTCACGCCGGCCAAAAGGCACGCGTACCCGTGTGCCCGGCGCCAGTGTCGACGGAGCCAGATAATCAAAGACGCGATACAGGGGGGTAGGCACAGCCACTTGGTATATGCGCGACGATGCAGCCATGGCCGCGACTCTATCACAGGAGAATTGGTGAGAATTTTCTGGTGTCGGCTAAAAAATCCGTGAAACACTTAAGCTCCACGTTCACAGTTTCGTCATGTATAGCTTCTAACCGCTTGTATCTAAAAGGGGCCAGCGTTACTCACAGAATCTGTGGATAACAATGTTGATGAAGTTCGGTTAGGCGTTTAGCGTCAGGGCAATTCCAGTGGTTTTGTTAGTTTGACTAAAAAATAAACTTATCTATTAAATAGATTTAAATCAATTAGTTACATATATATTCCGGTTGATTGTGCGGACAATTCTGCGGCATTGGCCAAGCTGTTATTGCTCGCTTGTTTGCTGTGCATAAAGTAGACAGCCGGTGGCTTTTTATCCCGGAAATATTGACTGTTGGCTATGCATACTGCAGCTAGGCAACGACTTCCCCAGCGTTTAGGATGGGGCGAATTCCACGGAAAGGAGAATTAGGCATGAAGAAAATGCATGTGGCATGTAACGGGGCGAAACAGTACGGACCTCTGGTTGGGCGGTTGCTGCTATCGAATTTATTCATTGTCTCGGGATTCAATAAGCTGACCGGATTCGCCGGCACGGCAGGATATATGGCGGCAAAAATGCCGAGTCTCGACCCCAATCTGATCAAGCTGATGCTGATGTTAACCATCGCGGTTGAGTTGGGTGGCGGTCTGATGGTTCTGCTTGGCTGGCAGGCGCGCTGGGCGGCGACCGGGATTCTCCTGTGGATGATTCCGGTAACGTACCTGTTCCATCCCTACTGGGGACTGCCGCCGGATCAGATGCAGATGCAGTTCATCCAGTTCCATAAAAACCTGGCGGTCATGGGCGGCATGCTCTACATCATCGCCTACGGGTCTGGCCCCTATAGTCTCGGCAAAGACAAATGTTAGCGTGACCGGATACTCAACGGCGCGGGATCTCCGGTAACGCGTCCCGCGCCGGAGAAAAATCAGCTGAAGGGGTTGGAGACAGCCCGTTTATTT
Source organism: Sulfuricaulis sp. (assembly GCA_030650525.1). Lineage (GTDB taxonomy): Bacteria > Pseudomonadota > Gammaproteobacteria > Acidiferrobacterales > Sulfurifustaceae > Sulfuricaulis. The sequence goes on from JAUSDQ010000042.1 coordinate 28,872, forward strand.
CTGCAGGCGCACAAGCTTGGGGCTGCGATTCGAGAATCCCCAGGACGACTGCTTGAGCCACACCGCCAGCTCATCCGCTGTCAACGGCCGGCTGATGTAGTGACCCTGCGCGGTGTCGCACCCAAGCTCGCTCAAGTGCTTGAGGGTCTCTTCGTTCTCGACACCTTCGGCGACCGCCTCCAGCTTGAGATTGTGCGCCAGGTCGATGCTGGTGCGCACAATGGCCACGTCGTTTTCGTCCCGCACCATGCCGATGACAAAAGATTTATCGATTTTGATGGTGTTGACCGGCAGCTTCTTCAGGTACGACAGCGAGGAATAACCGGTACCGAAATCGTCAATCGCAATTCTAAGCCCCATCGCGGACAGGCGCGTGAGCATTCCGAGAGCGCGTTCCGGCTCCGTCATTACCGCGCTTTCGGTGATTTCGAGCTCCAGCCAGCGCGGTGAAATCTGCAACGCCGCCAGTTGCTCGGCAAAGGCATCGGCCAGATAGGGATCCAGAAGATCGCGCACCGACAGGTTCATGGATATGGAAATCGGTGCGCCCTGGTCCTGAAGCAACTGGCCCTGCCGCAGGGATTCGTTCAGCACCCACGGGGTGAGGCTGCGGATCATGCCGGTCTGTTCCAGCAGTGGGATGAAGGTATCCGGCAGCATCAGGTTCTCGCGCGGATGATTCCAGCGCACCAGCGCCTCAACGCCCGTGACCCGGGAAGTCTTCAGGTTTACCTTCGGCTGGAAGTACAGCACGAACTGCTCCTGCTCCACGGCGTGGCGCAGTTCGCCGAGCAGCGTCAGGCGTGTCGGGTTGTGCTGATCTTGCGTGCTGTCGTAGAAGGCGTGCCCGCTATTGGCGTGTTTGGCGGAGTACATCGCCACATCGGCACGCTGGATGAGAATGTTCGCATCCACGCCGTGATCGGGGTAAAGCGCGATACCGATGCTCGCACCGATGTCCAGGCTTTGTTCCTCAATCCGAAACGGCGTGCGTAGCGCCTGCAGCAGCATGCGCGCGGCCATCGTGGCGTGCTTGTCGTTAACCGCCGGCAACAGTATGGCAAACTCATCCCCGCCCATGCGGGCCACCGTGTCGATGTCGCGCAGTTTGCTGCGCAAGCGTGCGGCAACCTGCTGCAACAGCATATCGCCCGCCTGGTGTCCCAGCGTGTCGTTAATGTCCTTGAATCGGTCGAGGTCCATGAGGAACAGCGCGAATGGTTTATAGTCGCGCCTGGCCTCTTCAATGGCCTGCTGCAATTTGTCGTGGAACAGCGTGCGGTTCGGCAGCTTCGTCAGGGGATCGGTGAAAGCGAGGCTTTCCAGGCTCCCGTATAGTTCCTTCAGCCGCGTGGTGATGTCGTTGAATCCGGCACCCAGCTCAGCGAGCTCCTTACTTCCAGTGGTCATCATTATATGATCGCCAAGATGAATTTTGTCCGCGCGCATCCGGCGCAGATGGGTCACCAGCTTTTGCAAGGGTTTGACCGTCATTCCCTGCAGCGGGAACCACACGATCAGCACGACCAGCAGGGCGGCGATGGAGGCTGTCAGCATGACCGTGCGTTCGGTATCTGCCAAGCTGGCATAAAACGACTCTATGTCCGCCATGACGGCGACATTGAGTACTGATTTTACGGGGGCATAAACATTCAGCGTCTGCTCCACTGCAAGCTTTCCGCTCGTTGCTTCATTTTCCTTTGGCCACTTGGCGGATTTGTACAGCTCATTGCCGTCCGCCAAACTCAACTTGAGCACCAAGCCTTTCAGCATGGTTTCTGCGGCGGCAAAATTGCGCAACATGTTGTAAGTAATCTGAAGGTAGCCGGCTCGGGGGTCCTCACCCAGCGGTTGAATGAATTCGTAATGAATTTCCTTGTCGACGATGCAAATTCCGCCAACAGGTTTGTGACGTTCCGCGCCACTACGCCGCGAGGCCTGCGTGCGCAGGTTCTGACACGGCATTTGATTCAGATTGTTCTCCAGCGATCCGGCGGAAGTTGCGGCGATCTGATTGAAGTCCTGACCCAGCGCCTGAAGATTGATCAGCTCTGATTCGCCAGTTTTGAAAAAAGGATGTTGGTACAGTTTGCTGAGCCGTTTGCTTGCGGTCTGCCTGTTTTCGTTTCGGACAGCCGTCATGAGCTCCGGGTCGGACTTCGCAATTTGCACGATTTCGCGTGATTCCGTGTCGAAGTCCTTGCGCAGATTGGCCAACCAGACCCGCACCTGCTCGTTGACGGTGGCGCGCTGGTTGTCGACCGCGAACTCGTGCCACACACGACTGGTCTCCAACACAAAAAATACGCAGAGCAATCCCATCACCGTCATGGCAATGATAAGGCTGGTGCGCATGGACAACTGATTAAGCTGCATCGTTGTTCTTGACCGCAATCGTCGACGAAATCGCTTTAACCGCAGACGCCAATCCATTTGTTTACCTGTCCCGTCCATTTGGGGTTCTTGCACCTCCTGTGCCTATCGGTTTCCATGAGCCCTCCGGTGAAAAAACATCCCGTTTATCGACGAGGGCGGCTGGATTTATCTTGCAAGACGGATGCCATTAAAAATTCTTACTGAAAACAGTTAGTTATAATTTTTACATGCGTGAAATCAGGGCCTTATTTGCGTAAATCAGCACATGTTTAGGGTAATCCATGCCTCACGCAGCGTTATGGCTGCCTGGGTCATCATTATCGGGCTAAGACGAAATCCGCCGGGACGGGCTTCTCACTGCCGGGAATTGTCCCTACATTGTCCATCCAGGAGACAGGGCAGACATGACCACGGAAACAGTCTGGGCCAGGGTGGCCGAACAGATCTCTGCGACCACCGCTGTGCCTTTTGCGGTCCGGCAACAGCGTGCGGTCGGTGGTGGCTGCATTAACAGCGCCACGGTGTTACAGGACGGTGAGCGGCGATTTTTTGTGAAGCTCAACGACGCCGCGCGTGTTTCCATGTTTACAGCGGAAGCGGAGGGCTTAAAGGAAATCACGCGCAGCCGATCGATACGCGTCCCGGAGCCAATCTGCTGGGGCACAGCCGATGGCGCCGCCTATCTCGTGCTGGAATATCTTGAATTGGGTAGCGCGGATTCCCGCAGCCTGGAGCAACTGGGACAGCAACTGGCGCAAATGCACCGCGCTACGCGCGATCAGTTCGGCTGGCGGCTCGACAACACCATCGGCTCCACGCCGCAGATCAACACACCGACCTCTGACTGGATCGAGTTCTGGCGCGAACATCGTCTTGGCTATCAGCTCAGGCTCGCCGTCCGAAACGGGTGCAATATCTTGAGCAAGGGCGAACGGCTGATGGCGGAGCTGAGTGAATTTTTCCGCAGTTACCGGCCGGTGCCGTCACTGCTGCATGGCGATCTCTGGGGCGGGAATGTCGGTGCGACGCAAAACCACCCCGTGATCTTTGATCCCGCGGTCTATTACGGCGATCGCGAAGCGGATCTGGCGATGACCGAACTCTTCGGCGGATTCTCCGCCCGGTTTTACCAGGCTTATCAGGGCGCGTGGCCACTCGACGCTGGCTATGAAGTGCGCAAGACGCTGTACAATCTTTACCACGTTCTGAATCACTTCAATCTTTTCGGCGGCGGCTACGGTTCGCAGGCGGGTCGCATGATAGACAGGCTGTTAAGCGACTTGCGCGGATAAACGACCGGCATGGAAATCCAGTTTCTTGGCGCGGCAAGGGAAGTCACCGGCTCATGCTTCATGCTGCGCTGGGGCGATCACCGCATGCTGGTCGACTGTGGCCTGATCCAGGGCGCGCCGGCCGACGAGGCACGCAACCGTCAACCGTTCCCTTTCGATCCGGCCGCCATCGATGCCGTGGTCCTGACCCATGCCCACCTCGATCATTCGGGCCGGCTGCCGTTGCTGGTCAAGGCCGGATTCCGCGGGCCGATATACACTCACCGGGCCACGCGCGATCTGTGCCACATCATGCTCAAGGACGCGGCTTCGCTGAATGAGAAGGACGCGGAGCACGAGAACCGCCGGCGTCAGCGCCAGGGCAAGCGTCTCGTCGAACCGCTGTACTCGCGCAAAGACGCCGAGAAGGCCATGCGCCAGTTTCAGTCGCTCGACTACGATGTAGAACGGAAACTCCTGCCGGGCGCGCAGCTACGGCTTCAGGATGCCGGTCATATCCTCGGTTCGGCGATTGTGGAACTGTGGCTGGAGGAAAACGGTCAGCGCCGCAAGCTGGTGGTCAGCGGCGATCTCGGGCACGCCGGCGCGCCGATCCTGCGTAACCCCGAGGTCGTGCGCGAGGCAGATCTCGTCGTGCTCGAAAGCACTTACGGCGACCGCGAGCACCGCTCCTGGGACGACACGCTGACGGAGCTGGGCGAGGTGTTCCGCGCGGCACGTGGCAGCGAAGGCAACATTCTTATCCCCGCCTTTGCCATCGGCCGCAGCCAGGAATTGATCTACTTTCTCAAGCACCACAGCCGGGAATGGGGCATCGATCACTGGACGATCTTTCTCGACAGCCCCATGGCGATCGAAGCGACCGAGGTCTATGCGCGGCACTGGAAGCTGTTCGATGCCGAGACCACGCGACGTCGCAAGAAAGACGGCGACACCTTCGCCATGCCCAATCTCCATTTCAGCCGCACCGCCGCCCAGTCCATGGCCATCAACCGCGTGCGCGCCGGCGCCATCGTCATCGCCGGCAGCGGCATGTGCGACGGCGGCCGTATCCGGCATCATTTCAAGCACAATCTCTGGCGCGAGCAATGCCACGTCATCTTTGCCGGTTTCCAGGCGCGTGGCACGCTCGGGCGCCAACTGGTGGACGGCGCCAAAACCGTGAAGCTCTGGGGCGAGACCATTCGCGTGGCCGCGCGTATTCACACCGTCGGCGGCCTGTCGGCGCACGCCGGCCAGTCGGGCTTGCTGAACTGGTATCAGAACTTCGAACGGCGTCCGACGGTGGCGCTGGTGCATGGAGAACCCGAACCCATGGAGGCCCTGGCCAAGCGTTTGCGGCAATTACGGACATCCGTGCTGCTACCGGAGGTGGGCGGGCGGATTGACCTGTTGTCATTGCCACGCGCGCGTTAAGCAGCGGCGCGCCCTAAAACCAAACAGACAACTCCAGCTGAATCACCCGGTATCTCCATCCAGGACGATGGCAAAGTGCCGGAAACTTCCCGGTGCGACAAATTCTCGCGGGTGTATTTTTTCTGCGGCTTGCCAATGCGGTTTTAAAAAAGTTAGATAGCCGATGTCTTTCTCCCTGATCGTAAATCGTTTGATTGATTCATCCAATTGAGGAGGTGCGTGATGACATTGCAAAATCCATTACCCACGCTGTTGCTGAGCGCGCTGTGCCTGGCGGCCCTGCCGGTCGCGGCAGCCGATACCCCGGCTTCCGCGCCACCCAGCCCGGCGGCGGTCGTAAACATGATCAGCAATTGCTACTCGTGTCACGGCACCGACGGCCGCAGCCCCGGCAGCATCCCGAGCCTGACCGGCAAGAATGCCGAACAGGCATTGCTGATGCTCAAGGAATATAAATCCGGTCGACTGTCCTCCACGGTCATGACGCGCCACGCCAAAGGCTACACCGACGCCGAACTCGAGGCGCTCGCGAACTACATCGGCAACAATCTCAAATAGGGGGATGGCATGAGCAAAATTACTCGCAGAGATTTCCTCAAAATCGCCGGCGCGGCCTCCGCCGCCGGCACGCTCGGTTATGCCTCGCTGACGCGCGCCGCGGAAGGCGCCAAGGGCAGCGCGCGGGTGGTCGTGGTCGGCGGCGGATTCGGCGGCGCCACTTGCGCCAAGTACCTGCGCCGGCTGGATCCCAGTATCGCGGTATCGCTCATCGAGCCGAGCACGAAGTTCATCACCTGCCCATTCAGCAATCTGGTGCTGGGCGGGCTGCGCACCATGGACTCCATCACCCACAGCTATGACGCGCTCAAAAAGAAACATGGCGTCAACGTGATGCATGACACCGTCACATCCATCGACGCCGCGGACAAGAAGGTGAAACTCAAAAGCGGCAAGACGCTGAGCTACGATCGTCTGGTCGTGTCGCCGGGCATTGATTTCAAGTACGACGCTATCGAGGGTTACAGCGAAAAGGGCGCGGAAGTAATGCCGCACGCCTGGAAGGCGGGCCCGCAGACGCT
>JAUSDQ010000258.1 GCA_030650525.1 Sulfuricaulis sp.
GGCGGCTGAAGCCTTCGGTGGTCTGGACGCGCTGGTCAGCAATGCCGGCTTTGCGATTCCCGGGCCGCTGGCCACCTTCGATGTCGCCAACTGGGACAAGGTGTTTGCGGTGCATGTGCGTGCACCGTGGCTGCTGGCGAAAGCTGCGTATTCCGCACTGAAGGCAAGCCGTGGCGCGATTGTGGTGACGGCATCGATCTCCGGCACCAACGCGCAGGCGCCTCTGGGGCCTTACAGCGCGAGCAAGGCCGCAGCGCTGATGCTGGTGCGGCAGCTGGCCAACGAATGGGGTCCTGACGGCATACGGGTCAATGCCTTCTCGCCGGGCCTGACCATCACGCCGGGTACTGCTGCGGCCTACTCGACACCCGATGCACGCGCGCAGCGTGTAGGCCGTGTGCCACTGCGCCGCATGGCTGAAGCAGAGGACATGGCGAATGTGGTGGCCTTCCTTCTGAGCAAGGACGCCGCCTATGTTCATGGCGTCGATCTGCTGGTGGACGGCGGTTTGTCCAACACCGTGATGTCGGCCCTGGACATGAATGGCTGGAAAAAATAGCTGTCAACGCCAAATAAGAAAGCCGGCATCGAGCCGGCTTTTTTTATGTATTGAAGCTCGGTGTTCTGCGCAATTAAAGTCGTAAACAAGGGCCTAGCATCCATGCGGGTTTGCGGGCCGTTGGATTTTCGAGACGGAATTCTAAAGTCGTAAACACATGCTCAACCCAGGGTGTCGATCGGCCGCAATGCAGCGGTTTAGTCCTTCGGTCAAGTCTCGACCACTATGCCAAGCCCGAAACTATGCCAAGACCGAAACTATGCAAAGCTTTCCATAGTGACCAAAAGCGGTCGCTCAGTAACACTGACGGCGGCTGCGCAACTCCGAGAGCATTCGCGCAGTGACTCCGTTTACTATTCCCTCACGGAACTCCACAAGCAGTGCTGAGCCTAGCACCCACCCCGATAACTAGCCGATCACCGTGAGTTGGCCTCATCCATGAGCTGCTCGCGGCCACGGCGGATATGCGCGCGCATGCGGCGCTCGGCTTCATCTGGATCACGAGCTTGCACGGCATCAAGGATTTGGCAGTGCTCTTCGTGTGCAGCGATGAGGCGATTGCCTGTGCGGGCCGACTTCATGCGATAAATCTGGAGCAGAGCATAAAGGTCCCGGCAGAGAAGCTCCGATAGCCAGAGATTTCGGCTTCCCTTGACGAGCCGCGAATGAAAGTCGTTATCCTGTGTACCGTCTCGGTAGACGGCACCCAACCCCTCCTTACTCATCAAGTCAGCGTTTGTCGACAGGCACGCACGAAGGTCCTTGACTTCTCGCAACGTCATGTTCTCAGCAGCAAGACGACAGGCCATTCCTTCGAGAGCCTCACGCGTCATTAGGATCTGATCAAGATCATCAGCCGACAGCTTGACCACTCGCACCCCCGCGTTTGGCGTGCGCTCCAGAATCCTGCGACCCTCCAAAGTTCTGATCGCTTCACGCAAGGGTCCTCGGCCGGAACCCAGGCGATCCGCAAGAAGTTGCTCGCCGAGCTTGTCACCTGGCGAAAGCTCGCCTTTAAATATCATTTCCTGAAGTCGACGGGCGAGGTCGTCAACCAGTACAGGCGTTACACCCGCTACGGCGTCAGCAGCATTTGCCATCACAACTCCTTTTGTCTGGATGGATTGTAAACAAAAATTAAATATTGTTGACAAACCATCGGGAATTCACTTAAACTTCATTTTGTCAACAAAAGAATGTATTTGTTGACAATATTGAAATCGAGCCGATCTTCGATGTCAGTGGCCGATCTATGTGTTGAGAGCCCGCGAAAACCAGGGGTTCACTGCGTTATGAAGTTCAGATTCCATGCTCCAAAGACTTAAAGACACCATCAACATCCTCGTGCCTACAGGCGCTCTCGGCGTCGGAGTCAGTGAGGCGGAAGTTGCAGCAGGCATCAAAGCAGGAGCGGATGCCATCGCTTGCGATGCCGGCTCAACCGACAGCGGTCCCGCCTACCTCGCTACGGGACGTGCGAAGTACTCGCGGGCGGCCGTCAAGTCGGACCTGCAAATACTGATGAAGGCTCAGTGGGAGACAAAGATTCCACTCCTGATCGGATCGTGCGGGACCTCAGGTTGTGACGCGGCCTTGGACTGGATGCGCGATATCGCGTTTGAAATTGCACGAGAGCAGGGATTGAGCCCGCGCATTGCGCTGCTCTATTCGGAGCAGAACCCGGTCTTGTTGGCTGATCTTGCTTCCAAGGGGCATGTGCTGCCGCTTGCGCCTATGACCACAGTGGAGCCAGCCCTGTTCCGCGAGTGCGATCGCATTGTCGCGCTGATGGGGCCGGAGCCCTATATGACAGCACTTAAAGACGGAGCCGATATCGTCTTGGGCGGTCGTACCACGGACACCGCGGTGCTCGCCGCCCTGCCACTATTACGGGGCGCTGGAATTGGACCGGCATGGCATGCCGGCAAGATTGCTGAGTGTGGGTCACTATGCACGACTGAGCCACGCGCTGGCGGCGTGATGATCCGCGTTGGCCGTAACGCGTTCGAAGTGGAGCCGCTGAGCCCCCGCAACCGCTGCACGCCCCAAACCGTGTCCGCGCACATGCTGTATGAAAACAGTGATCCGTTCATGCTGCACGAGCCAGGTGGTGTCCTCGATGTCACCGCTGCCCGCTATGAGGCGGTGGACGATCGAACGGTGCTAGTGACCGGATCGGTGTTCCAGCGCAATTCCTACACAATGAAGTTGGAGGGGGCAGCCGGCGGCGGCTACCAGACGCTGATGCTGGTTGGCATCCAGGACAGAGCGGTTCTGGCCGAGATTGACCCGTTTATTGAAAAGATGCACGACGTGCTCGTCAAACGTGTTATGACCACCATGGGCGAAGCCGCCGGCGCGTTTGAAATATCCATCCGAGCTTACGGCTGGAACGCGGTCAGCGGCACGACGGTCGCTGCATCGGTACCTCGCCCCAGCGAAATCGGCTTGTTGTTTGTCGCGACAGCGGCCACTCAGGATATCGCCACCCAGATCGCAAAGACCTGCAATCCCTGGTTCTTCCATCTGCCGCTGCGTGAGGACAGGGAACTCCCGACGTACGCCTTCCCATTCTCCCCGGCCGAAATCGAACGCGGTCAAGTGTTCGAGTTCAAGCTAAACCATGTTGTCCAAGTAGCGAGTCCCGACGAACTGGTCCGGACAGTGTTCATTAATACAGGAGAACCGATCAATGCCTAAGGTCAGCGAAGTCTGCCGCCACGTGCGTTCCAAGAATGCGGGTCCGTTCTGGATCACCCTGGACCTTTCATTCAGTGACCAGCTTGCATTTGAGCACTACGCGAACGCCCCGCAGCTTCAGCCTGAGGCCATCGGCGTTCTGTATGACGTCGATCCAGCCATGGTGAAACATTTTCGTGTCGCCGACCTGCTCGTGTTGAAAATTTCCTATCCGCGCCGCTACCCACAAGGTGGTGCTGTGGAAAGGGATATGCACGGAGGACAGCAATATGTCCGTTTGCTAGACGTTGAACTTTAAGTTCGGATACCGCGCAACGCGCACCAACCCAACCATAACCAAGGAGCCAAAAATGAAAATCTCACGCCGTATCGCACTCATCTTCTGCGTAGCGCTTTCCCTGCCTGCCTATTCCCAGACTGGGCCATACCCGAACAAGCCGGTCAAGTTCGTCGTGCCGTTCGCGCCCGGCGGAGGCTCTGACACTTTCGCGCGACAGATCGCGCAGAAGCTGAACGAAAATTACGGCTACACGATCGTGATCGACAACAAGCCCGGCGCGGGGGGCAACCTCGGCGCCGAAGCGGCTCTGCGTGAGCCCGCCGACGGTTACACGTTATTGGTAATCTCCGGAAGTTATGCTGGCAACGCCATCGTCAGGAAACCGGCCTTTGATCCCGCCACCGCCATCCAGCCGATCATCCAGTTCACGCGCGAGCCAATCGTGCTGGTCGGCGGCCCCACCACCTCCTTTAAATCGCTTGGTGAATTGGTCGACAAGGCGAGAAAGGAGCCCGGCAGCATTGCGTATGGAACCTCCGGCGTCGGAGGTTTAGCACACCTGAGCACTGAATACTTTGCCTCGGTGGCCGGCATCAAGTTGAACCACATTCCGTACAAAGGAACATCGGCGTCGCTGGTCGATCTGGCAGGCGGCCAAATCCAGTTCATATTGGGGGGAAGCTCGTCCATCGCCCCACTGGTCAAGGGCGGCAAGGTACGAGCGCTCGCGGTGGCCATGTCGGCACGCCTGCAGTCGATGCCTGACGTGCCGACGTTCGCTGAACAGGGTTTTGGGGGATTCCAGGCGGACCTGTGGCACGGCTTGGTCGCGCCCAAGGGTGTGCCGACCAAGGTGGTGACCAAGCTCAATGCCGATATCAACGCAGTCCTGCGCAATCCCGAGATCGCGGCTAACTTAGCAACTGTCGACGTGATCGCGGCCGGCGGCACGCCGCAGCAATTCGGCGCAGTGATCCGTGCTGACATGGAGCGCTGGAAGACTATCGTTCAGAAGACAGGCATCAAGATCGACTGAGCCGGGGCTGCCGCCGGATTTCTTCCCTACCTCTAGCGATGTCGTCTTTGGGCAGGTTGCAGCTAATCGGTGCTTTCAGCCTCTAGCTCAGGTCGCAACTATGCGCGGATAGCGTGGCTACTATGGCGGCGAGACTTCGGGGTCTTAAGGGGCGACTTATGGCACGACCTCGCCGCAGCCCGAAACGCCCCTACAAATGTGATTGTCAAACTGAAAAAAGACATAAACGCCGTCCTGCAGATCCCGGAGATAAAGGCGAGGCTGGCCGCAGACGGTGTAGTTCCGGCGGGCGTAACCCCTGATGAGTTCGGCTTGGTCATACGCGCCGAAATGAGTCGATAGACAGACATTTTTAAACAAGCAGACAACAAAATTAATTTGCGTTACGCGTTCCTGAGCACGATTCGTGCGGCCCGTCGGCCTCACGTAGTCTCGGCACAGGACATATCTTGGCGCTTTGAGTCGCCATTAAAAAGAAAGATTATCAACATGAACGGTCTGATGCAAAGCCAGCCACTGCTTATTTCCAGCCTGATCGAATTCGCGGAGCGCCACCACGGCGACGCCGAGATCGTCTCGCGCCGGGTCGAAGGCGACATCTACCGCTACACCTATCGCGATTCCGCCAGTCGCGCCCGGCAGGTGGCCGCTGCGCTTGACGCTATGGACCTGGTCTTTAGCGACCGCGTCGCGACCTTGGCCTGGAACGGCTACCGCCACTTTGAGCTGTACTACGGAGTCAGCGGATCGGGCCGCGTGCTGCACACCATCAATCCGCGCCTGCACCCCGACCAAATCGCCTGGATGGCCAACCATGCCGAAGACCAGGTGCTGTGTTTCGACCTGACCTTTCTGCCGCTGGTCCAGGCCATCCGTGCGAAGTGCAACACCATCCGCCACTACATCGCGCTGTGCGACGAAGACAAGCTGCCGAAGGACTCGGGCATCCCCGGCCTCATTGCATACGAGAGCTGGATGGGCGCGCATAGTGGCAACTACGCCTGGCCGAGTTTCGACGAGAACTCGGCTTCCAGCATGTGCTATACCAGCGGCACCACGGGCAACCCCAAGGCTGCGATGTACAGCCACCGTTCCACCACACTGCATGCGTATGCCGCCGCGCTGCCCGACGTGATGGGCTTGTCAGCGCGCGACGCCATTCTGCCGGTGGTGCCTATGTTCCACGTCAACGCCTGGGGTCTGCCTTATTCGGCGGCACTCACCGGCGCCAAGGTGGTGTTTCCTGGCCCGGCGCTCGACGGCAAGTCCGTCTTCGAACTGATCGAGGCCGAAAAGGTAAGCTTTGCGGCCGGCGTGCCGACCGTCTGGCAAATGCTGCTGGGTCATGCACAGGCGCACGGCCTCAAGTTCTCCACGCTCAGGCGCACCGTGATCGGCGGCTCGGCCTGCCCGCCGGCGATGATCCACGCGTTCCAGGAGCAGTACGGCGTCGAGGTGCTCCATGCCTGGGGCATGACAGAGATGTCGCCGCTCGGCACGCTGTGCACACTCAAGAACAAGCATCTGACGCAGTCGGCCGAAGCGCAGACCGCGATCCGCATGAAGCAGGGCCGTGCGATCTTCGGCGTCGACATGAAGATCGTCGACGGTAACAACGAGGAGCTGCCCTGGGATGGCGAGGCCTACGGCGACCTGCTGGTCAGGGGTCCATGGGTCGTCAAGGAGTACTTTAAGAGTGAGGGCGGCGATCCGCTGGTTGCCGACTCCCAGGGCCGCGGCTGGTTCCCAACCGGCGACGTAGCCACCATCGATGCTGACGGCTACCTGCAGATCACCGACCGCAGCAAAGACGTGATCAAGTCCGGCGGCGAATGGATCAGCTCGATCGACATTGAGAACATCGCAATCGCGCACCCGGACATAGCAATGGCCGCCTGTGTGGGTGTATTCCATTCGAAATGGGATGAGCGTCCGATCGTGGCCGTGGTACGCAAACCCAATACCGAAGTCTCTCGTGAAGAGCTGCTGAAGTTCTATGAGGGCAAGACTGCGAAATGGCAGATCCCCGACGATGTCATATTTGTCGAGGCGATCCCAATCGGCCCCACGGGCAAGGTTCTTAAGGCCAAGCTGCGAGACCAATTTAAGGACTACAGACTGCCGATCGTAGGTCAAAAACCATGAGCTACATCGTTCCGATCAAAGACATGCTGTTTGTTATCGAACACCTCGCGAATATCGCGCAGGTGGCGCAGATGCCGGGCCTCGAAGACGCCGGACTCGAAACCGCTCGGGCGGTGCTGGAAGAATGCGCGCGCTTCAACGAGGGCGTGATCGCACCGCTCAACGTCGCGGGCGACCAAAATCCCTCGACTTTCAAGGATGGAGACGTTATCACCACCCCTGGCTTTAAGGATGCCTTCGCCCAGTACGTCGCGGGTGGGTGGCAGGGATTGCAACATGCAGTACTTTTTGGTGGACAGGGCTTGCCCAAAACGATCGGGGCCGCGTGTGGGGAAATGTTGAACTCTGCCAATATGAGCTTTGCGCTGTGTCCGGTTCTGAGCGACGGCGCGATTGAAGCGTTGCTGACCGCAGGCTCGGACGAGCTCAAGGCGGTCTACCTGGAAAAGCTGGTCAGCGGTAAGTGGGCCGGCACCATGAACCTGACCGAATCGCAAGCCGGCTCCGACCTCGCAGCTGTGCGCAGCCGCGCCGAGCCTCAGCCCGACGGCAGCTACAAGGTGTTTGGCACCAAGATTTTCATCACCTATGGTGAGCACGATATGGCCGAAAACATCGTGCACCTGGTGCTGGCTCGCGCAACGACGTGCAATGCGTCAGCATCGAGCACAAGCTGGGCATCAAGGCCTCGCCCACGGCGGTGCTGCAGTACGGCGACCATGGCGGCGCCGTGGGCTACCTCGTCGGTGAAGAAAACCGCGGCCTGGAATACATGTTCATCATGATGAATTCGGCGCGCTACGCCGTCGGCATGCAGGGCATCGCGATTGCCGAACGCGCCTACCAGAAGGCGGTGAGCTTTGCTAAGGACCGGGTGCAAAGCCGGCCGGTCGATGGATCGATCAAGTCCAGCCTGCCCATCATTCACCACCCCGACATCAAGCGTATGCTGATGACGATGCGCGCCTATACCGAAGGTTGCCGCGCGATGGCCGCGGTGGCAGCGGCCGCGTACGACGCCGCGCATCATCACCCGGATGCCGAGGTGCAAAGACAGAATCAGGCTTTCTACGAATTCATGGTTCCTCTCGTCAAGGGCTACAGCACCGAGATGAGCCAGGAAGTGACCTCGCTGGGCGTTCAGGTGCATGGCGGCATGGGCTTTATCGAGGAAACCGGCGCCGCCCAGTATTACCGTGACGCCCGGATTTTGACGATTTATGAGGGCACGACGGCCATCCAGGCCAATGACCTGGTCGGCCGCAAGACCGCACGTGACGGCGGCCAGACGGCTAAAGGCATCGCCGCGCAGATCGAAAGGACCGAAGCCGAACTCGCGAGCCGCGATAGCCTTGATGCACGTGCGGTTCTGAAGCGCCTGAAGCTGGCGCGCGAAACCTTCATTGAAGTTGTCGAGTTCGTCGCTTGCCAGTCCAAGGCGTCACCCAATGCGGTCTTTGCAGGTAGCGTGCCTTATCTGATGCTCGCGGGAAATTTGGTGGTGGGCTGGCAGCTCGCGCGCTCGTTGCTGGTAGCAGAGGATCTGGCAAAGGCTGGAACCGACGTGGCCTTCATGACCGCAAAGGTTGCGACAGCCCGCTTCTACGCGGAGCACATCCTGAACAAGGCACCTGGTATTCGCGACAGCATCGTAGAGGGCGCTGGAAGCGTCACGGCGCTCGCGCTCGAAGCCTTCTGAAATTACCGATCATTTATTGAATTTATATGCCAAATCTACGCGGCGCTCTTGCCAAACTCCCTCTGCCAATCATCGGCTCGCCTCTGTTCATAATTAGCAATCCCAAGCTGGTGATCGCGCAATGCAAGGCCGGTGTGGTGGGTTCGATGCCGGCGCTCAATGCACGGCCCGCCGCACAGCTTGATGATTGGCTGGCCGAGATCACCGAAGAACTTGCCGCCTACAACAAGGCCAATCCGAACCGGCCCGCCGCGCCTTTCGCGATCAACCAGATCGTGCACAGGAGCAACGACCGGCTAGAGCACGATATGGGGATGGTCGTGAAATACAAGGTGCCGATCGTAATCACATCGCTTGGGGTGCGCACCGACGTCAACGAAGCCGTACACAGCTACGGGGGGGTGACATTACATGACATCATCAACAATCGCTTCGCGAAGAAGGCGATCGAGAAGGGCGCCGACGGCCTGATCGCCGTCGCGGCCGGTGCCGGCGGCCATGCAGGCGTCAAGAGTCCCTTCGCGCTGATCCAGGAGATCCGCCAGTGGTTCGATGGCCCAGTGGCATTGTCGGGCTCGATCGCGAGCGGCGGCTCGGTGCTGGCAGCGCAAGCCATGGGCGCCGACTTCGCCTACATCGGCACCGCCTTCATCGCTACTGAGGAGGCCCGCGCGAGCGATGCCTACAAGCAAGCGATCGTCGAAGGCAGTTCGGACGACATCGTTTATTCGAATTTGTTCACCGGCGTACACGGCAACTATCTCGCGCCGAGCATCGTGGCCGCTGGCATAGACCCGGCCAACCTGCCGGAGGGAGATCTCAAGACCATGAACTTCGGTGGCGGCGGCGGGGAAGGCAGCAGTGGAAGCAAAGCCAAGGCTTGGAAAGACATTTGGGGTGCGGGCCAAGGCATCGGGGCGGTCACCAGCGTGTCGAGCGCGGCTGCATACATCGAAAAGCTCAAAGCCGAGTATCTACTGGCGTATCGGAAACTTCAGGCGCGCATGGACGGCGATGGCATCTGAGATCGTCGGCAGAACTTGGCGAAGTGCTTGGTTTAAGAAATCCAGTTTTACTCCAGAAAAATGGGATATTCCATCTAGTTGATACAAAGCAGACTGGGATGCCGCTGCGGCAAATCGCGAGCACAACTTGGTGTTGCTGGCTGCTATCGCTGCACAAGCGACGATTCGGCAGAACAATGGCCGCCGCTGGTGACTGACCGGTATGGAGGCGCGACGCCGACGGACGGCTCCTGGCCGGATGCGGGTTCTGTGGCACTTGAAGTGGTCGCCAGTATGCCGACACTTGCGCCGCAGTCTTGGGTGTCCGGTATGGAGCAAGCAGATCGGATAGTTGTATGACGGCAGTCAGTCTCTCTTAAGCTGGTATTCGCATCGTTGTTGACAGCTGAGGACAGTCGTGTAAATTGAACTCGTTTACGGCTTTAGGATGTCATGTTGTTAAATCGAAACGTCGCAAATCCGCATTGATACTATGGTGCTGTTTACGACTTTAATTGCGCTGAACAATCAGTTCGAGAAGGGTGCCTGTCCCAGCAGCGTGTACCAGGCGTCATCCGGTTTCATCTTGCCGGTGGGGATGCGTGCGCCGAAGCGGGTTGCCTCGTCACCTTCAGGTCCTGGTGCTTCCTTCATCCAGTCGTAAATCACGGTGCGCGCGGCAATGCGCCATTCGTCGCCGCGCTTTTCGAAACGATCTGCGTAACGGCCGCACAGAAAGGTTTCGCGCAGCTTGCCTTGCGGATCGTTGTCGTACTGGAAAGCCTG
>JAUSDQ010000160.1 GCA_030650525.1 Sulfuricaulis sp.
TTGTGGAACAGCAGGCCGGTGTCGGGACAGGTACGGAATTCTGCGCTATTCGCCATGGGCCGCTCCTCCTTACTTCACGTAGATTCTGCCGGTCATCGTATGGTGCCCGATGCCGCAGTATTCGTTGCACACGATGGTGTACTCGCCGGTTTTGTTCGGTGTGATCTTGATCACCATCTCGTAGCCCGGGATCACCTGCAAGTTGATGTTCTCCGGTTGCAGCGAAAATCCGTGCTGCCAGTCCATGGAGGACAGATGCAAACGATAGGTCTTGTCCTTTTCCAGTTCCAGGATGGGATACCACTCCCACAGGCGCGCCAACAGATAAATATCGGCGCCCGCGGGCGGGCGCACCACCGGCATGTCGCGCGCGGTTTCCTTGCGCACGGTGTATTGATCCACCATCGCCTGAACCTTCTTGCCGTAGTTCTCGGGCGAGGTGCGATAGGCTTCGTTCGAGAGGTTCTGCTTACCGTACACATGCCAATAAGGCATCATGATGAACATCACGATGGCCCAGACCAGCGCGATCGCCACCCAGAAAAGTTCAACGCTCTCGATCGGCTCTTTCCACCAGATTCGTTCCGCAGGGGGCAGTAAGCTGCTCATGTCGGTGTCTCCCGGAAGTTCGGTTATTTGGCCATGGGGATGGTAACGACTTCCATGATGCCCCACAGAATGTAGAACACCGTCGGAAAGACCACGCCGAGGAACAACAACAGGAAGGGGTTATCGAGCACCCGCTGCATGGCGGGGATAGATTCATTCCGGTGTTCCGTACCTGTGTTTTTAGCTGCCGCCATGTTCATACCTCCAGGTTAAATTGAAATATTTTTTAGCGACTTTCGCCGACCATGCCGCCGGCACCGCCGGCACCGTTCCATTCTCACGCTGCGACCGAATGCCGCTGGGGATTTAAAACCTTTTTGGGTACCTGGAAACTTGATCTAGATCAATTCCACCGAAAATGTTTTAAACTCCACGCGGCTCAAACGAGTCAACGCATGTGCCGTAAACACAAAATAGCAGGTGTTCACAAATTCGCCATGACTCTGATCACGCGATGGTTCGCGCCCCGGCCGGTCGAGAAATAATCAAGGCTTGCCGCCGCTCCGTCACTGCCCTACTCTCAGCGCGCCATGTCAAAAACCTTGCCTGATGCTCACCCCCCGGCGGCACACGGGAGCAATCTTTACACGCTGCTGATCTTTGTCTCTATACTGCTGGTGCTGATCGTGGTGGTCCTGAGCGCCTATCTGCGCCTGGCCGGCAGCGGTCTCGGTTGCGCCGACTGGCCGGCCTGCTACGCGCTGATCAAGAGTCAGGGAGGTTCGGAATCGCTCGCCGCCGCGCATCGGGTGCCACCCTGGGCCACCGTGATTCATCGATTGGTGGCGTCCACGCTGGGCGTGCTGGTGCTGGGCATCGCGGTGGCGGCCTGGCGCCGGCAAGCCGGACAATATGCATGGATGACGTTCGCGGTGTTGTTGTTGACGGTCTTCCTGTCAGTGCTGGGCTACAAGACGCCCTCGCCGCTGCTGCCATGGGTTACGCTCAGCAACCTGCTCGGCGGCATGGCAATGCTGGCGATGCTGTGGTGGCTGGGACAACGCTCGGTGTCATGCGGTGCCGATGCGGCGCAGGCACGTGGATTGAGGCCGTGGGCCGTGGCGGGTGCTGGCATCGTTTTCTTCCAGATCGCGCTGGGCGGATGGGTCAGCGCCAATTTCGCGGCGCTGGCCTGCACCGATCTCCCCGGTTGCGGCGGTTACCCCTGGGCCGGCGGTCCCTGGTACGAGAGTTTCAACCTGCTCCGCGTGCTGCCCGTGACCGACGGTGGCACCGTGATCACGGGCGATACCGGCAAGATTATCCATTTGGCTCACCGGCTGGGCGCGGTGTTCACATCCCTATATATAGGATGGCTGGGTTGGCGCGCTTTCAGCCTGGGTAACCGCTACCGCGGTGCCGGCATCGCCATTCTGGTTTTTTTGCTGCTGCAAATTGCGCTCGGCATTTTGGCGGTGAGGTTCAGCCTGCCGGTGACGGTCGTGACGGGACACAACGCCAGCGCGGCGTTATTATTGCTGAGCGTCGTGAACCTTATCCATCACCTGACACCGCCAACCGGCCAACGATGACCGCCGCCAGCGCGCTTCGTGACCGACCCATCGCCGCCTGGCTGTTCGCCTGCTGCCTCCTTATATTCGCAATAGTGGTGCTCGGTGGCGTGACCCGGCTGACCCACTCCGGACTTTCGATTGTCGAGTGGGATCCGATCATGGGCGCCGTTCCACCGCTCAGCCAGATCCAATGGGAGCAAACCTTCGATAAATACAAGCTGACGCCGGAGTATCGCAAGGTTAATCGCGGGATGTCGCTTCCGGAGTTCAAGGGCATCTTCTATGTGGAGTGGGCGCACCGCCTGCTCGGCCGGCTTATCGGCGTGGTTTTTCTGGTGCCGTTTCTCTATTTCCTCGTGCGCCGGCGCATCACGCGCGCACTGGTTCCCAAGCTGACCGCCATGCTGGTGTTGGGTGGATTACAGGGCATGCTCGGCTGGTACATGGTGAAAAGCGGACTGGTGGATATTCCGCGCGTAAGCCCCTATCGGCTCACGGCGCATCTGGCGTTGGCCGTCATCGTCTATGCGTATATTTTCTGGACCGCGCTGGGCTTGCTGCGCGCCCGCCAGCCGCTGCCGCCGCCCGCGGGTCTGCGTCGTTTCGGCGCCGCCGTCACGGCGCTGATTTTTGTCTTGATCCTCTCGGGCGGATTCGTCGCCGGCACCCGGGCCGGTTTTGTCTTCAACACCTTCCCGCTCATGAACGGCCATTTCTTTCCGGAAGGGATGTATGCGCTGCAACCGCCGTGGGTCAACCTGTTTGAGAACATCGCCACCGTGCAGTTCAATCACCGCACCCTCGCCTATCTGATGTGTATCGTCATTCCCGTCTTCTGGTGGAACGCGATGCAGTATGCGCTGCCGGCGGGCACCCGACGGGCCGTGCATTTGTTGCTCGGTTGGCTGGCGGTGCAGGTGGCGCTGGGGATTATGACCCTGCTGTACGTCGTACCGGTGCCGCTCGCGGCGGCGCATCAAGCCGGCGCGTTGGTTTTATTCAGTCTCGCCTTGTATGTCCTGCACAGCCTGCGCCGTCAGCGCGGCGTTTAAGTCTCCTAAAAAAATTTAGACAGGATTAACAAGATTAAATCTAAAAAGTTATCCTGTTAATCCTGAAAAATCCTGTTAATCCTGTCTATTGCATTTTGTTGTGGCCCGAAGGCGTCTCGTTACAGCTTCTTGCCGGATTGAAGCAGACGGGTAATGTCCGCCTCGGGTTGCGGACGACTGAAAAGAAACCCCTGCATGCCGTCGCAACCGTGGCGGCACAGAAAGTCGAGTTGGCCCGACGTCTCCACCCCTTCGGCAATCACCGTCAGTTGCAGACTGTGCCCCATGGCGATGATGGCCGTGACAATCGAGGCATCGTCGGCATCGGTCGTAACGTCGCGCACGAAGGACTGATCGATCTTGAGGGTGTCGATGGAGAAGCGCTTGAGGTAACTGAGCGAGGAATAGCCCGTGCCGAAATCGTCAATGGCGAGTCTAAGCCCCTTACGATTCAGCGCCTCAATCATCTCCACCGTGGTCTGCGAGTTTTGCATGATCACACTCTCGGTGATCTCCAGCTCAAGCATTTCCGGTGCCAGACCGGTTTGATGCAGCGCACGTGAAATGACCTCGGCCAGCCTGGCTTCGTTAAAGCTTCTGCCGGACAGATTCACGATCATCGAAATCGGCGGGATACCGGCGGACTGCCAGGCCTGGGCCTGGGCACACGCGGTGTGCAGCACCCATTCGTCGATCGCCTTCATCAGGCCGGTTTCCTCGGCCACGGGGATGAACTGTGTCGGCAGGATCAACCCCAGTTCGGGATGTTGCCAGCGTAGCAGCGCTTCCACGCCGGTAACCTGTCCGGTCGACAGATTCACCTGCGGTTGATAGTAGAGAAGAAATTCACCGCGATCCAACGCGTGCCGCAGACTCGACTCCAGCGTGAATTTTTCAAGGGCCTTGGCGCTCATCTCGGAGGAGTAGAACTGATGCTTATTGCGGCCCTGATCCTTGGCCCGGTACATGGCGGTATCGGCATTACGCAAGAGCCTCAAGGAGTCATCCCCGTCGTTCGGATACAAGCTGATACCGATACTGGCGGTGATGACAAACTCCCGGTCTCCCACCGCAAAAGGCCGGGAAAGGATATCGATGATTTTCTGCGCGATGGCTGGCACATCGTCGGTATTCGCCATGTCCTCCAACAACACCGTGAATTCATCGCCACCGAAGCGCGCCACGGTATCGCCTTCGCGCACGCAGCTAAGCAGGCGCTCGGATGCCACGCGCAGCGCGCTGTCGCCGATATCGTGTCCCAGCGTGTCATTGATGTTCTTGAAGCGGTCCAGATCCAGGAACAGTACGGCCAGCGGCCTTTTGGTCCAGCGCGCACGCGTGAGCGCATGGTCCAGGCGATCGAGGAACAACGCGCGGTTCGGCAGGCCGGTCAGGGAATCGTGATGTGCCAGGTATTGCAGCCGCTCCTGGGCCTGCGCGCGTTCGGTGATATCGCGCACGATGGCCTGAAGGTAGCGCTCACCCCGCAGCTCGATAGCGTTCAGGCTAACCTCGGCGTCGAAGGGCGTTCCGTCGAGACGGAGGTGCTGCCATTCGAAGAATTGGGGGTTACCGGCCACGGACGCGTTGATCTTCTCCAGCGCCTTTTCCTTCGACGGGCGTCCGTCGGGCTGATGCTCGGGCGAGAATTCCATCGGAGTATGGCCGACGATCTCATGGCGCTGGCAACCGAACATATTCAGGGTTTGCAGATTGCAGTCCACGAATCGTTCGCCTTGCATCAGGAAAATGGCGTCGTTGGCGGACTCGAAGAGTATCCTGAATTTTGCCTCGTTTTCTCGCAGGGCTTCTTCAGCTCGCCGGCGCTCGGTGATATCCGTGATGAATCCTTCCAAGGCCAGCAACTCACCATCGGGCGAGAACACACCGCGGCCCTGCTCCCAGACCCATTTTATTTCGTCCTTCGCGGTCGCGATGCGATAGACCAGTTGAAACGGACGATTCTCGCGCAACGCCGTCTGCACATCGTTCCAGACCGACTCTTGATCTTCCAGATGAATCAACTGCCCATAGGAAATTCTGCGGTGAACGACAATATCCTCGGGTGAGTAGCCGGTAAGATCCAGGCAGCCGTCACTCACAAACTCCATGGTCCAGTCCTTATCGTTACGGCAGCGGTATGCCATGCCGGGGAGATTCCCCAGCAAGGTCGAAAGGGTTCGATGACTCTCGCCCAATTCCTCGTAGACCTGCATACGCTCGATCTCAACCGCGGCGCGCGGCGCGAGCAGCTGCAGCGACAATTCCACTGTTTCCCTGTGGCGCAGCGGTTTGCGATCCATGACCGCCAGCAGACCCAGCAATTGGCCGGTCGATCCATAGAGCGGGACCCCGGCAAAACACTCCACTTGCAGCCGGGCAAGGCTAGGGTCTTGCGGAAATAATTTCTGCACGCCGCGCGGATAAATACACAACTCTCCCTTCACGACATTGTGGCAGGGGGTGGTCAGCGGGTGGAAACCGAAATTATCGACCATCCGGCCGATGAAACAGGCACCGAGGACGCTGATCGCTTCTTGCTGGTGATGCGATAATTTGCCGACAAAGGCGTAATCCATGCCGAAGGTTTCAGTGAGGCGCTGAACCAGCAAGCGGAAGTAGCTTTCCCCGGAGTGCGCCGAGGCGCCTACGGCAATGCGGCGCAACAGATCGGCGGCGCGCACACGACCGGCGGCCGGCGGTGACCGGCGTCGCCGCGCACGTTTCGATTTGGTTACCGGTCCGGTCGCCATGCATTCCTTTCCTGGATCTTATTCAATCGGTCGCACGACATTTCAACACGTGCCACGGTTGTCATCGCTAAAACCGATCCGGGTCGCTGGGCGACCCTTATTCTTAAAGCTTTCATCAACTGTAGCGCCGTCATTTTTTAAAGATAGACTAACATAGAGCCTTCGCTGCGGCGGTTATTCCGCCTGATTCTGCGCGGTTTCACGGGCTAAGCGCCAGCGCTTGATTTTCATCAAGGCCCTGCGGGCGAAATCACTGTTACAAGGCTTGCTGCTCAATATCCATTGACTCGTTATGACGACAACAACGGCAGCACCCCAGCACTGGCGGGTATTTTCCGCCGCACCGCACCGCATGATGTTTTTTGCCGGCGCGGTCCAGACCGTGCTGGTGATGGGTTTCTGGATCGCGGAATTGCTCGGGCGCGCGGGACTGTGGCCATCCCTGCCGTTGGCGATCGCCGCGACCTGGGCGCACGCCTTTCTGATGCTGTTCGGTCTGTTTCCGTTTTTTATTTTCGGATTTCTATTCACGGTCTATCCGCGCTGGATGGGCGCACCGGTGGTGCCGGTGTCGCGATATATCGCCGCCTTCGGTCTGCTCGCCGCGGGAATGATTTTATTTTATGCTGGCCTGTTCACTTCACGCACGATTCTGGCGCTGGCGCTGGTACTGCAACTGGCTGGCTGGGGCGTGACGCTGTATGCCTTGCTGGCGGTCTACCGCCAGGCCGCGCGCCACGGGCCGCACGAACGTCTGCTCAATCTGGCGCTCGCCGCCGGCATGGCCGGGGTCGCGTGCTTTCTCGTTGGCGTTGTGTGGCAGGCGCCGCTCGCGTTCGTGTTGGCGCGCGAATTCGGTCTGTGGCTGTTCCTGGTGCCGGTGGTGTTCCTGGTGGCGCATCGCATGATTCCATTCTTCAGCCAAAGCGCGCTTATTAACTATATTATGGTGCGTCCCGATTGGGGCCCACCGCTGATGCTGCTGTGTGTCGTCGGTCATGCCTTGCTCGATCTCACCGGTCTGTCCGCCTGGCGTTTCCTCGCGGATGCACCGTTGGCGATCGCCGCGCTGCATCACTCCTGGATCTGGCAATTCCGCCGCAGTTTTCATGCGCGGCTGCTGGCCATGTTGCACATCGCCTTTCTGTGGCTCGGTGTCGGCATGACGCTCTATACCGTGCAAAGCCTGACACTACTCGTCACCGGCGTGGACTACTTTGGGCGGGTGCCGTTGCACGCCTTGGGAATCGGTTTCTTAACCGGCATGGTGGTGGCGATGGTCTCGCGCGTGACGCTCGGGCACTCCGGCCGGCTGCTTCAGGCCAATGACCTGACGTGGCGCGTGCTGTTCGGTGTTAACATCGCCGCCATACTGCGCATCATGGCCGAGTTTGCGCCCGGCACGGTGGGCGGCATGCTGAACGCCCTGGCGGCGGTCACCTGGCTGGCGTCCTTCCTGCTGTGGGGATGGCTTTATGCGCCGATGTATCTGCGCCCGCGCGTGGACCGGCAACCGGGATAAATACGGATGGTGTTCCGATGTCGTGGCTTAAACATGTGCATATCGCCTGCGTGATCCTGTCCGGTGGCGGATATTTTATCCGCGGCCTGTGGATGATCCGCGAATCGCCCTGGCTCCAGAAAAAATGGGTGCAGGTATTGCCGCATGTGATCGATACGGCACTGCTCGGCTCGGCGATTCTGCTCGCGCTACAACTCCGGCAATATCCCTTGGCCCAAGGCTGGTTGACGGCCAAGGTATTCGCGCTGATTGGCTACATCGTGGTGGGGGCCATTGGCCTCAAATATGGCAAAACCAAAAAAATCCGTGTCGCCGCCTGGCTCAGCGCGCTCGCCATATTCCTCTACATCGTTCTGGTCGCCCTCACCCGCCAGGTTGTGCCTTTTATCACTTAGAGCCTTTAACAAAATGAAATAGACAGGATTAACAGGATTTTTCAGGATTTACAGGATTAAGGATTTTAGAAGTCAGGGATCCTGTTAATCCTGTTTTTAATCCTGTGAATCCTGTCTATTTTTTCATTTTTGTTAGGATCTCTTAGCGAATTCATGGCCGATGGTCACGGTTTGACCTTAATCAAGACATTTTCCCTAGAAACAGGCTAGGTTTGTTTCATAAGGCCCAGTCCATGATTCGTACTTCTCTTCCCCTGCTCACCATCCGTGGGCGCCAAGTGTTGCCCATCATTCAGGGCGGCATGGGCGTCGGCATCTCCGGTCATCGACTCGCCGGCGCGGTCGCCAAGGAGGGGGCGGTGGGCACCATCGCCAGCGTCGACCTGCGGCGCCTGTACCCGGACATCATGCAGCGTCTGCGCAAATGCCACGATCCGGTGGTCCACAGCGCCGCCAACATCGAAGCACTCGACCGCGAGATTCGCACCGCGCATGAGATTGCCCCGGATGGTTTCGTCGCGGTGAACGTCATGCGCGCCTTGTCGAATTACGCCGAGCTCGTGGTACAGGCCTGCAAGAGCGGTGCGAATGCCATCGTTTCGGGCGCGGGGCTGCCGTTCGATCTGCCCGATCTCACGGAAAAATTCAAACACGTCGCGCTCATCCCGATTCTTTCGGAAGAACGCGGCGTGCGCGCCGTGCTCAAGAAGTGGATGCGCAAGGGGCGGCTGCCGGACGCGATTGTCATCGAACACCCGCGTTACGCCGGCGGGCATCTGGGTGCCACGCGGATGGCAGAGGTCAACGATCCGAAATTCGATTTCGGCCGGGTGCTGGAGGAAATCCGGCGCGTGTTTCAGGAGTTGGGGATCGCGCTGGGCAGCATCCCGTTGATTCCGGCCGGTGGCATCAACTCGTTTCAGAAACTCAAGGAACTATTCGACCTGGGCGCCAGCGGCGCGCAGATCGGTACGCCGTTCGCCGTCACCGAAGAATGCGATGCCCATCCCAATTTCAAGAAGGTGCTGGCCGAGGCCAAACCCGAGGACATCGTCACCTTCATGAGCGCCGCCGGATTGCCGGCGCGCGCCGTGCTCACCCCGTGGCTGAAAAATTACCTCGCCAAGGAATCGAAGCTGCGCGCCAAAGCGACTCCCGAATGCTCCCAGTGCCCGAGCCGCCTCGAATGTCTCGCGCATTGCGGCTTCAAGGACGGGAACCCGGCGGCGGGACAGTTCTGCATTGAGACCCAGCTCGCGGCCGCGCAGCGCGGCAATATCCAGCAGGGTCTGTTCTTCCGCGGCTCGGAATCAGTGCCCTTCGGCACCGAGATACGCAAGGTCCAC
Organism: Sulfuricaulis sp.; assembly: GCA_030650525.1. GTDB lineage: Bacteria > Pseudomonadota > Gammaproteobacteria > Acidiferrobacterales > Sulfurifustaceae > Sulfuricaulis. The sequence goes on from JAUSDQ010000160.1 coordinate 9,192, forward strand.
GATCTTCTGGAATATCTGTTAACCGATCAGCGGATCGGTGCCGCGGTCTGATAAGCGAGAAACGGCCTAAGCCACGTAAAAATAAATGGCCAGGTAATGACTGATGCTGCCGGCCAGCACAAACAGATGCCAGATGCCGTGCGCGTGCCGCAGTTTCTCATCCAGGCTGTAGAACACCACGCCCACGGTGTAGCACAAGCCTCCCACGACCAGCCAGACAAATCCCATTAACGGCAGCGCCTGCCATAACGGGCGCAGGGCGACGAGCGCGAGCCAACCCATGCCAAGATAAATCACCACCGGCAGTATCCTCGGACCCTTACGCGGCAGATATTCCAGCGCCATGCCGACCACGGCGAGCCCCCAGATCACAGCGAACAGCGACCAGCCCCAGTCACCGCGCAATGTCACCAAGGTAAAGGGGGTATAAGTGCCGGCAATCAGCAGATAGATCGCGAGATGATCGAATCTCCGGAAGATGGCCTTCGCGCGCCCGCGCAAACTGTGATAGAGCGTGGAGAAACCGTACAGCATGAACAGCGTTGCGCCATAAAGACTGAAACTCACGATCTTCCACGGGTCCCCCTGGCGGGCGGCCACCGTCACCAGCAGTGCCAGTCCCGCGAGCGCGAGCGCCGCGCCCACGAGATGAGTGATGCCGTTAAACCGTTCGCCGCGATACATGAAAGACAACGCTTACCGATAAACCGGCGGTTTCATGCTACAGGCTCGGTGTGGTGTCGCGTCCGCCGCGGCGGTTTTCGCGCCGGCTCTGGCAGGTGATACAACGTTTGGCCGTGGGATAGGCGTCGAGCCGCTCGAAGGTGATGGCATCGCCGCAATCCACGCACGTGGCGTAGGTCGCGTTCTTGATGCGCTCAAGCGCCGCCTCGATGTCTTGAATCTCCTCCAGCTCGCGCGCGCGCGTTGTCAGGTTGATGCCGCGCATAAGCTCGGCGAAGGACTCATCGCCGGCATCGTGCACCATCCCGGCCAGTTCGGAGTAATTTTGCTCCGGGGAATTTGCCAGCTCCGCATGGATAATGTCGCGCAACTCCTCGCGCCGGCTTCTCAGGCGTTGCTCAAACTGCTGCAGCTGCTTTTCTGGCAATTCCGGCATATTGGCCCCCTGAAATACTTCGTAGCATAATTAAGCGGTACGGCCGTACTCTTCAACATTACAGGGTAACATACTCACTGACTGCACCGCGCCTTTCAGTTTCGTTGCGGCTTCGGCAGATATCGTTCGCGCCGTTAGCGCGCGCACAACCCTCCAGGAGCCAACGATGAACAAACCTGAAACCCGGCAAACCCCGAATGAAATCAGGGTCTGGGATCCGCTGGTGCGAATATTTCACTGGTCGCTGGTGATGGCGTTCGCCGTCGCCTGGCTGAGCGGTGACGAGGAATCCCCACTGCATATTTATTCCGGTTATGCCGTCATCGGCCTGGTGCTGATCCGCATCGTCTGGGGTTTCGTTGGAACACGTTACGCGCGTTTCAGTGATTTTGTCCACCGTCCTGCGACCATTCTGGCTTACGTCAAGGATCTGCTGGCCGGCAAATCTAAACGCTATCTTGGTCATAACCCGCTCGGCGGCGCAATGATTATCGCGCTGCTGGCCTCGCTGCTGGCCGCCGGCGTAACCGGGCTTATTTTACAGGGGGCGGAGGACGGAACCGGGCCGTTTGCTGCGCTTTCGGCCCGTGCCATGGCGCTGGTCCCGGGTGCGGTCGCCAGCGCGGTGGCGGATGATGACCAAGCTGAAGGTAAAAACGAGGGCGCGGAGGAAATCTGGAAGGAGCTGCACGAGTTCTTCGCCAACCTGGCGTTGCTGCTGGTCGTGCTGCACATCGCCGGCGTGATTATCGGCAGCCTGGTGCACCGGGAAAATCTGGTGCGCGCGATGTTTACCGGACGTAAATCCGTTTAGTGTCCTGAATGATTGGCTTCATTAAAAGAGAAAACACCGTTAGTCTCTTCGAGCCACTTCCGGTCGAGGATGCGGATAAATCCTTTTCCGCTGTCGATGATTTTCTTGCGGGCGAAGTCGGCCATGACGCGGCTCACGGTCTCTTCCGTCAGACCGAGCATCTCGGCGATTTCGCGCCGCGACAGCCGTAGCGGCAGCTCGGCGCTCGGGTCGCCACGCTGCGGAATCAACGACAACAGGAAGCTTGACACCTTTTCCGGCGCGGTCTTCAGCCCGAGATCGCGAATCAGGGATTCGGCCTGGTCCAGTTCCCGGCTGAGCGTCTCGATCACGCGCAACGCGATGGCCGGGCTGGCTTCGAGGATCTGCCGCAGGTCGTCGTGACTGATCTTGCAGGCGACCACGTCGGTGAGCGCCTCGGCGGTGAATGGATAGTGCTGACCCTTGAAAGTCTCAATGCCCAGCAGCTGACCCGCCACCGCGATCCGCAGGATCTGCTGCCGCCCATCCGGCATTGAACTCGTGAGCTTGAGCTGTCCGGAACGCAACGCGAACAAAAAGGCCGCCGGCTCGCCATCGCGGAACAGCACCTCGTGCGGCTCGTACATCTCGCGAATCAGGCGCTCGCGAATCTGACAAACCTGCTCCTTGGAGAGACCGGGATACAAACGGTTTTCACACAGGGCACAGGCATTGATCTCACAGGCACAGGCAGCCATCTTTTAATTATAGGTCCCCACGATAATAAAGCCCTACTCCGCTGCGCTTCGTTCGTCTTGTCATCATATTTCGTTATCGGTACGGCCGATAGTCTAAATCTATTTGAGTGATTCAGACGGAATATTGATCTGCATCAACATATCTGCATCGGCCAACCACGCACTATGGCGAAACAGTAGGTTACCGCTTAATTTTAAGGTGTTCTGACATCACCCGGGCTTGGCGCCACGCGCGCACCAGGTCTCGGCCGCCTGTAATTCCTGCGGGGTGTTGATATTCACGAACGCCTCCGCCGCGTCGGAAAAATCCGCCAACGCCGCGTTTTGCCGCCGCATCCATTCACCGGCTTCGCGGCCGCCACCGGCAAGGTAATCCTGTAACGGCTGGGCCAACGCGCGCTGCACCAGCGCAAACACCGGCTGCATCCGCGCGCCGCAGGTGACAACGGCCAGTTGCGCCTGTTCGCGCACCAGGGCGGCGATCAGGCGTGCGGCCAGATCGGAGGGCGGCGCCGGCGTGTCACAGGGCGCGCACAGCACGAACGGCGTGTCGGCCGCGCGCAGCGCGCTCAGGATTCCGGCGAGCGGACCGTGATAGTCGCCGATGCTGTCGGCGATGACGGGAACGCCATAGGCGGCGTACGTTTCCCGGTTGCGGTTGGCGCTGATGACGAGACGCCCGACCTGCGGCCGCAGTATTGATATTACATGCTCAATCAGCGGCCGGCCGCGCAACGGGACCAGACCCTTGTCGGCGCCGCCCAGGCGGCTTCCGCGGCCTCCGGCGAGAATAACACCGGTGATGTCACGGGAAGTGATGCGCGTTATGGATAGTCCGGCCATGCGCGCAGACACGAATTAGATATAACGACGAAATGGATTTCCTGTAGGGTGTGCTGAGCGGCAGCGAAGCGCACCGAACACGCCGCAACGGTGCGCAACGCTTCGCTTTTGCGCACCCTACAAAAAATACAGGCGAGTTTCATTTTGGGGGTTCTAAGAAAAATTCGTGTTCAACGGAACCGCCAGCACCGTTTCGCCCGGCTTGAAACCGGCGCTGTCCGCCTCGACACGAATGAAGCCATTGGTCTCGCGCAGCGGGCCGAGCATGTGCGAACCCTGGCCGCGCAGCGCCGTGGCCATGAGCTTGCCGTTTTCGCTGACCAGATGCGCGCGCAGAAACTCAGTGCGTCCGGGATGGCGGCGGAAATCATTCGTGGCCGTGGCGGCGAGCTGGGGCATGCGCGGGATGCCGTGATGCCAGGCGATGAGCGCCGGCTCGACGAACAGCTTGAACGTCACCAGGCTCGACACCGGATTGCCCGGCAGCGCGAAGAAATGCGTGCGCGTGCCCACGCGCCCGAAAGCGACGGGTTTTCCCGGCTTGATTTTCACTTTCCAGAATTTGATCTGTCCAATCTCGGCGAATACCTGCTTGACGAGGTCGTGATCGCCGACCGAAGCGCCGCCGCTGGTGATGACGAAATCGAAATCCGCGGACGATTTCAGCAGCGCGCGCAACGCCGCCGGCTCGTCACGCACCGTGCCGCCGTCCACGGCGTCCATGCCCAGCTCGCGCAGCAACAATATTGTCGCCAGCCGGTTGGACTCGTATATCTGTCCCGGCCGCAGCGGTGTGCCGGGCGCCACCAGCTCATCGCCGGTGGCGACCACCAGCGCGCGCGCCGAAACGTAAACCGGGATTTGCGCCACGCCGGCGGCGGACAGCAACGCCAGATCGTAAGCCGAAAGCCTGCGCCCAGGTTGATACAACACGTCACCCTGATGGAAATCCTCGCCACGCCGGCGCAGGTGACTGCCCGGTTGCACGGTTTTGGGAAAGACCACCGTATCGCCTTCGAGCTTAATGTCTTCCTGGATCACGACAGTATCGGCACCCGCGGGCAGCGGGGCGCCGGTGAAGATGCGCATCGTGGTGCCGGCGGCCAGTCGCCCCGGGGCATCGCCGCAGCGGCACTCGCCGCGTCGTGGCAGCACAAAACCGGCGGCCAGCAGTTCGGCCGCGCGCAGCGCGTAACCGTCCATGGCGGAATTATCGAAGGCGGGATTGTCTACCTGCGCGCGCAGTTCACGCGCGACGAAGCGGCCATGGGCCTGCGCGAGCGATGTCATTTCCGTTGCCGCCGCCGGCGTGACTTCGGCGAGAATCGCGGCGCGGGCTTCTTCGAGGGTCAGCATAACGGAAGCCCTACTCCGCTTCGCTGCGTTCGTCCTGACATCATAATTGAAGCCCTACTCCGCTTCGCTGCGTTCGTCCTGACATCATAATTGAAGCCCTACTCCGCTTCGCTGCGTTCGTCCTGACATCATAATTGAAGCCCTACTCCGCTTCGCTGCGTTCGTCT
>JAUSDQ010000190.1 GCA_030650525.1 Sulfuricaulis sp.
TTGCCTGAGCATGCCGGGCGGCTGCACGAACTTCTGCCATGTGTTCGGCTTCTTCGTCTTGCCATCCTCGGGGTCGTAACCCTCGAGCATGCGCTCCCAGTACGATCCTTCCTCCGGCATGTTCGAGTCGCCCCACATGCCGATCCACGAGGGGCCTCCTTCTTCCATGCGGGGGTAGCGGCCGATCCGGCCGTCGAGTGCTTCGACAATCGCCCGCGGTATGTCGCGGAACTCATTGATGTACGCGCCGGTCAACTCGAACGACAGCAAGTTCTTCACATCCGACTCATCATCCAGCGGGCGGAACACAACTTCACAGTCCACGTCCCTCTGCTTGATGATGTAGGTATTGCTCAAGCCGTGATAGTTGCCAAGCGATCCGTTGGGAAAGTGATCGAACCACGTCTTCATCGTGGTGTCGCGCAACTGCGGGCGCGTGTTCCGAACCACGGCGAAGCGCGACTTCCGCTTGCCACTACTCGATGATTGCCGCTGCATCGCGGCGCGCCGCGGGATGTCGAGCATGGAACCGACCGACTTCCCAGAGCCGAACGGGCCGAGTACCCAGCGGTAGCGCGCGTCACTTTTCATGTACGCCGAGATCACCGGCGGGAACTTGAGGTTAAGATCCATCGATCTTCCCCCACCAAGTCGGGCTTACTCGCTCCAAGTCAGCAATCTCATAGCGACCGGGGTAGTGACGCAGACACCTCGACGCCCGCTGCCGCACAGCCCGCGGTACCCTGGGGGTCTGCCTCGGGTCGAGCAGCGAGAACAGGAAGTCCTTCGTGCTGACCAGCGCCCGCGTGCGTTCAACTGGGATCGTCATTCCAACGCCAGCGACAACATGATCGGTTGAATGGTCGACCCACGTGGAGCCTCGCCGGCGACCGTCGTGTGAAATTTGACATACGGGTTGCCACACCGGAAACAGTTCAAATAGTGTTTCTCGCTCGACCGCTTACCACCATAGTTCGCTTGCACGGCGTGAGATGCGGCATCGAACCACACGTTGAACCGCGTGACCTCACGCTCGACTTCCGCTCGAGTCAGTCCGAAATGAACCCAGCCGCACGCGTTGCAGGTGACTTGTTTCACGCAACCTCCGGTTCTGGAGCCGGGCAGCCCATGCGGTGCTCGAAGCGCGTGCCGTCCATGCGCTCGTATGTCGTGATCGCGCCGACTTGACTAATCTCCCGCACGAGTTCGCGGCGGTTGTGCTTGCCGAGCGGGCCGACTTTCACGGCTGCTGTATCAACCCCGCCCGCTTCCAACCCAACTGACATCGCGCCGAACGCGGGGCCTGACCAGCACCGCGGATGGATGAACACTCGGGCGCTTGGCTTGGAGGGGATCGGGGCTGGTTGGGGCGTGCCCGTGCGGCGGTCGCCTATGCGCCGTTCGTTCACAGCAGTCTCCCACAGCGGACACACTTCCGCACCCTGATCCGGCTCGGCATGATTACCGCGATCGGGTAGTGACGTTTGTACCACCAGCATTTTAATGCACCAAGGATGTTCATCTGCGCACCATCACGTAGAACGGCCCGAAACACAAGTTAAGCCCGCGCGGTTTGATCTGGAAACCAAACACCCACTCGCGGGGATCGAAGCCATAGTAGCACCAGTAGTCGCGAAGCGGGTTCATGTCGCGCCTCAGAACGTGGTTGGCTTTGCAATCGCGCGCACCGCCGCCATGATGCCCTTCTGCAGATCAGTCTGCGCGATCGCCACCCAGCGCTAATCGAAGGTTGAAGCGGAGCGCATGTCAGCGAGCATAACGCCAAGCGTCTCGCCGATCCTCTTCACTTCATTCATCTGCTTGATCTCGCCTTCGTTCAAGTCCCGGTACCCCGTTATCAGTTTGTGCTGGTTGTCCATCTCATGCCTCCTGTTCAATCGTCAGTGGTTGATGTGTGACTACTTGCTGCGGTGCCTCGCCGGCGAACGTGATGCTGAGGTTAAATCCGCCGCCAATCCCTTTGACCTCATCCTTGCCCGACGGTTCGTAACCCGAAATTTTAGCTGCCCATTTGATAATGTCAGCGCGCACCGCGGAACTGCACTGTGGGTCAGTCGCCATCTCGTAGGCGTGGGGCAGAAGATCCTCGGCGATCGCCTTCGCCTTGGTCTTGAATGACAGCCCGGATGCCTGCACTTCCTTCGCGATGCGCTCGAGCATCACGGCGAACGCAGGTTGCTCGATGAGCGACACAGCCTGGTCTGGCGTATAGCCATACCGGCTGAACACGACCTCGGGGTCTTCCATCTTGAGCGATAACTCGCACGCCAATCGCTCATGGGTCGTGCGATAGAGAGCCGGGATCGCATCGATGCGGTCCGACTGGCGCGCGGTGAGGGGGTCGGCGATGGGAGAGAAGCCGGTCATAGCTTTACCACGTCAACGCCGAGACCCGTGCTACGGTCCAACTTGCTGGCTATCATCACTGCGTCCCTCGCAGACTTTCCCGCAGCCATCGCGCCCAGTGCATGCGCGCCGCCACTACCGATCGCAAATGCGCCTTTGCACAGAGGCACCATCACAAGCGCCTCGGCAAGCCAGAATGCCCATGCGCCCCGCTGCGTGGGCACGACAAACAATGCCGACAAACTCGTAACCTCTGGCTTTATCTTGCTCGTGTCCTTGAGCCACTCCACGACAGCCACACAATCCGCCGATGCCCCGGCACAGCCAACAAGAGCGGGCGTGCCATGCGGCGCACATGTGATCTTAAACACCTTCACACAGCGCGTGCAACTGCCATCCAGTTCGCACTTCTTGTCGCCGGCGAGCGTCTTGCCGTCCCATGCGATTGTGGTCATGCTTCCAGTGTCGCACAGAACGTAAAGTGGCGCAACCCTTGCGGTAGTAAAGAACCTTACTGTGCCTGTAAAGAATCTGACAGATACTTCGCCGCTTTAGCCAATCGCATAATATCGTCCCGAAAGAACCCGAGTCCTATGTTGCACGCCCTACACAACAGTCCCCGGATTCTACCGGTGACATGGTCGTGGTCTATGTGCAATCCCTCCGCGTCTTCAGTCGCGCCACAAATAGCACAGCGCCCTTGCTGCTCTGCTAGCCGCCGCTCTCGCTCTCCCGGCTGCAGTTTATACGCGCGGCCGGCGAGAGTCTCAACGCGTGTCCCGAGGGTAGCACGGCACGGCGTTGCAGGGTGTGTCTCACGAAGATCATCAGATAACAAACCATCTTGGTATGTCTGCCACTCTTTGGCATCACTTTCGGCGTCTCTCATCATCGGAGATAAGTCAGCAGCTAAAGCCGTCATTTGCTTGGCAAATATGATTTCCCCCTCTATGCACCCACACGACTTGGTCTTGCCAGATTGCAAATGGTCTACCCGCGCCAAGGCACTATTGCCACAATCGCACTTGCACACAAGGCGCCGGTTCCTCGGTTTGTGTGCATTCTCAGCTAAGAACTCGGTCCGTATTACTGTCAGGCGCCCGAATTTCAATCCTGTAAGGTTCTTTACACCGCTCATTTTTCTCGTCTCCTAAAATTTTTAGACCCCCGGAAAGTCCGAAAGTTCCCCACCGGTGGGGGATTTCAAAAATAGCCCGGTCACGTACGCGACAGGGAGGCCCAACGGCGTCGCGCGCGACGCTACCCCCATTCGCACAGTCTGACCGCCCGACAATCGCACAATAACACATGGCGCCGGCTTGCCTGGCGTGCGCTGGGGCGTCGCACGGCCGGACTGCGACACGGCGGCATGGGTAGACTGCAGCACGTTGGAGCGAGTGGCGCCGACCTCACGCAGCATCGAGCAGTTATACGGTGACACGGCGCTAGAGTTAAGCCATATCGCGGCGCGATATACGCGCAAGGCCATGATTGCACGGGGAATATAACGATTATAACAGGCGTTTTATTTTTTAGTATACGCCAAGCGCATGATTATAAACCAATAACTATAAATATATCTAATATACTATACAATTGTTACACGGCGCGCATTTTTGGTCAAGTTAATGTAAAGTCTCAAGAGTACATAAATACAGGCGACTATGTTTTTTTCAACATTTTCGACATAGTGTCATTTTTGCCTTGTATTCAAGGGGTTACAGCACTTTTTCTAAAATTGCATCGTTATATTCGTGATATTGGCTTGCAGATCAACGTCTTACCGCCGGCCAGTCGCACAGATTAGCACTTCGCACACACTTTTTAACCCTTAAAATCGCTAAACTTACCTATTTTAGCCTTAAACTGCAATAAACCGCTTAACCGCCTCACGCGCGGACACTTAAATTTACCTAAAATCCGCCATTTTTAACTTATAATTGCCCGAGCGCACCTTAAATTTAAGCCTTTTAACCTAAATTTAACCTATAATTCGCTGCGCTCTGGTAAGCCTGCAGATTTTAACCTAAATTTAACTTATAACCTAGCGCACAGCGTCACCTTATGCCGTAAAGAGTTAAAACATGCCATACAGCGGCACTTATAATTGCTAAAATCCCCTTATAAATCATTTGGCACATAAAATGCTTTATAATCCGCTACCGTGCCGGCAAGGTTTACCGGCTTTCCAAATAGCAGGAGTAAAATAAAATGAGTGATTACCCTGGAATTGATTACGCCGGACCGGGCTCGCAAGTAAACCGCGATGTGGATACCGGCATACGTTACGGCGTGATATCAATGCACAGTCTTAACCCTGATGTAATCTACGATGCGCAGGAATTGGACTATGGCACGGCGCATTGCCCGAAATGCGGTAACCCTGCGCTTGATTCTGGTGACGATAGCATACCCGCAACGGGGGACCGCGAAGACTGGGATTACAAAGGCAATGATTACGCTTGCATCGATTGCAAGTATACATTTTGGTCCGATAGCGCTTTCCCTGATGAGGCGTGCGGGTGGTCAATCGATGACGGCGAATATAAGGTAGTAAACTGCCTTGATAATGACGCCATGATTATCAAATCGCCGTACTACACGATGGCGCAATTCTGCAGTCCGTGCGTACCGGGCGCCGGCAATCTGGACAATGCGTGCGCGGCCGGCATACCGTCTTATTGCTTCGGTCACGATTGGTTCGATGGTAACAAGGCGCCGTATCCCGTGTTCCTTGTGGCTACCGGCGAATTGGTACCGGCTGAAAGCGAAAAGGTGCCGGCATGACCGCACAATTCCAAGTCCTGGGCGCCAGCAATACCGCGCGCGTGACCCTATCGGACCCGCGCCCTAACAACTGGCATTCCCGCGAGGTATGCACGGGCGCCGATGTGCGGTCAATCGCGCATGCGATACTGTGTTATGCCCGCGAGCGTGACATTCCGTTCGCGGCCGTCGAAACCAGCATCATTTATCCCGAGGGGCAATCATGATTGAAACTTATAAAGGCTTGACCATTCGCCTGGAGTATGACCAAGACTGTGAAAGTCCGTTGGAATGCGATGAGGGGGTACACATAACCTATCGCAAGGACGCGCGGTATGTGTTGGGCAATACGCCCGAAGATTCCGACCAGCACGCCGAAACCGCGGCGCGTATTGAATCCGGCGACCTCATAGGGTTCGCCGTGTACGCGTACATTCATTCCGGCGTAGTGCTATCAGCGGCGCCGTTCAGTTGTCCCTGGGATAGCGGGCAGTCCGGTTTTATCTACGTTGACCGCGCCACAGCGTTAGAGTGGCACGGCGGGAAGATTCTCACGGCGAAAAAGCGCGCGGCCACGATTAATTCCCTGCATGGAGTGCTTCAAAGTTATTCCGACTGGCAATCCGGAGAGTGCTACAGATACGTGATTGAGGATCCGGCCGGCGAAAAACTTGATAGCTGTTGCGGCTTTATTGGCTATGACTACGCGCTGCAGGAGGCGCGCGGCCAAGCCGATGGTTGCATCAAGCACATGGCGCGCGAGGCGAAAGCGCGCACGGCAAGCGCACGCGCCGGCTTCGCGGCCGCACAGCAGCGCCGGCAGGTTATGGCATAATCCAGTTTCCATTATCGGGGGCCGAGGTCCCCTGTAATGTGAATTGCCCGCGCCGGCGCGGACCGCCGGTAACAAAATAGCAAGGTGAAAAGATGATAATTCAAGCTGATAGTCGCGGGGTAACGGTATTCCGCGAACAACGCCCGGCCGCGTCTCATAACGGCGCGCGCATGGCCACAGAAAGCGCGTTCTGGTACGCGCTGCGCAATGCTATGAACGCGGCGCGCACGGGCAAAGGCGCATGGCGCAAGATCAACAATGCAGGCTTAAGCAAGCGCGGCGCTCTAACCAGCATGCCGTACGCGCTGGAATTTTCGGTTGATAAGGCGCTGCTGGTGGATAACGATTATGCTATCCGTTGCCCGGCCAAAGATTACAACGCTGGCCTTGCGGTCTGTCTGTCGTTTCACGGGCGGGTGCAATCGTGAACGTATACATTTTTCAGGCAGCGTTACTGTGTGAGGCGTGCGGCGAAGCGCAACGGGCAGCGCTGCAGGCGGACTGTCCGACGTGCGGCGGGGAGCACGCTAACCTGCCGTACGTCGATTGCCGGTCGTACTATCCGCCGGGGCAAGGCGGCGCATGCATGCCGGACCCGCGAAGCGAATCAGAATATGATAGCGATGACTATCCGAAAGGACCATATCCCGATGGCGGCGGGGAAGCTGATAGCCCGCAGCACTGTGACCAGTGCGGGGTGTTCCTGGAAAATTCACTCACGCGGCACGGGTACGACTACGTACGGGAAGCGATTGCACTAGACTTGCGGCGGGTATCTATCGCGGCGCGGGTATGGGCGCCGTTCTATAACGTGGCGGCGCCCACCACCAAGCAACTTTTCCGCGAACTGGCGCCCGACTATTCGCCGTCGAATGATCCCTGGGGTCATGCAATGGGTGCGTTCTTTGCCGTTGCTGATGAGTTGTACGAGCGCACCAGTGGAGGCAGTGTAGAGCCCGGCATGCCCGCAGAGTGGCGCTTTCGCCGCGGCATGGCTGGATATCAGGATACCGACTCGCACGAGTATGAAGCCCTGCAGGAGTTGAAACCGAGCACGGCGGAGTTGTTTCGCCTGGGGTGCTTTCTTCACAGGCTTACCGGCCGCCTGGATCGTGCCGGCTTTAGTTACTAACTGATGAGGTGATCTAATGGCAACAGCAAAAGAACGGGAAGAGTTTATTGGCCTGATGGTAGCGGAATACTGCCCGCGTCACAGCATGCACTCCGTCGTCACAGCGGCGCGCGCCTTGCTGCGGCACGCCCGCATGCATGGCCGCCTAGCGGTTGAGCAGTGTAATGGTTTCGGCGATTATGAGCAGGCGCTTGTACGGGCATTCAATACTACGTATAGAGACCCACGGGTAAAGCAGCATATTGCAGACGCAGAGGCCCGACTGTTCAAAAATCAAGAGCGCGCCGAAAAGCGTATACGTGAAATATGCGCCGGGATCGGGGCCGAGGTGCACCTGGGCGGTGATCCCAGAGGGTACACGGTCAAAGTGAAGCTCCCGAGCGGCGCATATAACACCTGGGGCGGGAGCCAGGAAGGCTACGGGGTGCCGCAATGAACCGCCTGATTTGTATGACCTTCGACGGCGACTATGTAACCGAAGGCCGCGACTTCGCCGACGTTGACGCGGCATGGTGCCGGGCTAGTGATATGGGATCGCGGTGGTACTTTTATCCGTGGTGCTTTGTCACCTCGGAGTCCGGGAAGACGATAGCGGCGGCGCCCGATGGCTTGCATCACTTCGAGGGCCGCCGGGTTGCTACCGTTCAAAAGGTTTTTGCAGCACTGGCCGCGCTTCCTGAAACGGAAGGCGTTGAGGCCGATGAGTTTACGGGCGCGTTAATGGGGGTATCGTTATGAAACGCACAGTTGAAATTGACGACACGTTGCAGGAATGTATTGACGGCGCTATCGAATCCGTCAAAGAGGAATTGCTGTCTTACCTCGCTCAAAACCCGGACACCGACGAAACGCCGGATATGGGTAATGATCTGGACTACAGCGGCGCGGTTCATGAAATCGTTGACGGCTCCGTGCCGATCTACACGCAGGAAATTGCGGACATCATGTACCTGCACGGCGATGACGTAGAAAAGGCTTTCGATGACGCCGGTATTGGCAGCAAGGAAGATGGCGAGGGCTGGCCGAGGGGCTGGAAGGCCACCGCAATCTACTGCTACATCGAGCAACAGGTCAATAACTGGTATCACGAAAACGCCGGTGATATTTTCGAGGAATGGCAGGAAAGCCAGAAAGCGAAGGGCGCAGCATGACATACCTAGACCGCCATGCCGACGCACTCACGACGCAGCCCGGCGTACGCCGCGCCTTCTGGGACGCACATCCGCAGTTTGCCCGCCGCGGTAACTGGCGGCAGAATGACTACGCGACAGACGTGCGGGTTACATGGGTTGACTGGGTGGATAGCCTCGCACGGTCCGGTATCATCACGGAAGCCCTTGCGTTCAGGGTGACGCTATGAAACCGGGGCAAGTGAAGATATGGGACGTGATAACCCGGCGCACGCGCGTTGTGGAGAATCACCGGGGCATTGCGACGTGCGGCGATTGTGGCCGGTCATGGGACGATGATATCGTTACCGGGATTACGCCGGCGCCGGCCGCGCGGTGCCCGTTCGAGGGAATGCGGCGATTGAGCCGAAACCAAAGGAGCATGCTATGAAATTCTCCGCCTTTCTTTGGCCCGACCGCGTAATCGGCAAGCGCGAGTCCCGGCGCATACGCGACGAGCATAACGCGCTGTATAACTCACATGCGGAACTGGCCGGGGCGCTGCGGGATCTGTTCGAGCAGTGCGCAACGGTGCACAAGCACTGGGGGGAGGGTGACAATACCCGCAAGGCCGACGCCGCGCAGGAGCGAGCCCGCGCCGCGCTCAAGGGGGCAGAATGAACCCCGCCGCGTACGATTGGGGGCGGTCAGTTGGCGAGATTGAGCGCATAAATGGGTATCGGTGCAATCCGGCCGGTAGTGGATTACGGGGGGCGCTCCTGCAGGCGTACAGAGTGGGGCACGCGGCTGGATATGCCGCGCCGCGCGCATGGGCGGACAAATGAGCCCCGCCCAGTTTCAGCGCTTCGCCGAAGCCTACGCGCCCGCCGTGCTCGCGGCCGTGCAGGAACTCAAGCCGGACCTGTGCGGGGATACGGCGGAAGAGTACGCCCTGGCCGCGAGCATGTCCATGCTTGACGGTATCGAGAGGGCGGGGGTAGAATCGATATCGCATTACCTGTTGAACAGCGCCGGCGGCGCATTCCGCCGAACTTGCGAGGCGCTCGGGATCCCGAACACTCGCCGGGCAATGGAGCAGTTTTTGGAGGCGACGACATGACTTACACCAGGAACGATATTGCAAAATGGCCGGTGACCGATAAATATCACATTGCGCCGGACGGCACGGCAGTCCATCAAACGGCGAAGGTCGGCGCGTGGGCAGAGGTCGGCGAGGGGGCAAAGGTCGGCGAGGGGGCAGAGGTCGGCGCGTGGGCAAAGGTCGGCGAGGGGGCAAAGGTCGGCGCGCGGGCAGAGGTCGGCGCGCGGGCAGAGGTCGGCGCGTGGGCAGAGGTCGGCGAGGGGGCAAAATCCGTTATTGCGGACCTTGGCCGAGAGCAGCACCGCAATTATGGGCGATGCGCGTATGCGAACAGTGCCGGGGTGGTTATATTGCAGTCCGGGTGCCGGCATTTTACACTTGCGCAAGCTCGCGCCCATTGGGGGGTGGCGGATTACCCCAATAAAAACCGAGCGATGGAGTATCTTGCGTTGTGCGATTATGTCGAAGCGCTCGCAAAAATTCAGGGGGTAAAAACATGAACGCACAGACACAAGGCAAGCGGATCGACTACAAGCGCCGCGCGGATAACCTGCGCGCCGGCAATCCCGGCGTGTCAGACGAGAGCGTTGGCTTCGGTCTACGCCGCGCCCGCGAGATATTCGAGAAGCGGCAAAACCCGATCAAGGTCGAGTTGAGTGAGTTGCAGTTGGCCGCCATCATGGCCGGCGCACACAACGACGGCGGCGAGCGGGAACACATCAACTACGGGGGGACCGACTGATGAAACCCGAAACCGCAGTGCTCGCCGTGATATGCTTCGCTCTCGGCGTGCTGGTAGCACAGCTTGCCGAAGACATTCACGCCGCGAGTAAGCCGGTGCCCGCGTGTTCCTTCGCGCCGCGGCACAGCGCCTTGGCTCCCGTCGATCTGGTCTGCGCGCACTACCGCGCGACCGGCCGCGCATGGAAGTGCGGGGGGATGCTATGAGTACTTTACACGATAAAACCGGGTTGACCGAAGACCAAGCGGCGGAAGTCATTCCGGTGCTATTAGCGGCATTGGTGCGTTCACTTTCTTGGCTAAGTAGTTATCCTGGTGGCGGCACCCTATACAAGAACGGACCGTACGAGCAAGCACGCGCCGCTATTAAAGCAGCGACTGAATGATTACCGGCCCCGCCCTTCTCTGTCTCGCCGCGGTCGTCTACCACGAAGCCCGCGGCGAGCCTGTGCATGCCCAGCACGCCGTCGCCCAAGTCGTGCTGAACCGTGCCGGCCGTGACCCCGAGCGGGTATGTACAGAGGCGCGGCGGCCGTGGCAGTTTGCATGGAAGCCGGGGCATGAGCAGGCGCGCGGGCACGTTAAACGCCCCGGCGGTCGCGCGTGGCTGCAGGCAAAGGTCGTTGCCGGCTCCGCGTGGCATGTCGCAGACTTCACCGCCGGCGCCACTCACTTCCATGCGGTCTACGTGCGGCCGATGTGGGCGCCGCGCATGGTTGAGGTCGGCCGGTGGGGCGGGCATATCTTCTACCGGGAACTTCCGCGCAACGGTGTGGTCAGATAGCCAACATGACCATGTTGTCCCAGTACCTACGCGCCGAGCGGGTTGATGTGACCGAGGGGGTTACGTTCTACGTACCCGGCGCGTGGGGATGGGGCGACCCGAGGTTGAAGGCGCTACGCGCCCGCCGGTCGGAGTCAACGGATGAGCCACTGCATCCCGTTCCAGTGGCGCCTGATGAGGAGATGGAGCAATGAGTAGAAAACCGTTTGATCTCGAAGCAGCAAAGCGAGGAGAGCCGTGTGGGTTTCAGTTTAGTAGTGGCGTGGAAGAGCGGCGGTTTATCGGTGTGCACTCCGACGGGGACGTGGTGTATGAGTCCAATAATAAAGAGCGCACCGTCCAGCGAACAGCGCCGGAAAACTTTTCCATGCTCCCCCGCAAGGTCGTGAAGTACGGGGTTATGGCGCTTGATTGCAAAGGGGAGTCAGTGCACACCAGTTTGCACAGTGACCCGCAACATTTCGGCCCCCCTGCCTCCGGGTTTGTAACGATCCGCGTGGAGTGGGAAGAATGAACGCCAAGAAGTGCAAGGCTCTACGGGCGCACGCGGGGGATCTCCGTGCGCCGACGCAGTATGAAAAGCAGGTATTTCGCCCGCGACTGGTTCAGATTCAAACGCCCGCCGGGGTTGCGCTGGACACGATCCAGTGTCTTCAGCCGATGTACCTGAAGAGGGGATCGCCGCGCGCCGTCTACAAACTGATGAAGCGGATTGAGTCGCGCATGGGACTCGAAGTGGCACTCCAACGACTACAGGGGGTAGCATGAAAGCATCGATGATTTACAGGCGTGCGGCCGAGGAAATGGGCGCCACTTTCTTTTACGGTTGTGCTCTTGACTTTGCTGGGCAACCAAATCCAGGCGGAGACAGGTCACCGCTGCAAACCAAATTTGTTTCCGTGTTTGCGCCAATTGCCGCAGAATGGAACTCAACCCCCGGGGTATTGAACTACAATGTCTCGCGCTTTGCCTGATGGCCGACATCGTGGCGAGCGAGTGGCCATGAAACTCTCCGCCGCCATCCGCACCGGCGCGTCGCCGGACCCGCTTGACGCCGCCATGCTCGCGCTTGGGCATCCCCCCGGTGCTCCGGAAGACGCCGCTTACTGTCGCCGGCGCATCCACGAGTTACATCGCGCCTACCCGTTCCTCGGCGCCAGTGTGAGGCAGTGGCCGACTCTCGCGCTTAAG
>JAUSDQ010000207.1 GCA_030650525.1 Sulfuricaulis sp.
CATGTTCCGTGTGATTCCGGTAGAGGTGGCGATGGCCGACGTGCGCCAGCAAGTCGCGGCTGGCGCGCAACATATTTCCTTCGGCGATCCGGATTTCCTGAACGGCCCGACCCATGCGCTCAAACTCGTATACGCCTTGCACGCCGAATTTCCGGATATTACTTTTGATGCCACGATCAAAATCCAGCATCTCATCGACCACGCCGAGATGTTGCCGATATTAAAGTCCACCGGTTGTTTGTTCATCACCGCTGCGGTGGAATCGGTCGACGATCGCGTGCTTGAACTGCTCGCCAAGAATCATACGAATGACGATTTCGCGCGCGCCGTGGCGCTGTGCCGCGCGGCCGGCATTGCGCTCGCGCCGACCTTCGTGGCGTTTACGCCCTGGACCACGCTGGCGGGCTACATCGCGCTGCTCGAACGCCTGCTCGAGCTCGATCTGGTCGAGAGCGTGCCGCCGATTCAATTGGCGATCCGCCTGCTCATCCCGCAAGGTTCGCTGCTGTTGGAACTGCCGGGCTTTCAAGCGCAGATTGGCGACTTTGATCCCAAGCTCCTGGGCTTCCCGTGGAAAAACTCCGACCCGCGCGTCGATCGCTTGCAAATCGCGGTGCGGGAACGGGTGGCGCAGGCCGAGGCCCAGGGATTGAGCCGGCGCGATATCTTTGCGTCTATGTGGAGATTGGCGCATGCAGCGCTGGGGGTGCAGGCACCGGTACTGACGGATGGCGGCATCGGCGCACCGATCCCGCGCCTGTCCGAACCCTGGTATTGCTGCGCCGAACCGACCCACCAACAATTGCAGAGTTTTTAATATCCCAGCCGGTCGCCAATTATCAGGAGCGACCGCCGCGGGATGGATTAAAGAATATCGGTGGGATAGGTCCTTAAGCCAGACACAAGTTGTTCCGGTTGCTCAACGGCTTCATCGGTCCTTGATACTGCATTTGCCTGCTCTTATCTGGTCCCAATCCCGTAGCAGCTCGGTAAAATTTTCTGCATCAATCGGCGGACTGCAGAAATAACCTTGCGTGATATCGCAGCCATGGCGGCGCAGGAACTCCAGCTGTTCATAGGTCTCCACCCCTTCAGCGATGACCTTGATCTTGAGTACGTTAGCCATGGCGATGATGGCCTTAACGAGTCCTGCCCCGACCGGATCCGTGGTGATGTCACGTACGAAGGAGTGGTCAATCTTCAGGTAATCGATCGGGAAACGCTTGAGGTAACTGAGTGAAGAATAACCGGTGCCGAAGTCATCGAGCGAAAATGACACCCCCAATGTCTTCAGCTCCTTCAGAATGGACGTGGCCAGTTCCATGTCCTGCATGAGCACGCTCTCCGTCAGCTCCAGGTCGAGATAACGTGCCTCGAGCCCCGCTTCCTTTAGCGCCTGTTTGACAACATTTATCAGGTTTTTGTCCCGCAGCTGTTTGCTCGAGAGGTTGACCGACACCTGCAGCGCCGGGAAACCGGTGTCGTGCCAGGTCTTGATCTGGGCACAGGCGGTCTTCAGCACCCATTCGCCGATGGGAACGATCAGGCCGGTGTCTTCGGACAGCGGAATGAAGTCCAGCGGTTGAATCAATCCGAATTTAGGGTGTTGCCAGCGCAGCAATGCCTCCATGCCCTGAACCCGGCCGGTTTTCATGTCCACGAGCGGCTGGTAATGCAAAATAAATTCCTGCCGCTCGATCGCCTGTCGCAGCCCCGTTTCCAGCTCCAGCCGATGCGCTGCCCGGACGTTAAGCTCCGGGGTATAGAACTGCATCTGAGTGCGGCCCAGCTCCTTGGCGCGATACATGGCGATATCGGCGTCTTTGAGCAGGCTTGCGGCGTCCTTCTCGTCGAGCGGATACAGGGTAATGCCGATGCTGGAGCTGACAAACAGGTCGCGGCCCCCAATGCGGAACGGGGAGATGAACTGATCCAGAAGTTTCTGCGCCACACGAGTTACGTCGTCCACGTGCGCCACATTGGCCAGAATAATAGTGAACTCATCACCGCCCAGGCGCGAGACGGTGTCGCCGGGACGCAGGCAAATCGCCAAGCGTTCGGCCACGACTTTCAGCAGCGCATCGCCTATATCGTGTCCCAGCGTGTCATTGATGGTCTTGAAGTGGTCGAGATCGAGGAACATCACCGCCACCAGGCGTTCGAGCTGGTCGGCTTCGCGCATGGCCTGGTTCAGGCGATCCTGGAGCAGGACACGGTTCGGCAGGTCGGTCAGGGGATCGTGGTGCGCGAGATGATGCAAACGCTCTTCCGATTCCCGGCGTTCGGTGATGTCCTGAACGATCGCGACGAATACCGGCGGCGATTCGGTTTGGGACAGCTGTAGCCGGACCTCCACGGGATACTGACTGCCGTCTTTGCGTTTGTGCATCGTTTCAAAGACCAGCGCCCGTGTTTCACCGCGCCGCAACGGTGCGATGCGGGACTCGAAACCCTGTTTGGTGAATTCGGGCTTCAGGTCGAGGGGTGTCAGTATTTTGAGCTCCTCCGCGGTGTAACCCAGGTTCCGCTGTCCGCCATCGTTGACTTGCACGAAGTGCAGCGTGCCAGCATCGAAGACATAAATTTCGTTGGTGGACTCGTCGAGGATGCGTCCCAGGCGCGCGAGCATGTCCTCCGCCTTTCTGCGCTCGGTCAGGTCGACCAAGACCTCGAGGATCAGTTTGCCATTGAGGTCATCAAACATCACCGCGCTTCGCAGCAAGGGGATCGGCTGTTTTTGCGCCGAGAGGCCGATAATTTCGTCGAACTCGATCTTTGACTGTCCTGGCTGCATCGGGCGGCTCAGATGGGGCTGGGGACCGTGCAATAACGCATCGCAACCCTGCCCCATGAGTTCACGTTCGCTCACACCGAAGAGGCGCTCGCCCGACCGGTTGATTTGCAGCACCTGTCGGTTCTCGTTCAGCAGGACCATCGCAATCGGTGCCTCCTTGAACAGTATCCGGATCAGGCGGTTGTCGCTGATCTTCTCGCTGCTCAGCGCGCGTACGCGCTCAGTCAAGGTCTGCAAGGACTCCTGCGTGCGCGCCAGATGGCGATTATCGAACGCAACCGACTCCTCGCCGAGCAGGATTGTCGCCCCCGTCACTTCGCTGGTATTGTTTTTTGCGATCGGTCGCACCCGCAGGCTGAGGTCGACCTTGATTTTTGGGCCGTAGAAAATTGCCTGCTTGGTCAGGCTTTCTTTCCCGCTGGCCAGCGCAGCATGGATGGCCTGTTGAATCGGCGGGCAGTCGAGCAGTGTGGAGTAAACACCAAAGTGTTCGATAGAGTCGCGGACCGAGCCGTTGAACCGTGCAAAGGCTTCGTTTTGGAACACGAGTTTGCCTTGCCTGTCGACGATGGCGATTATTGCGTCGACGAGGTTCAGGACGTCGCTCTTGCGAATCAACTTCTCCAGGCTCTGGTCTCTTTGTACGGAGTTCATGCGGGAAGCCGTCGTGGGTAAATCTGGCGGAGTCTAGAAGGTAAGGACCTTGTCGGCTTCTGCGACCAATCCATACAGCTCCTGCATGGAGCCCATGTCGCAGTGGAGCTCCTGCTGCAGGAACGGCATTTCTGCCTTGCGGTTTTCACAGCACACTCCGCAGCCGATGATTTTGCCTCCGTTTTTCCGAAACAAATCAACCTGCTCCAGGATGTCGTACTTGAGCGTGCTGACGGTCATCGCCTCCACCCCCTTGCCGAGCAGGAAGACGCTGACTTGGTTCTCGTAGATCAACGACGTAGTTGCAAAGCGAAACGCGTTCCACACTGTTTCGGGGTCGTTCGAATAAACAATGACGGCAATCTTCATGCGAGCATCCTTTGCGGACCGGATGGACAGCCACGGGAACCGTGTCTCCGGTGCGTGCCTGCATGAGGCCCATTTGTCCGCTGTCTGTTGTTCATGACCGCCTTTACCCCCGTTGGCTATGGCTGTGTCTGGTTGCGACCAATGGGTTTACTAGGAGCTAGGATTGCAAGAATCGTGCTAGCTATGCTGAAGTTTCAGGCACTGCAACGAGCACCCATGGAGTAACCCCATGATTTCATGGTTTCTCTGGCAGTTCCCGAGGTCTAAGCAGGCGTATCGGGGAGGTTATTCCAGGGACTAATCGCGGCCATGCCCCGGCAGAACCGGAGCAGCACGACCCTGGAACGAAAGCGGTCACTATTGGGACCGGGCGCACAAGAAATGGTGGCCGGGGTCGGAATCGAACCAACGACACGCGGATTTTCAATCCGCTGCTCTACCAACTGAGCTACCCGGCCGGGGGAGCGGCGCATTATAGAAGAAGCCGTAGGGGTTTGTAAAAAACGCTTCTCGCGAAACTGGATTCCGGTCAAAACACCGGCGTTATGTGGGAAATGTGGCGCTTATTTACTGGACGGCGGGACGTAACCGGCCGGCATCTGCGAGCCTTCGCCGAAGAAAAATTTTTCCATCTCGCCTTCGATCATTTTGCGGGCCTTGGGGTCCATGGGGTTGATGCGGTACTCGTTCATCAGCATGGTCTGGTGGCCGAGCCACATCTTCCACGCCTCCTTCGAGACGCTCTCCCAGATGCGCTTGCCGAGCTCACCGGGGTAGGTCGGGTAATCCAGTCCTTCGGACTCTTTGCCGAGTTTGACGCACTTCACCATACGAGCCATCAGTTCGACTCCTACATTTAAGAATCTATTGTGCCAGCCATCCCTGGCGCGACGTTGATGCCTTTGTCAGGCCCCAGCCTTGCCATCCCTGGCAAGGCGCTCGCCGGGACGAATGCACGTTAAGTGCATTCGTCAACACTCCGGCTCGCCCTCAATTGTTCGAGCAGGCGTTTTACCGGCGCGCTGAACCCGCGCCGATCCGGCCGGCGCACGTTATACCAGACTGTTTCGGTATTCTCCATCGCTCGATCGGTTCCCCCCACCACTAGCGCGGGTATCGGCGTTATGTCGAGATGAAAGTGACTGAAGGTATGGCGCAATGTCGGCCACGGCGATTCAATCTGAATGTTGATGCCCAAAGTCTTGCGGCACCATAGTTTGGCGTTGCCGTCGGTGCATTCGGGAAATCCCCACAGACCGCCCCATAGCCCCACGGGCGGGCGTCGCGTCAACAACACGTGACCGCGCCGGTCGCGGATCATGAGCATGTGTGTGGCCCTGACCGGCGTTTTGCGCGTGGCGGGGCGCGCCGGAAAATCCTGCGGAGTACCCAACCGACAGGCCTGGCAGTTGGTTCGTAACGGACACACCGTGCATTGGGGTTTGGTGCGCGTGCACAGGGTGGCGCCGAGGTCCATGATCGCCTGGGTGTAGTCGGCCACGCGCGCGCGCGGGGTGTGTTTATCGGCGAGCTGCCAAAGATGTGCTTCGGTTTCACGCTTGTTGATCGGCGCGTCGATGGCGTGGTAACGCGCCAACACACGCTTGACGTTGCCGTCGAGAATCGGATGACGCTGGTTGAAGGCGAGCGCCAGGATGGCGCCGGCGGTGGCGCGGCCGATGCCGGGTAAATCCGTTATGGCCTCAAATGCGCGTGGAAAAACTCCAGCGTGTTGCTGCACGATGCGCTGCGCCGCCTTGTGCATATTGCGCGCGCGGGCGTAATAGCCGAGGCCGGTCCAGAGATGCAGGACTTGATCGAGATCGGCGCGCGCCAGCGACCGCAGGTCGGGAAACTTTTTAATAAAACTCTTGAAATAGGGAATGACGGTGGTGACCTGCGTCTGTTGCAGCATGATCTCCGACACCCAGATACGGTAGGGATCGCGCTGGCGTTTCCACGGCAGGGTTTTGCGTCCGTGGCGGCCGTACCACGCGAGCAAACGGCGGCTGAGCGGACGTTCACTCATGGACGGAAAGCTTCTCCGCCAAGATCGAGATGGAGGAATCGAGGGCGGGAAACAGAAAGCTGATAATCAACCAAGCTGTTGTGCCGTGGCGCATGTTTCATTGCGCTACTATCTAAACAGCTTGAATTTATCTTTCAGTTTTTGTTCGAGTTTCTCTTTGACTTCGGATTTTTTCTCCTCCACCTTGCCTTTCACAACGGCGCTTAGATCGGCTTTGTATTTGAGCTGAGAGAACGGTCCGGAAACGATAATCCCGTAATCTCCTGAAGCAACCCTGTAGTTGAGGGTTTCCTTGGGCAAATCGGCTGAGCCCTTGCCCGTGACATTCAACAAATCGGGACTCTGGATTTTCAGGTCATTGTTCTGCACCAGGCCGTTGGTAATTTGCGCGGTTCCACCCAGCTGGGTAAAGCGGGTTTCATCGCTGGTCTGCGGCTTGAGTTCCGTCAGTTTTTGCAACAGATTGTCGCGTTGCGCGGCTTTAAGCGTGTCGGTCATTTTCTTGACATCGACACCCTTGATCGAGCCGTTTTGCACGGCGAATGACGCCGTGCCGTTGAGCGTTTCCTTGATCTGGTTGGCATCCAGCCCCTGAGCGGTAAGCTTGGCGCTTAAATTGGCGGTGCCGGAGAATTTATCGAACTGCAAGGCGTCCTTGAGCATCGGCGCCAGCGCCACGCCGCTGACGGATTCGTCGATGGTGATCGTGGGTGTTTTGCCGCGCACGTCGAGGGTGGTGCGGCCGGCGTATTTGCCGCTGTAAAGCTTGGCCTGATTGGGACCGAGCGTGATCAAACCGTTGTCCGCCGTAATTAGTACGACCGCATCGTTCGAGCGCAGGTTCATCGCCTTCAATTGCAGGACGCGGAATTTTCCCTGCACGGCAAGCGCGCGCAGCGCCGATAACGGGACTTCCACCGGTTTGGCGGCCGCTGTCGCGGCTTGTTTTGAGCCAGAGGCGGCGACCGGCGCCGGCGCCGGCGCCGCCGGCGGCATATAGCGATCGAGGTCAATCTGGTCGAGCGTGAGATCGAACTGGTACGCCGGTTTGGCAAAATGACGCACCGCCAGCGAACCGTTCAAACGACTGTCATCGAAATGGATCGCCAGGTCCTTGAGCTCGGCACTGTCAGTCGTCGCGGAGAATTTTGTTTTCAGCGAAAGTTTGTTGAGCGCATTCTTGTCCGCGGTTTCGATTTTGACGCCCAGTTTGTCCATGAGCGCGCGCGGATTGAAAGACGAGATCTCCAATGTGCCGTTGAAGGCCGGCGCGTCAAAAACATGAGTGCCTTTGAAACTCGCGAGCAAGGTAAGATCGCCCAGCGAGAGCGTGAGACCGATGACCTCCAGCTTCTGGCCGTCGATATCCAGACCCAGTTTGGATTTCAGATCGACCCGCGTGCGCACCGGTGGCTGGCCACGCTCCAGATCGAATGACAGCTGCATGTCCACCGGCGTGCTGCCGATAATTTTTCCGGTTTTTAAATTGAGGTTATGCACGGCGTATTGTTCGCCGCTCCTCTGGTCTTTCCAGGTCACGTCCGCCTGGCGAATGTCCACTTTGTTAATGCCGATACCGCCCACGCCGGGCTCTTTGCCGGGGATGGTTTTTTCGGCGGGCTTTTCCGTCTTGGACGGCGTGGTCAGATCGTCCCAGTTGGTCTTGCCCGCGGCATTGCGGGCCAGATTGAGCTTAAGACCGTCGAGGAACACCGTGTCAACGACGACCTGCTTGCGCAGCAGTGGCAGCAACTCCACTTTGGCGCCGGCGCCGTCAATCCGCGCGAAAGCTTCGGTGCCAAAGCCCGGTGCGTTGGCCAGTTCCAGGCGGCCGGTCTCGATGCCGATCCACGGAAAAAACGACCAGCCCAGTTTGCCCTCGATGCGCAGTTCCCGGCCGGTCTTGTCCTTGACCGCCTCGATGATCTTGCCTTTATAGTCGTTGGGGTCGAATAGCAGGGTCAGGGTGACGGCCAGGACGATGAACAGGGCCAGGACCCCGCCAATCGCAATGCCCAGAATTTTCAGGGTTTTTTTCAAGCTGTTCCTCCGGGGAGATGGAGCGGGTGATGGGAATCGAACCCACGTCTAAAGCTTGGGAAGCTCTCGTTCTACCATTGAACCACACCCGCTTAGCCGGCTTATTCTACGGGGGGATGCCAACAGCCGCAATTGGCCCGGCTTTTGCATCGTTTATATAGATAAACGGTGCCAGCTGAGGGTCAGCCGGCAAAGAGTGGATCCGCCTTGACAGCTCAATACATCAAGCCGCGCAGTCAAAATGACGCCGATCCGTTGTTGATCGGCTATCTCGACGCGATTGTGGCGCTGACTTGCCAGCGTGAGGCCCATGGACTGACGGCATCGCTGCTCGATTCCTTGTGCCTGCACGTGCGGGCGGAGCGTTTCCGGTTGCTGGCGATTTCGAATTTCAACCAGGATGCCGGATTCGACGAAAGCAACGTACCGGGCGAGGTCGTGCGCGACTGGCTCGAACCCCTGTCCGCCCCGGTCCCGATCGAGTACGACAAGGATCTGCTTGTTTGCGCGCGCACCAAGAGCCGGGTTAGCCGCGTCCTGCCTGGCACGGGCGGTCGCCGATTGATTTTGCCTATCTTCGACGTGAGCCGTGTCACCGCGATGCTGGTGATCGAGGGGATGGGTGAGGTTGGCAGTGAAGACGAAGTGCTCGCGCGGTTGTTGCAGATATTCAGCAACCAATTGTATCTGCTTTCCCGCAACGAACTGGACGGACTGACCGGCCTGCATAACCGTCAGTCTTTCGACGAGCACATCAAGCACCTGGTCCTCAATACCGGGCACACGGACCGGCGTGCGCAGCTGTCCATTGTCACGCAACATAACAGCTTGGCATTGTTCGATATCGATCACTTCAAGATGGTGAACGACAAGTTCGGGCACTTGTACGGCGACGAGGTGCTGGTACAGTTCGCGCGGATCATGAGTCACGCCTTTCGCCATCAGGACATGATGTTCCGCTATGGCGGTGAGGAGTTTGCCGTGGTATTGATCGGCGCGACCTCCGAGTCCGCCGTGCCGGTATTGGAATCTTTTCGGCGGACATTGGAGGCTCACGATTTTCCGCAGATCGGTTGCAAGACCGTGAGCATCGGAGTGGCGGGCATCGCCCCCGGTGAGAGCGTAGATACGATCATTAACCGGGCCGACAAAGCGCTGTACTACGTTAAGCAGCATGGCCGCAATCAGGTCTCCTGCTATGAGACGCTGGTGACGCAAGGAAAACTGGCGTCGGTGACGGTAGCCACGGGCGACATCGAGCTTTTTTGAGCGCGCGCCATTCCGGCGTGCGTTATTCCACAACCGGGATTACAATAACCGGGCCGACAGCGCGGATGCGCCTGTTTTTTGCGTGTTTATCCACAGTCATGAAGATCATGCTCAACGGTCAGGAAAAGCTTCTCACGGCCCCGGTGACGATCGCGGCGCTATTGCAGGACATGGGGCTGGGTGACCGGCGGGTCGCGGTCGAGGTCAATCGTGAAATCGTGCCGCGCAGCCGGCACGACGAACTTCAGCTGAAGGATAATGATCGTGTCGAAGTCGTGTTTGCGATCGGAGGCGGCGGCGTATGGCGGTAACCGCTGAAACAATCCGCAGGACCACGAACGATCCGCTGGTGATCGCCGGCCGGACGTACTCGTCGCGGCTGCTGGTGGGCACCGGCAAGTACAAGGACCTCGAGGAAACCCGGCGTGCGGTGGAGGCGAGTGGGGCGCAGATCGTCACCATCGCGGTGCGGCGCACCAACATCGGCCAGAACCCGAACGAGCCGAGCCTGACCGACGTGTTGCCGCCGACCCAATACACCTATCTGCCCAACACCGCCGGCTGTTACTCGGCCTCCGACGCGATACGCACCTGCCGTCTAGCGCGCGAACTGCTCGATGGCCATGATCTCGTGAAGCTCGAAGTGCTGGGCAGCGAAAAAACGCTGTACCCGGATATTCCGCAAACGCTTGCGGCGGCCGAAATCCTGATCAAAGACGGTTTCAAGGTCATGGTGTACACCAATGACGATCCCATCGTGGCCCGGCGCTTCGCTGAGATGGGCTGCGTCGCCGTCATGCCGCTGGCGGCGCCGATCGGATCGGGTCTTGGCATTCGCAATCCGTACAACATTCGCTTCATCGTGGAAGAGGCCACTGTACCGATTCTGGTGGACGCCGGGGTGGGCACCGCCAGCGACGCCGCGATTGCCATGGAGCTTGGCTGCGACGGCGTGCTGATGAATACCGCCATTGCCGGCGCGCAGAATCCGGTGCTCATGGCGCAGGCCATGAAAAAGGCCGTCGAGGCCGGGCGCGAGGCCTTTCTCGCCGGGCGCATGCCGCGCAAGCAGTACGGCTCGCCGTCGTCGCCGCTCGGCGGGACATTTTTCTGAAAATCACTAATAGACAGGATTAACAAGATTAATACTTAAAAGCATTAATCCTGTAAATCCTGTTTTAATCCTGTGAACCTGCTTTTTCCTTTCCGTGTCCGAGCCTGACAAGCGCCGGTCGATTCGCAGTTTCGTGCGCCGCGAAGGGCGCATGACGCCGGCACAGACGCGCTCATTGAAACAACTTTGGCCCCGTTACGGCATCCCGCAGGGCGATGTACCGCTGGATTGGCCAACCGTCTTCGGGCGCGCCGCACCGGTGATTCTCGAGATCGGGTTTGGCAACGGCGAGGCGCTGGTGGCCGTCGCCGCGGAGCATCCGGAAAATAACTATCTGGGCATTGAAGTGCATCGCCCCGGCGCGGGCAGTTTGTTGCGCATGCTTGAGGCAGGGAAATTGAGCAACGTGCGAATAATGTTGGCCGACGCGAAGGAGGTTCTTGCCGCACAGATCCCGGATGCATCGCTGACCGCGGTGCATCTGTTTTTCCCCGACCCCTGGCCGAAGCGGCGGCACCACAAGCGCCGTCTGGTGCAACCGGATTTTTCCGCATTGACTGTGCGCAAGCTTATTCCGGGCGGTTATTTTCATCTGGCGACCGACTGGCAGGATTATGCCGAGCACATGGCGGCGGTGCTTTTGCGGACACCGGGATTGACCGACATAAGTGGGTCAGTGAGGTTTTCCGCGCTGGCGACGTCCCGGCGGCAGACTCGATTCGAGCAGCGCGGACGCCGACTCGGTCATGTGGTGCGGGATCTGGTGTTCCAGCGCGCGGATTAGCGGATCGCGGTGGCGCGGCTATCAGCGGCCGCGGTTGACGAGCTCTTCTTTTTGTTTGCGTGAAAGCAGCCGCAAAGAGCACTCACGGATCAGCGCCTGCGAGCGGCTACCGCAAATTTCCTGGTAGCGCAGGGTGACCGGCCGGCGGCTGCGGGTGTAACGCGAGGCGGTACCTTCGTTGTGCTGTTGTTCGCGGCGTTCGAGGTCGTTGGTGACCCCGGTATAGAACGAACCATCGCTGCATTCCATGATATAAACCATCCATGGTTTTTCCGGACCGGCCGCGTCACCGGTTCGGCCCGATCCGGGGCGGCCTTCCTCGAGCATGGGTTCAGTTCAGTGTGGCGACGATTTGGCTGAGTTCGGCAATGCGCCGGTGGATATCGGGGGCGTCGCCGGCATTGGGTCGCAAAGCGAGGTAGCCCTGGAAATTTTCCAGTGCCGCCCGGAAGCACTCCAAGTGTTCATAAATGCTGCCGCGATCACGGATCTCATCAGGCTGATCGGGCTGGATGAGCAGAATTTGGTCTACCGCGGAAAGCGCCTTGTCGTATCTTTCGCGCCGCAGATACGCGCCTTTGAGGTTGCGCAGCATGCGCACCAGAATATCTTTCTTGCCGCTGGCGGTCAGCAGACGTTCGAGCGGCGCGTGCGCGGCGTCGACCGTGCCGTAGGTTTCCTCGAGCATCTCTTCCAGATCTTCCTTGCTCATCAGGCTGCCGCCGGAGAACGGGTCCAGCACCACTTCGCCGTCCTGGGTGGAGAATTTGACCAGAAAATGACCGGGAAATGACACTCCCTTGAGTGGCAGGCCGAGACGCCGGCCGACCTCCATGTAAATAATCGAGAGCGTAATGGGTATGCCGAGCTTGCGGTCCAGCACCTCGTTCAGAAAACTGTTGCGCGGGTCGTCGAAATTCTCGGTGTCCCCGGAAAAACCCTGCTCCACGAACAGGAACTGATTGAGGGTCACGAGGGTGTCCTCCAGGCCGGCCTGCGCCGGGAGTCGCTCCTGCACGCCCGAGGCCAGTTCATCGAGCTGCCGCAGATAGGACTCGACGTCCAGACCGGGGTATTCGTCCATCGCGATGAGCAGTGCCGCTTCGGCCAGATTCAATTCTTGCTCGGAGATTTTGGCGATATTGGCCAGACGTTCGCGCATGTGTGATTCCATGATTCAGCCGTTCCGTGACGGCAGGATTTCCATAAAGCTTTGGGTAAGGATAGCAGACAGGGGGCAGCCCGGATGGCACAAATGGCTATGTGGAAACACAAGGTCTTTCATGGAGTTGAAAGGGTTTCCTGGCGTGAATTTGAAGCCGCGGTAAATAATTTCGCTATCCAGGACGCGCCGGGACGACGGCGATTTCCATGGTGTTATCGATTTTAGTTTCTGGCGCGGCGAACTGCCTGTTGACCGTGACGCGCACGCCGGCTTCCGACAGCGCATGCTCCCAGCTATTGCCGCGTGTACGCAACCAGGCTAAAAGTGCGCGTACGTCAGTGACGGCAGCCGGTAATACCACCTCTTCGGAAGCGGTTCCCAGTTTGTCCACCAGCGATGCGAAGTAAAGAATTTTTGCCACGAAATATTCCTCTAAATCAATATATTGTATTTATACCATGGGAACGAACAGGGGATAAATTTTTTGACAAACCGGTTAACTCGGATACATATGGTTAGATAGCCTGGCCAGTGGCCGGGCGTAGTGTATTTGAATCAGGATAGGGACGTCCCAAGGTGGGAATTGGGTGCACTCTGTTCTGGTTATCGAGTTGTCCGCGACGTTGCAGCATGCCGTAAGCCGGTTATTGAAGGCGCACGGTTATGCTGTCTCTGTTGTCAGGACCTATGAAGACGGTTTGCAACGGTTGCGCGACACTAACGCCGTTTGCCAATACGCCGCGGTCATTTTCGGCCACCCCTTAGACCCCCACCGGCACGCCAACGAAATCCAGTTGCTTCTGCGCAGGCCGGATTACCACAAGCTCCCGGTGCTGGTGCTCGCGCACGACACCGATGCTGACATGCTTGGTTGGATCACCCGACGGGCAAGGACAGCGTTGTTGTTATGGGATGACTACACCGACGTTGCCGGGTGTCTGTCAAAATTACTGGCGGTTCCCCCGGCGCACGACCAGGCGGAAGTCGGAGCACAGAATATCCGGATTTTGTTTGTCGATGACTCGCGCACGGTGCGCGCTGCTTTCAGAAGGTTGCTGAACCAGCACGGCTATGATGTTGAAACCGCCACCTCGGCGGCCGAAGCGATGGTGAAGGCCAAAAAACATCCGTTCGATATCGCCATCGTTGACTATTTCATGCCCGGTGGGAACGGCGATGTGTTGTGCCGGCAACTGCGCGAGCATCCCCTGACGGCCGGCACCACCGTCGCGCTCATCACGGGCACCTATCTCGAAGCAGTTATCCGGGATTCACTCGATGCCGGCGCGGTCGAATGCATGTTCAAGAACGAGGCGAATGCCCTGTTTCTGGCGCGCGTTGACGCCATGAGCCGGTCCGTGCGAGCCCGCAAGAAGATGGCGGCGGAACACCTGCGGCTTGCGGGCATTCTGAGTTCCGTCGGCGATGGCGTCTACGGAGTCAACCGCGCCGGCCTGATAACCTTCGTCAACCCCGCGGCACGCAACATTCTCGGGTTTACCGAGGAGGATTGTCTCATCGGCCGATCGGCACACAAGCTGTATCATCACGCGCACGAGGACAAGACGCCAAACCCGCCGGAGTCATGTCTGCTGCAACAGGCCTATAGCGTCGGGAATGAGCTGCGTGCCTGGTCCACGGTATTCTGGCACAAGTCCGGCATGCCGATACCGGTGGAATGCACGGTTTATCCGCTGCGGATCGAGGGGCGTCTGGAAGGATCGGTGGTCGCGTTCCGTGATATCACCGAGCGGCGAATTCTCGAGCGCGAATTGCTGTGGCAGGCCAATCACGACCCGTTGACCAATCTGTGCAACCGCGGCAACTTCGAAAAACTCCTGGAAAACGAGGTCAGTCGCCTGAAGCGCAGCACCGAGATGAGCGCACTGCTGTATCTCGATCTCGACCGGTTCAAGCACATCAACGACATCGCCGGACATGCCGCCGGTGACCGGTTGCTCATGGAGATAAGCCGGCATTTGCAGTCGCGCATACGCGATTCCGATGTGCTCGCGCGCCTAGGCGGCGATGAATTTGCCATCCTGATGCACAACGTGAGCAAGGACAATGTTCGCTCCATGGCTGAACACTTCCGCGAGATTCTGGAACAACACACCTTCGCCCATGGCGAACGAAATTTCAAGATTAACGGCAGTATTGGCGTGGCGCTGATGGACCGCAGCACGTCGTCACCCGAGGAGGTGCTCGCCCACGCCGATATCGCCTGTTACATTGCCAAAGGCAAGGGTCGCAACCAGACACATCTCTATTGTGCGGAATTCGACGAAAAGCTTGCCATGAACCTCGAGCTTGGATGGTCGGCGCGTTTGCAGGACGCCTTGCGCGACGACAATTTTATTTTGCACTATCAACCGATTCTTGCCGTCGCCGACATTAATGCCGCCGGTGCGGCGGCCACCAGCGGCGATCTCTGGAAACAGATTACCCGGGCATCCCCGCAGACCTCATTGCAATACGAGGTGCTGCTGCGCCTGGTAAATCCGCGCGGAGAGATTGTTTATCCCGGGGTTTTCCTGCCGACGGCCGAGCGGTTTGGCTTGATGGATCAGATCGATACCTGGGTGTTGACCCATGCCGTCGAGAAACTCTCCCGATTGAACCAGCAAGGCCAGGCGACCACCTTGTCGATCAATATCTCCGGCCATTCCCTGGATGCCAATCACATTGTGCCGGTGTTGCGCCTGCTACTGAAGAAGTATCCGCTGGAGGCGGGCACGCTCATTTTCGAGATTACCGAGGCGAGCGCTATTGCCAACATCGAAGCCGCCAAGAAGCTTATCTATGAACTGCGCGAGTTCGGTTGCCGGTTCGCCTTGGATGATTTTGGCAGCGGATTCAGTTCGTTTTTCCACCTCAAGTATCTGCCGGTGGATTTTGTGAAGATTGACGGGCAGTTCGTCCAGGGGATGGGAACCAACCCCGCCGATCGAGCGATTGTTGCGTCGATTAACGATATCGCGCATTCATTCGGTAAACGCACCATCGCCGAATCCGTTGAAAACGCGGACGTGCTGCGCCTGTTGCAGGAATCCGGCGTGGATTTCGTGCAGGGCTATCATATTTCGCGGCCGAGCAGCGATCTGCCGGCATCCGACCTGCGGCGCACGGGAGCCGTCGGTCACGCCTGAGCCTGTCGGGTCATCAGGGGGTGAAACAGTCGAGATCGTCGGCGAAGCTGACTGGCCCCGCATAGAGCTTCCTGACTGAATCCATCGTTTCAGATTCGTGTCCC
Source organism: Sulfuricaulis sp. (assembly GCA_030650525.1). GTDB lineage: Bacteria > Pseudomonadota > Gammaproteobacteria > Acidiferrobacterales > Sulfurifustaceae > Sulfuricaulis. Next base: position 15,472 of record JAUSDQ010000207.1, read on the forward strand.
AGCGTGCGGAGCATGCGGTGCGACAGCACCAGTTGCTTGACGTGGGCTTCATGGGCAATGCGACCGATGACAGAAGGCGGCATATGCAGATTACGCTCGACACCGCTGGCCCCCTCGGCCACAGCGTTATGGGCGATCAGCAGGTCAGCCTCGGCGGCGAGTTGTTTCAGGTAGCCGCTGTCGCCGTTGGTGTCGCCGCTGAAGACGATACGTTTGCCTTCGGTCTCAATACGCCAGGCCAGCGCCGGTATCGATCCATGCGCGACCGAGGCGGCCGTGGCTTTTAGGCGGCTATTGGCGAACACCGGCCAGATCTTGTCGCCGGTTTTTCTTGGCACCCGGATTTTGTCACGGACTTCCCCGACATCACGGGGTTGCAGTTTGTAGGTATTACTGGTCATCGGGCTCAAGAAATCGCCGAGATAACGATAGGCGCCACGAGTACTGTCGAATATCGAACGCACAAATGACACCGTTGACGGCATGAACTTATTGCCGCCGGGACCGTAGATCGGTAGCGGTCGTTGGCGGTCTTCGAAGAAGGATGACTTGATCAATGCCGGCAGGTCGGCGGTGTGATCGACGTGCAGGTGCGTGAACAGAATCACATCCAGATCCGAAACAGTCGCTCCGGATTCGCCGAAGCGCAACGCCGCCCCGCCGCCGATGTCGACCAGCACGCGTGGCTTGCCCCCGATCCAGACGAGGTAACTGCTGGAGGCGCGTTTGCCGGCCAGCTCCGGACCGCCCGAGCCCAGTACCTGCACCTGTACCGGCGCGGTCCCGCAGGGTTGGGCGGCGGTGGCGGTCAGCCACAGCGTACCGACGACGCCAAAAACAAGGCGCGAGATCAAGCGAGTTCCATTCGGCGAATGCGATCGAGGCGGATGGTCAGGATTTCATCCGAGTCAGCGCGGAAGATAAGAAATTCTTCGTGATTGACCGTTTTGAGGTCGAGCGGCAACACCACCTGATCGTAATGCACATTGTCCTCGTACCAGCGCAGATGCAGTTTCTGCCGGTGCATGATGGCCTCTTCATATTCCGAATAACGCGCGCAGGCGATGGGTGCGTACGGGTTCTGGTTCAGCGGCTCAGTCATTCTCGCGTCGCGCCTCGAAAGTCATCAGCTCGCCGTCCACGTCGACTTCGACCCGAAACAGGATCGGCCGGCAGCAGACGTAGCAGTCCTCGATGTATTCCTGACTCCCGCCCGAGGTATCCATCGCGGTTTCGAACGTCTCACCGCAGTACGGGCACTGTACTTGTTGCAGGCTGGTCACGGTCTTGCAGTCTAACAGGGTTTTGCTTCCCCCTCTCCAGCCAAGAGGTTCTGGCCCCTCATTGCCTGGGGTCGGAAGATAGTTTATTCTGACGAGAACAAAAGGAGAACATTTTGCCGACCGATCGTTCTCATCAAGTGTATGACTTCGTCCGTGCCTACACGGCCCGCCACGGTTATGCGCCCAAGCTGCGGGAAATCGCCAAGCACCTCGGCATTGTCTCGCGCGGTGTCGTGCATCGCTACCTGCGCGCACTGGAGCAGGAGGGCCTCATCCGCATCGAACCGGACCGCGCCCGCGGCATCCGTTTGCCCAAGGGCCGGGCGGCCGTGGCGCGGCCGTTTTTCCTGCCGCTGCTCGGGCGCATCGCCGCGGGGCGGCCCATCGAGGCCGTTCCCGGTGAAGACGAAATCGATCTTTCCGAGTTTTTTGTCAATCGTAACCGTTTCGTGTTGCGCGTGATGGGCGACTCCATGATCGAGGACGGCATCCTCGACGGTGATATGGTGGTCGTGGAAAAACGCGACACGGCCGAGAACGGCGACATCGTGGTGGCGCTCATTGACGACGTGGAAGCGACGCTCAAGCGCTTGCACCAGAACCGCGACGGCACCGTGACCTTGCGACCGGCCAACGCCACCCTGCCACCCATGCGCTACAGCGCCGCGCGCGTGCGCATTCAAGGCGTGGTGGTGGGTCAATTCCGTTCCTATCGATGATGAACCATGGCTCCGCTTACCTGCTATTGGCCGCGGGCCATTATTCACATCGACATGAACGCCTTCTTCGCGTCGATCGAACAGCGCGACTTTCCCGAACTGCGTGGCCGGCCGATCGGTATTACCAACGGTGCAGTCGGCACCACGCTTATCACCTGTTCGTATGAGGCGCGCGCCTGTGGCGTGAAAACCGGGATGCGCCTTTATGAGGCGCGCCGACTGTGTCCCGCGATCGTTCAGCGTCCGGCGCGGCCCAAGGTTTATGCCGCCGTGTCCACGCGCATCATGCGCGTGCTGCTGGATATCAGTCCGGACGTGGAGGTATTCAGCGTGGACGAGGCGTTTATCGATGTCACGCACTGCCAGCGCTTGCATGGCGGCCTCGAGCATATCGCGCAGCGGGTGCGGCAACGCATCCATGAAATAAGCGGTGGGCTGCCCTGTTCCATCGGTGTCGCCGGGACCAAATCCACCGCCAAGATTGCCTCGGACATGCAGAAACCGAACGGCCTGACGATTATTCCGCCGTGGGAGGCGCGCCACCGTTTGGCCGGCCTGCCGATGGAAAAAGTATGCGGCCTGGGCCCGCGCATTGCCGAATTTTTATCCCAGTATGGCGCGCGCACCTGCGGCGATGTCGCGCGCTTGCCCATGACCGTGCTGGCACGCCGCTACGGCGTGACCGGAAAATATCTGTGGCTGGCTTGTCAAGGGAAGGACACGGAACCCGTGGCTACCGGCATCGCACCGCCCCAATCCGTCGGCCATGGCAAGGTGCTGCCGCCGCATACCGCGGAGGCCGCGGTGATCGAGATCTACCTGCGGCACATGTGCGAGAAGGTGGCGGCACGCCTGCGCCGTTACGCTATGCAGGCCGGCCAGCTGTATGTGGGCCTGCGGCTTACCTCCGCTCGTTCGTCCCGCCATCATGAGGATATCGTCCAGCTGTTCATGCTGCCGTACGGCCCGCCCGATGGCCGCTGTCTGTTCGATCTGGCTTTGAAATTTCTCGGGCGCCGCTGGCGCGGGGAGGCCGTGACCCACGTGCAGATCACGGCCTTGCAGCTGCGTTCCGCATCCGGCCAGCTTGAGCTTTTTCCGGCGGCGGACGGCCGTGCTACGCGCCGTTTCAGCGCTATCGACCGCATCAACCTGCGTTACGGCGAATTCACCGTGGCCCCGGCGACACTGCTGGAACGCTCCACCATGCCGAATGTCATCGCCCCTGCCTGGCGGCCGGACGGTCACCGCCAGCATATTCCGGATTAAGCGCCCAGGCTAAACCGGACGTGACACATGGACCGGCCGCGTTCCGATCTCGTCTGGCACAAATGAAAAGGGGTTGGCGAAATCGCCAACCCCCTCTGGGTGATACGTGTAATCGAATTATTTCTTGATGTAGAAGCGATATAACCCGCGTGCATCTTCGGTCATACCGAGCAGTTTGTGGCCGGTGGTCTTGATCCAGGTATTCACCTCGACCGGAGCGGCCTGGCAGTCACTGATCAGTTTGATGCTCTGGTCAGGCTTTATCTGGTTCATCACTTTGCTCGCCTCGAGTACGGGCGTGGGGCAGCGATGGCCGGTCACATCCACCGACCGTTCCACCGGCCAGAGATCGCCTTTCAGAATAAAAAAGCCGAAACCATTGGGCCGTGACCGGTCGACGAACAGGATCTGGTTGTTCGTTTGTTTGGCCCAGAGATGAAGGTCATTTTCAACGCTCGGGAAATCGCTGATCAGCAGGAGTACCTGCCCTTGCTCCAGGGTGCGCATGGCGCGACGGAGAGAAGGCAGCGGTCCGGGGGAGGCCGTGCCATTCAGATCGAGCGTGATCTGCGGCTTCATGGGGGGTAGTGCCTGTGCCTTGGTAGTTGCAGTCATGGTTCAACCTCGCATTCCTTTGGGTATTTCCTGCCTAGGTAATATGCAAAGTGTATGCCAGCAGCAGTAAGACTTGTAGTTTCAGGCCATTCGGAAACCGGCTAGAAAACACGATTTCATTAATTTTCCGCGGCCTGACAGGGAAATTCTATGTGCCTGAAAAAAGGAAATAATTGCATTTTCAAGGGGCGATCTTAGCGTCCTTGGCGGCAGATAGGTGCCAGGACCCGCGATTGAAAGGCCTGTCTGGCACGGAACTTGAACAAGTTAATACAAATAATGTCATTCGGGGTGCCTGTCATGAATCCAATCATTCTCCTGTTGGACGATAGCAAGGAGAATCTTGATGTCATGCAACGGATGCTCAAGGGCCTGCCCGGGATGGAGTCCATTAACTCGGTGATTTTTTCCGCCGGCCATGAAGCGCTAGTCTGGTGCCGTGAAAACGAACCGGACATCTGCATAGTGGATTACAACATGCCGGGCATGAATGGCATCGAGTTTCTGGTCGAAGTGCGCAAACTGCCGCGGTTCAAGGGCATTCCCATGGTCATGGTTACCGGATCCTCGGACAGCGAACTCCGGCAGCTGGCCCTGGTGAGCGGGGCCAATGATTTCGTGACACGCCCGGTCAACCCGGACGATTTCAAGGTGCGCTTGTGTAATCTGTTGACGCTGCGCATGAGTCTCGTCAACCCGCTCGGCCGGGTGGAAAGACTGGCGCATGACGTGGAGCTCCTGTCGCGGCAGACGATTGAACGCGAGCACGAACAGATTATTTTCAAACTCTCCCAGCTCAGCACCGCGCGCGACGAGGAGACCGGCAATCACATGCATCGTGTGGCGCACATTGCGCGGCTGATCGCCAAGCAGCTCGGTCAAGATGAGCAGTTCTGCGACATGATTTACCTGGCCGCGCCCATGCACGATATCGGCAAGGTCGGCATTCCGGACAAGATTCTGCTGAAGCCCGGAAAGCTCAGTCCCGAAGAGTGGGGGATCATGAAGACGCACACGACCATTGGGCATGAAGTATTGAAAGACTCAAGCTCGTCACTGTTGCGTATGGGCGCGGACATTGCCCATTCGCATCACGAGAAATACAACGGCCAAGGTTATCCCCGGGGCCTGGTGGGCGCGAAAATACCGCTCGTGGGGCGCATCGTGGCCGTGGCGGACGAACTGGACGCGTTGTTGTCGGTACGTCCGTACAAACAGGCGTGGACTCTCAAGGATGTGCTGGAACAGATGCGTCAGGAACGCGGCAGGCATTTCGATCCGGACTGTATCGACGTTATGTTGCGCAACATCGACGCCGTTCTGGAGATTCAGAAAAGATTTTCCGATTTCTCCGAAATGTCTTTGTCCAACGTGCGCCCGCTGCAGCGCGGCATTGGCTAAGAACAGCGCTGCCGCCGCTCTAAACTATCAGCGCGCCGGCGCCGGTGCAGCATCCATAACCGCTTCCGGCATGCGGTGCTTATACTTGTACCACATGAGGCCCAGGCGTTCGTGCAGTGCGCCGCTGCTTAGGCGCATCCCGTAGGCGGACGGATAATATCCCAGTGTTTCACGGCCTTCCTTGCTGAGCGTACTGAAACCCATGGGCGCTGGAATGGTGCTGATGCCCAGGGTCTCGAACGACCATACCGCGCGCGGCATATGGGCGGCGTGGGTCACGAGATAAACGCGCCGCACGCCGGCCTGCGCCAGTATTTTTTTCGAATACGTGGCGTTTTCGTAAGTGTCGTCGGATTTATCCTCGATCCACTTGGCCTCCACCTGAAAATCGCGCGTCAGCGTCGCCTGCATCAGTGCCGCTTCCGAGACCGGTTCGCCGTGAGGTGTACCGCCGCTGACTAAAATCGGCAGGCCGGTGAGACGATGCAAATGGACCCCATAACGCAGGCGTTCAAGTGTTAGCCGGTTCACGCTATCCCCTTCTCCGAATTCCGCCGCATCGGTGTAACGGCCTCCGCCCAGAATGACGATGGCGCCCGGCGGCGGGTCGGTTGGCGTGGCGGCGGGGAGCCGCAGCGGCGGGAAACGCGATTCAATCCCGTGCATTAACTGGGAGCCGGTAAGCGGCAGACTCAGGACCAGCAGCGCGGCGATGCTGAGAAAGATAATGACGCTGCCCACGAATAACCAGCGAATCTGGATAAGAAAACCGAGCAGCGCCGCGATAATGATGCTGCCCGGGGGCAACAGCCACAACGCCTGGATTTTGGTGGTGATGTCTACCATGAATGATAAGACGAGCGAAGCAGGGCTACATTAATAGCCATCAGAACGAATGACCCGCGGCCTGCTGTTCGGCGTGGTAGGAGGAACGTACCATCGGACCGCTGGCGGCATTGCGGAAGCCCATGGCCCGCGCGGCCTTGGCGAATTGTTCGAACTCCGCCGGTGGCACGAAGCGCGCCACGGGCAGATGATGCCGGCTCGGTTGCAGGTACTGGCCGACGGTGAGCAGCTCGCAGCCCTGTGCGCGCAGGTCGCGCATCGCTTCCAGAATTTCTTCGTTGGTTTCCCCGAGTCCCACCATCAATCCGGATTTGGTCAGGATACCCGCGTGGCGTTCCTTGAACCGGCGCAGCAGTTCCAGCGAATGCCGATAATCGGCGCCGGGCCGCGCGGCCTGGTACAGGCGCGGCACGGTTTCCAGGTTGTGATTGAACACATCCGGCAATGCTGCGCCGAGGATTTCGAGTGCCACCTCCATGCGCCCGCGGAAATCCGGCACGAGTATCTCGACCGAGGTCGCCGGTGTGTGCCGGCGCACCGCGCCGATGCAGGCGGCAAAGTGGGCCGCGCCGCCGTCACGCAGGTCGTCGCGATCGACCGAGGTAATCACCACGAATTTCAATTTCATTTCGGCGATCGCGCGCGCCAGATTTTCCGGTTCAGCGGCATCCAGCGGCAGCGGCCGGCCGTGCGCGACGTCGCAGAACGGGCAGCGGCGGGTACACAGCCGCCCCATGATCATGAACGTGGCGGTGCCGTGGCTGAAACACTCACCGAGATTGGGGCAGCTGGCCTCTTCGCAGACCGTGTGCAGTCCATGCGCGCGCAACAATGTCTTGAGCCGGCCGACTTCCGGATGGGTCGGGGCCTTGGCGCGAATCCACGCCGGTTTGCGCGGCAGCTCCGCTTGCGGAACAATCTTGATGGGAATGCGCGCGGTTTTGGCCGCGCCTTTCTGATCGATGCCGGCGGGCGCGCGCGGTTTGTCGTTATTCATGCTCACTACGGTCCGGTTGGCAAATTTTCTGACGCCTGCACGCCGCCAGTATATCCCAGCTCGCGGGTCAGTTGTTCGATCAGGTCACGCTCGACCATGGCCTTGTCCCTGCGGATGCCAAGGTCTATGAGTTGCGTGACCGGCTGTCCCGGATAGCCACAGGGATCGATGTAGGAAAAGGGCGTGAGGTCCAGGTCCCGATTGAACGCGATGCCATGATAACTGGCGCCGCAGCGGACCCGCAGGCCGAGCGCGGCAATTTTGGCCGCGGCCACGTACACCCCGGGCGCTCCCGGGCGCCGCGTGGCCTGGATTTGATACGCCGCCAGCAGGTTAATGACCGCCTGCTCCAGGCTGTCGACGAGACGCTTTATCCCCCAGCCGCGCCGCTGCAGATCCATAAGAATGTAAGCCACGAGCTGACCCGGACCGTGATACGTCACGTCACCGCCGCGGTCGGTGTACGCCACGGGTATGCCGTTTATTTCCGCGCGCGTACCCTCGCGGCCTTTGAGCCCCATGGTAAAAACCGGTGGATGCTCCAGCAACCAGATTTCATCGTGCGTAACCGCCGTGCGTGCGTTCGTGAAATCCTGCATGGCGCGGAATGTGGGGAGATAATCCCGGCATCCGAGCTGGCGCACGACCAGCTCATCGGCCGAGGCGATTTTGGGCGCAACCCGCATCAGTCCGCCCGCCCTTGGATGAACGCCTGTTTGTATTCCTGGTAGAGCTTGAACATTCGCGCGTGCATCGGTCCCGGTTTGCCATGGCCCACCGGTTGTCCATCCAGGCGCGTGATCGGGAGCACTTCCTTCAGCGAACTGGTCAGCCATATCTCATCCGCCGAGCGTAACGCCTCGATACTGACTGCTTGTTCATTGCAGGCGATTTTTTGCATACGCGCGATTTCCACGACCAGGTCGCGCGTGATGCCCGGTAAAATAAACGGGCCCTTCGGCGGTGTGATGAGGCGGTTGCCTTTGACAATAAAAATATTGCTGGCAGCGCCTTCCGTGACCCAGCCCGCGCGCACCAGAATCGCCTCGACCGCGCCCTGCTCGATCGCCTGCTGGCGCAGCAGCGCGTTGGCCAGCAGGGCAATTGCCTTGATGTCGCAACGCATCCAGCGGATGTCCTCGGTGGTGATGGCCGCCACACCCTGGGTCAGCTGTTCCCCGGGAGCGAATTTAACCGGCTGGGCGTAGGCGAACACCGTGGGCGTGATATTGGGCGGAAAGGCGTGATCGCGCGGCGCCACCCCGCGGGTGACCTGTAGATAAATCGACTGATCGCCGGCGCCATTTGCCGCCATCAGGCGCGTGAAAATGGCGCTCCATTCCTCCGTGTTATGGGGATTGCGCAGACGGATGGCGGCGAGGCTCGCCTCCAGGCGTGCAAGATGATGCGCCAGGCGGAACAGCCGCCCGCCGAAAACCGGGATGACCTCATACACCCCGTCGCCAAAAATGAAGCCGCGATCGAAAACCGACACCTTGGCCTGGTCGGGTGGAAGAAATTGCCCGTTGAGATAAACGAGCGGCATGGTCGGCATAACAGCGATCTGGGGATTAGGCATGATTGCCGGGCTTTCCTTGAGTGTGCTCAAACGTTTAGTGTAACCAAAAAATGTAGGGCGCGTACCACGCGCCAAAATCTTACACCAACCCGCCCTTATCCCGT
>JAUSDQ010000270.1 GCA_030650525.1 Sulfuricaulis sp.
CACTCTTGTCCAAAATAACTCACGACGTTGGGGCTCCCCGGAGAAGTTGAGTAAGATGAGTTTGCGAACAACACCCACTCATCCGCAACCGGAGGCCCAACGTGAAGACATCATGCAGCATGTTTAGCCAGATACTCAAGCTCATCCCGCGTACCGATTTCCAGCGCCTGGTCAAGGAAACCAATGCCGAGCGCGCCACCAAGGGTTTAAGCTCCTGGAGTCAGTTCGTGGCGATGCTTTTCTGCCAACTCGGGCGCGCCCACAGCCTGCGCGAGATCGAAGGGGGCCTTAAGAGTTGCGAGGGCAAGCTCCAGCATCTCGGTATCGAGGCCCCGGCGCGCTCCTCGCTCGCCTACGCCAATGCCCACCGGCCCTGGCAACTCTACGAGAAGGTGTTCGGGCAGCTCTACGCCCAGGTGAGCGCGAAGGCGGCCTCCCCGCGCAAGTTTCGCTTCAAGAACAAGCTGGTCAGTCTCGATGCGAGCACGATCGATCTGTGTCTCTCGGTCTTCGACTGGGCGAAGTTCCGGCGCACCAAAGGGGCGGTGAAGCTGCACCTGCTGCTCGACCACGACGGCTACCTGCCCTGTTTCGCGGTCATCACCGAGGGCAAGGTCCACGACGTGCGGATCGCCAAAACGCTTGTTTTCCCGGCCGGAACCGTGGTGGTCTACGACCGCGGCTATAACGACTACCGGCTCTTTGGCGAGTGGACCGAGGCGGGGGTCTATTTCGTCACCCGTATCAAGGACAACACCCAGTACGTCATCACCGAGGAACGCGAGCCGCCCCAACACCGTGGCATCGTGAGCGATCAAATCATCGAGCTCACCGGGGTTAAGGCCGAGGAACGCTGTCCCTATCCGCTTCGCCGGGTGGAGACCGTGCATCCCGAAACCGGGGAGCGCCTGGTCTTCCTCACCAACCATCTGACGCTCGGGGCCTCCACGATCGCCGCCATCTATAAGGATCGCTGGGCCGTGGAGCTCTTTTTCAAGGCCATCAAGCAAAACCTGAAGGTCAAGACGTTTGTCGGCACTACGCCCAATGCGGTCAAAACCCAGCTCTGGTGCGCCCTGATCGCGATTCTGCTGTTGCGCTACCTGCAGCTGCTCTCGCGCTTCGGCTGGTCGATGTCGAATCTCGTGGCGCTGCTTCGCATGAATCTCTTCACGCACCGCGATTTGATGGCGTGGCTCGACGAGCCCTTCGCCACACCGCCCGATCCCAACGATCAACCGCAACAAGCGGCGCTGGCCCTGGCCTGATCTTGGACAGCATTCGGGGGGCAGGAAAATGAGAAGGCGATCTTACCTATCCAAAACCGCGGGGAAATTGAGGTACGCGTGCCGCGGAAATGATTATCTTGGACAGCAGTG
>JAUSDQ010000230.1 GCA_030650525.1 Sulfuricaulis sp.
GTGTCCAGTGGAGTGGAGGCGGCAAAGGGAATCAATACCCTGAAGGGCATAAAGGATGCGGCGAAGGTCGCCCGTTTCATACAAGAGGTTAAAAAGTCAGATGTACGATTACCCTGATAAGAGCGGCCACTTTGGCCCTTACGGCGGCATTTATGTCGCCGAAACCCTGATGGGTGCGCTGGACGAATTGGATCAGGCCTATGAAAAATATCGCCACGATCCGGAATTCATCGCCGAGCTGAATTACGACCTCAAGCATTACGTCGGTCGCCCCAGCCCAATCTACCACGCCAAACGTTGGTCGCAACAGCTTGGCGGCGCGCAGATATTCCTGAAGCGCGAAGACCTCAACCATACCGGCGCGCACAAGGTGAATAACACCGTGGGACAGGCGCTGCTCGCCAAGCGCATGGGTAAGCCGCGCGTGATCGCCGAGACCGGCGCGGGCCAGCACGGCGTGGCGACGGCCACCGTGGCGGCGCGCTACGGCATGGAATGCGTGGTGTACATGGGCTCGGAAGACGTGCAGCGCCAGGCGCAGAACGTGTACCGCATGAAGCTGCTCGGCGCGACCGTGGTGCCGGTGGAGAGCGGCTCCAAGACGCTCAAGGACGCGCTGAACGAAGCGATGCGCGACTGGGTGACCAACATCGAGAATACTTTTTACATCATCGGCACGGTGGCGGGACCGCACCCCTATCCGATGATGGTGCGCGATTTCAATGCCATCGTCAGCAAGGAATGTTTGGTGCAAATGCCGGAACTGGCCGGTCGCCAGCCGGATGCGGTGATCGCCTGCGTCGGCGGCGGCTCCAACGCGATGGGCGTGTTCTATTCCTACATCGACATGCCCGGCGTGAAACTGATCGGCGTGGAGGCAGGCGGGCACGGCATCAACAGCGGGCAGCACGCCGCGCCGCTGACCACCAACAGCGCGGTGGGTGTGCTGCACGGCAACCGCACTTATCTGATGCAGGACGAGAACGGCCAGATCATCGAGACGCATTCCATCTCGGCGGGGTTGGACTATCCCGGCGTCGGCCCGGAGCATAGCTGGCTGAAAGACAGCGGGCGCGCGGAATACGTGGCGATCAACGACGACGAGGCGCTGCGCGCGTTCCACGACCTGTGCCACCTGGAAGGCATCATCCCCGCGCTGGAATCCAGCCACGCGCTGGCCCATGCCGCAAAAATCGCGCCGGGCATGGGCAAGGACAAAGTGCTGCTGGTGAACCTGTCCGGACGCGGCGACAAGGATATGGCGACGGTGGCGCGTGCATCGGGGATTACGCTATGAAACGGATAAATCGTAGGGCGGGCTCTGCCCGCCATGTCGGGCAAAGCCCGACCTACATGAACTAGGAAGCATCATGTCACGCATACAGACTGTTTTCGAAAAACTCAAGCAACACCAGCGCAAGGCGCTGATCCCGTTTTTTACGGCGGGCGATCCCGCGCCGGCGCTCACCGTGCCGTTGCTGCACGCCTTGGTGGAGGCGGGGGCAGATGTGATCGAGCTCGGCGTGCCGTTCTCCGATCCGATGGCGGACGGCCCGACCATTCAGCGCGCTTCCGAGCGCGCGCTCAAGCATGGGGTAGCGTTGCACGACGTGCTCGATATGGTGGCTTCTTTCCGGACCAAGAATGCGAGTACGCCCATCGTGCTGATGGGCTATGGCAACCCGATCGAGGCGATGGGCTGGGAGCGTTTTGCCAAGCGCTGCGCAGAGGTGGGGGTGGATGGCGTGCTGACGGTGGACTTTCCGCCGGAAGAAGGCCACGAGGCGTTTGCGCATCTGGAAAAACACGGTATCGATCCGATCTTTCTGCTCGCGCCGACCAGCACCGATGTTCGCGTGGAGCGCGTCGCCAAGCAGGCGCGCGGCTATGTGTATTACGTGTCGCTGAAAGGTGTGACCGGCGCAGGACACCTGGATCTGTCCGCCATCGAACAGAAGATTCCGCATCTGCGCAAGCATATTAACCTGCCCATCGGTGTCGGCTTCGGTATCCGAGATGCTGCGACAGCGCTGGCGGTGGCGAAGCTGTGCGACGGCGTGGTGGTGGGCAGCCGCATCGTGCAGGAAATCGAGAATTCGACGGAACAGAATGTCGTCGCCAATGTGAGCAAGCTGGTCAAAGAACTAAGGCTGGCGGTGGATCAGGCTTAAAACTTTTATCCGCAGATTACACAGATTGACGCAGATTAACTGCCAAATCATTAAGTGTGTCTGGTTTTAATCTGCGGTAATCTGCGAAATCTGCGGACAAAATAGTGAATTTGTAAAGGAGTTGAGATGAGCTGGTTCCAGAAATTATTGCCGCCCAAGATCAAACATCGCGACGGCGATGCCAAGAAGAACGTGCCGGAAGGCTTGTGGCACAAGTGTCCATCCTGTCAGGCGGTGTTGTATCACTCTGACCTGGAAAAGAACCAGAGCGTTTGCCCGAAGTGCAATCACCATCACCGCATCACCGCGCGTACTCGCCTGGATTTTCTGCTCGACGGCGAAGGGCGGTTTGAAATCGGCGCGGAAGTGCTGTCGATCGACACCCTTAAATTCAAGGACAGCCGCAAGTATTCGGAGCGCCTCGTCGCTGCCAAAAAGAGCACCAATGAGGAAGATGCGCTGGTGGTGATGCAAGGCAGCATCCATGCGGTTCCGGTGGTCGTCGCGGCATTCGAATTTAATTTCATGGGCGGTTCGATGGGCTCGGTGGTCGGCGAACGTTTCGTGCGCGGCGTGCAGGTTGCGCTGGAGCAGAAATGCCCGTTCATCTGCTTTGCCGCCAGCGGCGGTGCGCGCATGCAGGAAGGCCTGCTGTCGTTGATGCAGATGGCGAAGACCTGCGCCGCCTTGACGCAGCTCAGCCAGGAAAAACTGCCGTTCATCTCGGTGCTGACCGACCCGACCATGGGCGGCGTGTCCGCCAGCTTCGCCTTTATGGGCGACGTGGTGATCGCCGAACCCGGCGCGCTGATCGGCTTCGCCGGCGCGCGCGTGATCCAGCAAACGGTGCGCGAAACCCTGCCGGAAGGCTTTCAGCGCGCGGAGTTTCTGCTCGAACACGGCGCGGTGGACATGATCATCGACCGGCGTGAAATGAAGAATCAACTGACGACGCTGATCACGCTGCTGACCAAGCAGTCGGCGGTGGCGGAGATTGAGGCGGCTTGAT
>JAUSDQ010000236.1 GCA_030650525.1 Sulfuricaulis sp.
ACAAGGTGGTCCACGCCATGGAGCACCCAAACGGCGAAATCACGGTGGCCATGGTCGGCAAATACGTGCATCTCACGGAGTCCTACAAGTCATTGTCCGAGGCGTTGAAGCACGCGGGCATCCAGACGCTGACGCGCGTCAATATCCGGTATGTGGATTCCGAGCAGATCGACAGCCAGGGCACGGCACCGCTCGAGGACGTGGACGCCATTCTGGTGCCGGGCGGTTTTGGCGAGCGCGGCATCGAGGGCAAGATCAAGGCGGTCAATTTTGCGCGCACCAAAGGAATTCCCTATCTCGGTATTTGTCTGGGCATGCAAGTCGCCGTCATCGAGTTTGCGCGCAATGTGGCGGGACTCAAGGGTGCGCACAGCACCGAATTCAATCCCAAAACGCCGCATCCGGTGATCGCGATGATCACCGAATGGACCACGTCGGAGGGCGCCAAGGAAATGCGCAGCGCCGATGGCGATCTGGGCGGAACCATGCGCCTGGGTAGCCAGGAATGCAAGCTGATGCCGGGAACGCACGTGCGCGGTCTCTATGGCAAGGATTCCATCATCGAGCGTCATCGTCACCGCTACGAATTCAACAACCAGTATCGGCAGAGCTTGCCGGAGAAGGGCTTGGTCGTCGCCGGCACTTCCGTGGATGGCACGCTGGTCGAAATTATTGAACTGGCGGATCATCCCTGGTTCGTGGGAGTTCAGTTCCATCCGGAGTTCACCTCCACGCCGCGCGACGGTCACCCGCTGTTTACCGGTTTTGTCCAGGCCGGACGCGCCTATCGCGCCCAGTCGGTTCCACGCACACAGGCCGCCGTGACATGAAACTATGCGGCTTCGAGGCCGGACTCGACCGGCCGTTTTTTCTCATTGCCGGACCCTGCGTGATTGAATCCGAGACGATGGCGCTCGATACCGCCGGCCGGCTGAATGAAATTACCAAGGGTCTCGGCATCCCGTTTATCTATAAATCATCCTACGACAAGGCCAACCGCAGTTCATCGAAATCCTACCGTGGGCTTGGCATGGAGCAGGGCTTGGAGATTCTCGCGAAAGTCAGGAAGCAGATCGGCGTGCCGGTGCTGACCGACGTGCACGATGCCGACGACATCGCCGCCGTGGCGGCCGCGGTGGACGTATTACAGACACCGGCGTTTTTGTGCCGGCAGACGGATTTCATTCAGGCCGTGGTCGCGGCCGGTAAACCGGTCAATATCAAGAAGGGCCAATTCCTGGCTCCGCATGACATGAAGAATGTCGTGGATAAAGCGGTCGAGGCGGGCGGCAAGGATCGCATTCTCGTATGCGAACGCGGGGTTTCTTTCGGTTACAATAATCTGGTATCGGATATGCGCTCGCTGGCGATCATGCGTGCGACCGGATGCCCGGTGGTATTCGATGCCACCCATTCGGTGCAGCTGCCCGGCGGGCAGGGCACGAAGAGCGGCGGGCAGCGCGAGTTCGTGCCGGTGCTGGCGCGCGCCGCGATCGCGACCGGTGTCGCGGGCCTGTTCATGGAAACCCATCCGGACCCGGACCAGGCGCTGTCCGACGGGCCGAATGCCTGGCCGCTCGGACGCATGCAGGAACTTCTGGAAACGTTGAAGGAGCTGGATGCCGTGGTCAAGCGCCGCGGCTTTGCTGAAAACCGGGATTAGGGGTCAGGGAACAGTTCACGTAGGGCGGAATAGGCCGAAGGCCGTATTCCGCCGAATGTGTTTCGCTCGGACGCCTGATAAACATCCGGCGCAATACGCTGTGCTATTGCGCCCTACACGCTGGAAACATGCATTAAATTTACGATCC
>JAUSDQ010000243.1 GCA_030650525.1 Sulfuricaulis sp.
CCGGCGCAGGGGTGGTTGCGTGAACTGGCCGGGCGCGAAGAAATTCCGTCACTGCCGGTGCCGCCCAAGGTGGGCGGCCGGTATTCCGTGCTGACCGCCGTGGGCCTGTTGCCGCTGGCGGTGGCGGGAATGGATATTCGCGCGCTGCTGGCCGGGGCCGCGGCCAATGCCGCGCGTTGCCTCGCCGACGACCCTCAGAACAACCCGGCACTGGAAATGGCGGCGTTGTTCTACCTGCTGGATACCGACAAGAATAAACGCATCTCTATTATGATGCCCTATGCCGACCGGTTGCAGCTGTTTGGCGACTGGTACCGCCAGCTGTGGGCCGAATCGCTCGGCAAGAAGATGGATACCAGGCCGGGCCAACCCCCTGCGGGAACACTGCCGGTACCGGCCCTGGGCGCGGTCGACCAGCACAGCCAGTTGCAGATGTATCTCGAGTCACGTCTCGATAAAATTTTCACCTTTCTGGCGCTCGATACCTGGGAACAGGACTTCTCGATTCCGCTGTCCGAAACAGAGAAAAAATTCTTTCCATATCTTGAAGGCAAGCATGTCAAAGATGTCATCGAGGCCGAGTTTCAGGCCACGAGCCAGGTCATCACCGACGCCGGGCATCCGAACATGACCCTGCGTCTGCCCGCGCTGAACGCCCATGTCATCGGCCAGTTGATCGATCTCTACCAGCGCACCACGGTTTACGCCGGTTTGCTGTACGGCATCAATCCCCTGGATCAGCCGGCCGTGGAAACAGCCAAAAAACTCGCGATTCAGCTGTTGAGCGGTGGTCGCCGCTCGTAAAAAATCGCGGCGGCGCATCGCCCGCACCACGGCGGGTGGGCTGAAAAAACTTTATCGTCGCTGGCGTTCCACGGAAAATGCCCTGCCCGACACGCTGTGGTCAAAAACCTTGCGCACTTCTCCGTATGCGCGTGCCTTGCCCAAGACCGATCAGGCGCGTCTGCGCGAACTCAGCTCCCGCTTGCTCGCCAGCAAATCGTTTGAAGGCGCGCTCGGGGTGGCGGTCAACAACGCCATGCGTGCGCGCATAGCGCTGCATGCCGGTATCCCGGTGCTGAATCTCGGGCTGGATTATTACGCGGAATGGATGGCGGTCGTCATTTATCCCGGCGATTTCCGGGTGCATGATGAATACATGGATGAACACGGCGTCGTGCACCGCGAAATGACGGACCTCTGCGGTCAATCCCTATCCCAGGGTCCGATTGTATTATCATGGGAATCGATCCTGGAAGAAGACAAATTTCCGAGCGATTACAATCTCGTGATACATGAATGCGCACACAAGCTGGACGTGCTGAATGGCGCGGCCAACGGTTTTCCACCGTTGCACTCCGACATGCAGGCGCGCGCCTGGGCGCGCGATTTCCACGACGCCTACCGGCAACTGTGTGCGACGCATGACGCGAAAAAACGCTGCCGCATCGACCCCTACGCCACCGAAAATCCGGCGGAGTTTTTTGCCGTCATGACCGAAACTTTTTTTACTCAACCACGGCTGATTTACCAGGACTTTCCGGCAGTCTATGCACATCTGCAAAACTTTTATCGCCAGGATCCGCTCAAGGTTTTGGACAGGAAGCCGTCATGATTCCGCTGCGCGACGATAACCCCACGACGATCCAGCCGGTGGTGACCATCATCTTGATTGTCCTCTGCGCGCTGATCTTCCTGTGGCAACTGTCACTCGGGTCACGCGGATTCGAGGCCGCCGTCATGAGCCTGGGTGTCATCCCAGCCACGTTGTTGGGTGGAAAAACACTGCCACCGGAACTGGCGCTGGTACCCCCGACCCTGACCGTGTTCACCTCCATGTTTCTGCACGGTGGCTGGATGCACCTGATCGGCAACATGCTGTATCTCTGGATCTTCGGCAACAACGTCGAGGACGCGATGGGCCACGTGCGCTTCGTGATTTTCTATCTGCTGTGCGGAGTCGCCGCCGTGTTCGCCCAGTCCCTGCCCAACGTGGCTTCCACCGTGCCCATGATCGGCGCGAGCGGTGCCATCTCCGGGGTACTGGGGGCCTATTTGCTGCTTTACCCCCATGCCCGCGTGCTGGTGCTCCTCCCGCTCGGCTTTTATACCCAGATGGTCCATCTGCCGGCCATGGCGGTGCTGGGTTTCTGGTTTGTATTGCAGCTCATCAGCACGGCGCTATCCGACCCGCAAGCCGGCGGCGTGGCGTTTGGCGCGCATATCGGCGGCTTCATCGCGGGCATGATACTGCTGCCCATTTTCAAACACCGGCACGTCCGTCTGTTCGCACGGTCCCGGCATTAGCCGGCTGCGCCTATTACGTCGAGCGGATATAATCGGCCCGTAAGGCGTCATGGAACAACGAAACAACGGAGATCATGCATGCGACAGTATCTCGATTTGATGCGCCACGTAATGCAGAACGGGTCGCGCAAGGACGATCGCACCGGCACCGGCACCCTGAGCGTATTCGGCCATCAAATGCGCTTCGATTTGTCCCAGGGGTTTCCGCTGGTCACCACCAAGAAGGTGCACACCAAGTCCATCATCCACGAATTGCTGTGGTTCCTGCGCGGCGACACCAACATCCGTTACCTGAAAGAACACGGCGTCAGCATCTGGGATGAATGGGCCAATGACAACGGCGATCTCGGTCCAATTTACGGATCGCAATGGCGCTCCTGGCCGACGCGGGACGGCAAGGGTATCGATCAGATTTCTCAGGTGGTGCGGGAGATTCGCACGAATCCGGATTCACGCCGACTCATCGTCAGCGCCTGGAATGTCTCCGAGATCGACCGGATGGCGCTGCCCCCCTGCCATTTGCTGTTCCAGTTCTATGTCACCCAGGGCCGGCTGTCGTGCCAGCTTTATCAGCGCAGTGCCGATATCTTTCTGGGGGTTCCGTTCAACATCGCCTCCTACGCCTTGCTCACGCTGATGATGGCGCAGGTGACCGGGCTCAAGCCGGGCGAGCTCATACACACCTTGGGCGATGCGCATCTTTATCTCAATCACCTGGAACAGGCGCATACGCAGCTCGCGCGCGAGCCGAAACCGCTGCCGACCCTGCGTCTTAACCCGCAGAAAATCTCGTTGTTTGATTTTGACTACGACGATTTCGAACTGTTGAACTACGACCCCTATCCTGCCATCAAGGCGCCGGTGGCGGTGTAAACATCGTGGCTCGCGCGCAGCGCGTTTCCCTCATCGCCGCCATGGCGGAAAACCGCGTGATCGGTGTCAACAACACGCTGCCCTGGCGTCTGCCGGCCGACCTCAAGCATTTTCGAAGACTCACCACCGGTCATCCCGTCATCATGGGGCGCCGGAACTATGAATCCATCGGCAAACCGCTGCCGGACCGCACCAACATCGTCATCACGCGTAATCCGGATTACCGCGCATTGGGTTGTCTCGTGAAACACTCCCTCGAAGAGGCGTTGTCGTCCGCCAGTAACACGGCGGAGATATTCGTCATCGGCGGCGCGGAAATTTACCGTCAAGCATTCGATCGCGCCGACCGGCTTTACCTGACGCTGGTGCACGCCCAGGTGAATGGCGATACGTATTTCCCGGATTTCAACCAGCATCACTGGCAGGAGATCAGCCGCGAACGGCACGAGGCGGATGACAAGCACGCCTACGCCTATACGTTTTTGGTCTACGACCGGAAGCAGAAAACATGAAGCGTCTGGCGCTCTTGTGGCTTATGGCCTGGCCATGGCTGGCCGACGCGGCTGGACCCCTGGCACCGGAAGATTACAGCCAGGGCCCGGATTTTTCGTTGCGGCTGGCCCGCACCAAAGCCCCGTTTGATTACGGCGCTCAGGCCATCGACACCGCCAGCCGTTGGCTGGGCGTGTCCTTGCGCGAGCAGGCGAGCGAGCACATAACGCTGGGGATGTATGGCGGATATGCCTATGTCACGCAGACGAATAACCCGGTCACCGCGGGCCTCGAACTCGATGGCTATCATGCCGGTTTCTCGCTCCACGCGGTCTTGGTCACCGGTCAGTACGCCACGCTGTTTTACGCACTCAACTACACCTATCAGAAGGTGGATCACAAGAGCGACGCCCAGACGGTGGTGATCGACTGGTCCGAAGCTCAAGCACAACTCGGCGCCATCGTGACACTTAGTCGAAAATGGCGCCTGTATGGCGGGGGCAGCTACGGATATATCGACGGTGAGGAACGCATCAGCGGCGCTATCAATCGCACCACGAATTTCGAGCGCCACTCGCGCGCGGGTGGTTTTCTCGGCCTCGACCTGAATGTGGACCCGAATGGTTACGTCGGCGTAGAGGCCAAAACGGGATTGACCCGCGGCGCGGAGATTTACTTCAAGCGGAGATACTGAGAGTCCGTCGGCTCAGGCGATCTGGGCCGAGAGATCCTGGGCCTGTTTCTTCTGCGCCTCGCTGCCTTCCGCCATGACTTCCTGCAGGATGCTGCGCGCGCCTTCGGCATCGCCCATATCGATGTAGGCCTTGGCCAGATCGAGCTTCGTTGCCGTCTCATCCCATTGCCCTGATCCCTGGGCTTTGCCGCCAGGGGCGGCCGCTTCGAGATCGGCCTCCGCGGCGACGGCGACCGGTGCGGGTTCCCATTTAATTTCATTCCCCGCGGAGGCCGGGGCCGCCGATGGATTGAAGTCGGGTGTGGCGGCCTCGTCTAAAGCGCCGATATCAAAATCCAGTCCACTGTCTGCCGCCGTACCTAAGTCGAGCGATTCAAAACTGGTCGCCGGTTCCGCTTTGATGGCAGGAGCCTCCGCCATGGTAACGGAAAGACCATCGCGAGCCAGTGCCCGAACCTCGGCAGTGGCGGCGGCGGTTGATTCAATATCAAAATCGAAATCGCCGACGGATTCCGGCTTGGCCGTCGCGGCGGCGGGTGCCGCAGGTTTCGCCGGCGGCGCGGATGCGGGTGCCGTGGCGGGAGCACCGCCGCGGAACATCGGGTTCTCGGGGTTGAGTTTACGGCCCATCTCTTCGACCTTAGTCCAAATCTTCCCACCGCGGCCGCCGAGCGCGGCGTAAAGTTCCTCGGCCAGTGTCTCAAACGCTCCCGCATCGTTTCGCTGGTGGTAAATTTCAAGCAGCTTGAGTTTGAGCTCCTGACGATCCGGATTCTTGACCATCGCCTCCTTGAGGATTTCTTCCGCCGTTTCGTCACGGCCGTAGGCAAGATAAACCTCGGCCTCGGCCACCGGGTCGACCTCGTCAGTGTGGATGTTACCCATGCCGCCTTGGCTGAAATCGCTAAGGAAGGACGTATCGCCACCGGTAGTCGCGGCCGCCTGAGGCTGGCCGGTAACGTCACCGGTGGTTACCGGTTGATCGGTGCTGATAGCATCAGCGGAAAGAATGCTTTCTTCAAATTCGGCAATGGATTTCTGGCGGCGGCGGAAGTACACGAGCGCAATGCCACCGCTCAGCAATACCACAATGCCGATAACTACCGGCATCAGCAGATCGCTCTGCACAGCCTCCAATATCGACGACAGGAAATCCTTCTCCGCGGCCGGCGCCGGTGGCGGCGGTATTCGTTTTACCTTGGGCGTTGCCGGTGGCACCTCGGCGGGTTTGACGGGCGGCAGTGGTTCGACCTTGGCCGCTGCCACAGGCTTCGGGGCGACCGGTTGCTCCACTGGTTTGGCCACGGGCGCCACAGGTTTTGGCGCGGGCTCCGCCGCCTTGGTTTCCGGGGCTGGCTTTTGTTGCGCGAGACTCTGGCTCTCCAGCTCGATCAAGCGCGATTCTTTCTTGAGCTGCGAGCGCACAACTCCGACCTTTTCACTGAGATCCTTGTTCTCGAGGCGCTTGGATTCGAGGGATTCTTCCAGCGTGGCGGCGCGTTCCGCCAGCGCCAGCTGTTCACGGTCAGCCACGTCCTTAGCGGATTCGTTCTCGGTGACCTTCTTGTCGGGCGTGCTCTTTTCCTGTTGCAGCGTGCTGCGCACGATCTTGAGCAGCTCGTCTTGCCTGCCCTTGTCCGCTACGCTGGGTGCTGTTTTCGGCGGCTTCACTTCCGCTTTCTTGGCCACCGCCGCCGCTGGCATCTCCACGGCCGCTGGCGGCGCCACTTCCGGCGTTTCCGTTACTTTGATCGCTCCGCTGGCACTCGCCAGCTTCAGCTTATATTCCTGCCACGCATCGTATTGCGCACGAAATTCCCGCCGCGCCTGTGGCGACGCGACAGCTCCCACTTCTTCCCGCTCGGGAATTTTGAGAATCTTGCCGGCTTTCAGATTATTGACGTTGTTGCCAAAGAAGGCGTCCTTGTTGGTGCGATAAATCGCGAGAATAACCTGCTCGACCGTCACGTCTTTATCGTCAGCGCGCGCCTTCTCGGCGATGGCCCACAGGGTATCGCCGCGCTTGACGTTGTACTCGGACACCGCCGCCGGTGCGGATTCAGGCGCCGGCATGGGTTCCGGCGCGACCGCTGCTTCTTCCCCCGGGGCGCGAGCGATTTCCTCCTTCGGCGCTGCTTCGAGAGGCTCAACTTTGGGTCCCGCGAATTCTTCCGGCACAACTCCCTGGGATACTTCCGGTGGGCCGAGCTTCGATTCGTCCGGGAGTGTTTCCGCTGGCGGGGTTGCTTTTGCGATCTCTTCCTGGGGGGGCGGCGTTGCTTCGGCTTTGAGTTCTTCCGGTGCCTTCGGTTCTTCCGGCTGCGCTACTACCGGTGGTACTTCTTCTGTTGGCGTTTCTGCCTTCTGCACCTCTGCTGGAGGCGCTTCGACAACTGCCGGAGGCGTCTCAGCAACAGGCGGAGACGGCATGGACGGTTGCACTTCCGCCACGGGTGCCGGAGCGGTTATTACAGGTACTTCAACCGCAGCGGCCTTGCCGGCGATCTTGTAGGGCGGATCGATCAGCGCGGTGTATTCGCGCACCAACCGGCCACCCGTCCATTCCACCTGCAACAGCAGATGCAAGAACGGCTCATCAAGCTGTTGGTCGGTGCGCAGCTCGATGAAATATCGGCCGTCGAGTTTCTTCGATACGATAAATTTTATCTGGGACAGGAGCGGAAGACGATCTATGCCAGCGCCATCGAAATCCGCGCGCGAAGCCAGCGCGACAGAGAGTCCTTTCAGTTCCTTTTCCGTTACGGAAGTGAATTCGATCTCGGCATTGAGCGGCTCATTCAGCGCGGAAAGAACCTTGAGCTTGCCCAGCGCCATCGCATGACTGGCGGGCGGCAATAGCGCCATCATTCCTACGATCATCCACCGGATAACCAGCGCCATACCCCTCCTGTTCCGAAACATCCTCTTCACCCCTTTTGTAGTCAACGGGTTTCCTTGCCTAAAGCCTTATAAGACCGTGAGTTATGTAAATAAATAGCAATACTTTTTACAAATCTCAACTAACTATAGCGTACAGATGATCTTTTACCAGACATTCCGCAAGCGGTAAATCGTCGTTTACCGCAGAATATGCCTGAATAAAGCGGTTTTACCCAAGACCCGGCGCGTGTGGCAGGAGAGTTCTCGTTCCCCAAAAAATACCGCATGCAGCCCCTGCTTTTTGGTATAGCTCTTGGCGAGCCTGACATCAATGTGCCCCCGGCCCTGCTATTTAAGCCGGCAAACTGGGGGGTTTACTTGGTCTCCAACAGGATCCGCAACATGCGCCGCAGTGGCTCGGCCGCGCCCCACAAGAGCTGATCGCCCACCGTGAACGCCCCAAGGTACTGACCACCCATATTAAGTTTGCGCAGGCGCCCCACCGGTACCGTGAGCGTGCCCGTAACCGCCGCCGGGGTGAGTTCGCGCATACTCTGGTCACGCTCGTTCGGAATCACTTTCACCCACGCATTGTGCGACGCCAGCATGGCATTGATCTCGTCCAGCGGCACATCCTGCTTGAATTTGATGGTGAACGCCTGGCTGTGGCAACGCATGGCGCCAACACGCACGCAAATGCCATCGATCGGAATCGGCCGCTCGGAACGCCCGAGAATCTTGTTGGTCTCGGCCTGACCCTTCCACTCCTCCTTCGATTGGCCGCTGTCCAGTTGCTTGTCGATATAAGGGATGATCGAGCCCGCGAGCGGAACACCGAAAAATTCCTTCGGATACTTGTCGCCGCGGATGTGATCGGCGACCGCGCGATCGATGTCCAAAATCGCCGATGCCGGGTCGTCGAGCTTGGCTTTCACGGCCGCGTGGATGCTGCCCATCTGCTTTATCAGCTCGCGCATGTTGTTGGCGCCGGCGCCCGACGCGGCCTGATAGGTCATCGAGGTCATCCACTCGATGAGGTTGGCCTTGAACAGTCCGCCGAGCGCCATGAGCATCAGCGACACCGTGCAATTGCCGCCGATGAAATTCACCGCCCCACGGCGGATGCCATTCTGGATGACGTCGAGATTGACTGGATCGAGGATAATGATGGCGTCCTTATCCATGCGCAGGCTGGATGCCGCATCGATCCAGTAGCCCTGCCAACCGGCGGCGCGCAGTTTGGGAAATATTTCGGAGGTGTACTCACCGCCCTGACAGGTGATGATAATATCCATCGCCTTCAGTTGATCGATGTTCTTCGCGTCCTTGAGCGGCGGTACATCCTGGCCGATCGCGGGGCCCTTTCCGCCCAGCTGCGATGTCGTGAAGAACACCGGCTCGATGCGATCGAAATCTTTTTCCGCCTGCATGCGGCCCATGAGCACCGAGCCCACCATGCCGCGCCAACCTATCAGACCTACCCGCTTCATTAATGCATCCTCAGAAAGTTCAAGATAATCCGTTTACTTCTCCAGCGCCGCCACGACAGCGTTACCCATTTCGGCGGTGCCGACCTTTCGCATGCCATCGGTATGTATATCGCCCGTGCGCAATCCTCGATCGAGCACCTTTGACACCGCGCGCTCGATGCTGTCCGCCAAGCTAGGCTCGGAGAGCGTATAACGCAGCATCATCGCCGCCGAAAGAATCGTGGCCAGCGGATTCGCAATGCCTTTACCGGCGATGTCCGGCGCGGAGCCGTGAATCGGTTCGTACATACCCTTGTTCGCCGCATCGAGCGAGGCCGACGGCAGCATGCCGATCGAACCCGTCAGCATCGATGCCTCGTCCGACAGGATATCGCCGAAGATGTTGCCGGTGACGATCACGTCGAACTGCTTGGGCGCGCGCACGAGTTGCATCGCCGCATTGTCCACGTGCATGTGGCTCAGCTCGACGTCAGGATAATCCCTGGCGACCCGGATGACCACCTCGCGCCACAGGCCCGATGTCTCCAGTACGTTGGCCTTATCCACCGAGCAGAGTTTCTTGCGGCGCTTGCGCGCGGCCTCGAAGGCCACTCGTGTCACGCGCTCAACCTCGTGCTCGGCATACGCCATGGTGTTGAACCCCTGGCGCTCGCCATTGGCGAGCGTGCGCACACCGCGCGGCTCGCCGAAATAAATATCGCCGGTCAGCTCGCGCACGATCAGCAGATCGAGGCCCGCCACCACCTCGGGCTTGAGCGTCGAGGCCGAGGCCAGCTGCGGATAGAGTATCGCCGGGCGCAGGTTGGCGAACAGCTTGAGCTCCGCACGCAGTCCCAGCAGGGCCTTTTCCGGGCGCAGCTCGCGCGGGAGCGTATCCCACTGAGTGCCGCCCACGGCCCCGAGCAACACGGCATCCGATTGTTTCGCCAGTTTCAGCGTCGCCTCCGGGAGTGGATGCTTGTGCGCTTCGTACGCCGTGCCGCCCACGAGGGCGGTTTCCATCTCGATTTTGAGGCCGAAATCCCGGCGCAGGCGCTCGAGCACCTTGACCGCCTCGGCAACCACTTCGGGTCCGATGCCGTCGCCCGGCAATACCGCAATCTTCTTGGTCATGGTACGTTCCTTTACTTCGCGAAAAGCCACGGTGCTTCTTGGCGGCGCCGGGCTTCGTAGGCCTTGATCTCGTCCACACGATTCAACGTCAGCCCGATGTCATCGAGCCCGTTCAACAGGCAGTGCCTGCGGAATGCATCGATCTCGAATTTGAATACCTTACCCGCTGGTGTTGTGACTGTCTGCGCGGCGAGATCCACCGTGAGCCGATAACCCGGCGTCGCTTCGGTTTCCCGGAACAGCTGATCGACGGCAGCGCGATCCAGCACAATCGGCAGCAAGCCATTCTTGAAACTATTGTTGTAAAAAATATCGGCGTAGCTCGGCGCGATGATCGCACGAAAACCGAAATCCATGAGCGCCCACGGCGCATGCTCGCGCGAGGAACCGCAGCCAAAGTTGTCGCGCGCCAACAGAATCTGCGCGCCTTGGTAGCGCGGCTGATTCAACACGAAGTCCGAATTGACGCGACGCTGGCTGTGGTCCATGCCCGGCTCGCCCGAATCGAGATAGCGCCAATCATCGAACAGGTTCGGCCCGAAACCGGTGCGTTTGATCGATTTCAAATATTGCTTCGGAATGATCGCATCCGTGTCGACATTGGCACGATCGAGCGGTGCTGCCAGACCAAACAATTTTTCAAACTTTTGCATCAGCGAATCTCCCGCACATCCACGAAATGCCCCGCGATGGCGGCCGCCGCGGCCATGGCCGGGCTCACCAAATGCGTGCGTCCGCCGGTGCCCTGGCGACCTTCAAAATTCCGGTTCGAGGTCGAGGCGCAACGCTCGCCCGGTTCGAGCCGGTCGGCGTTCATCGCCAGGCACATGGAACAGCCCGGATCACGCCATTCGAATCCGGCTTCCCGGAATATTTTATCAAGTCCTTCCTGCTCCGCCTGACGCTTTACCAATCCCGAGCCCGGCACCACCATGGCGAGCTTGATGTTGGCTGCCAGTTTTTTACCTTTTACCACGACGGCGGCCGCGCGCAGGTCTTCGATGCGTGAGTTGGTGCACGATCCAATGAAAATCTTGTCGAGAAAAATATCGCGCATCGGCGTTCCCGGTTTGAGATCCATGTACTTGAGCGCCTGGTGCATGCTCCCGCGCTTGACCGAATCGGCTTCCTTATCTGGATCGGGAACCGCGCCGTCCACCGGGACAACCATCTCGGGCGATGTGCCCCAAGTCACTTGTGGTTTGATGTCGGCGGCATTGAGCATCACTTCCTTGTCGAACTTCGCGTCCGGATCGCTTTTCAATTCATGCCAGGCTTTCACGGCCATGTCCCACTGCTCGGCTTTCGGTGCATAGGGCCGGCCACGAAAATATTCAATCGTCTTGTCATCCACGGCGATCATCCCGGCGCGCGCGCCGGCTTCGATCGCCATGTTGCATACGGTCATGCGGCCTTCGACGGAGAGTTGCATGATGGCTGCTCCGGCAAACTCGATGGCATGACCGGTACCGCCCGCGGTACCAATCTTGCCAATAATCGCGAGCACAATATCCTTGGCGGTGATGCCGACGGGAATCTTGCCCTCGACCCGCACGCGCATGTTTTTTGCTTTCTTCAAAATCAGACATTGCGTCGCGAGCACATGCTCGACCTCGGAAGTGCCGATGCCAAAGGCGAGCGCGCCGAAGGCGCCGTGCGTTGACGTATGCGAATCGCCGCACACCACGGTCATGCCGGGCAGGGTCGCGCCCTGTTCCGGACCGATCACATGCACAATCCCCTGGCGCGCGTCGTTCATGCCGAACTCGGTGATGCCCCAGTCACGACAATTCCGATCGAGGGTCTCCACCTGCAAGCGCGACACCGGATCGGTTATGCCCTGCGCGCGCTCCGTGGTCGGAACATTATGGTCGGCGGTCGCCAGGTTGGCGTCCACGCGCCACAGCTTGCGCGCGGCCAAGCGGAGCCCCTCGAAGGCCTGCGGACTCGTGACCTCGTGCACCAGATGGCGATCGATATAAAGGAGGCAGGTGTCGTCGTCGTTGGTACGGACCACGTGCGCGTCCCAGAGCTTGTCGTAAAGTGTTTTCCCGGTCATGTCCGCAGGCGAGTGATGGAATTGCGTAAATCTTATGCACGGCGTATAAATAACACAAATTTATGTTACTTATATAATGTATTCTGTTTGGTTATGGATATATCCGCCTTACAAGCCTTTCTGGCCGTGGCCGAAACCGGGTCATTTTCCCGCGCGGCGGAACGAATTTACCTGACTCAGCCCGCCATCAGCAAACGCATCGCCAACCTTGAGATGCAGGTCGGGGCCAAGCTGTTTGACCGTATTGGCCGGGGTATCCGCCTGACCGAGGCCGGTGCGGCCTTGCTCTCCGGGGCGCGTGCCGTGCTCAAGGAACTGGAAGATGTAAAACGTGGCATAGCCAATCTTTCCGGAGATATCGCCGGCGAACTGTTATTGGCCACCAGCCACCATATCGGCCTGCACCGGCTGCCAGGACCGCTGAAACAATTTCATCAAACCTACCCGCAAGTGAGCTTGAATCTTCAGTTCATGGATTCGGAAAAAGCCTGCCAGGCGGTCGCCAAAGGCGATCTGGAGCTGGCGGTGGTCACGCTGCCACCGGCCGCGAAGCCGCCGCTGCGAGTCGAAAAAATCTGGGACGATCCCTTGGATATTGTGGTGAGTCATGACCATCCTCTGGCACGCTTGAAAAACATCCAAACAGCGATGTTGCTCGAATATCCGGCCATCCTGCCGGGTCCGGGCACCTACACGCGCGAAATTATCCTGAGTGCTTTTGGCTCCTGGCGCGATCGAATTCAGGTCGGAATGGCAACAAATTATCTGGAAGTGCTCAAAATGCTCGCCGCCATCGGTCTCGGATGGAGTGCGCTACCGCGGACTATAATTGACGAGGGACTGAAAGTGGTCCAGATTGAAAAAAGAGCGATACGGCGTGAACTGGGTATCGTGATCCACGAGAAGCGTACCCTGTCCAATGCCGGTCAGGCCATGATCCGGATTATTCGGGAAACAAAAGCAGCATGAAATTTATCGAACTGATGGCGCAACTGGAAGAGCACCTGGGTTATCACCAGTTTCCGGTGAATCCCGCGGCGACCAACATCAAAAATATTTTTGAAGGCAGCCCGCTGCATCACGACATGATGACGGGGCTGGCGCGCGCCATTTATGTATCGAATGCCTGCCGTTGCCTGACCGATCCGGTGAATCTGGAAAAAACCCTTTTGGCGCTCACACCGATACGCCAGCAGGCATTGCGCTCAGCCGCCGCTGACGTGGATATCTATCGGTTGCTCGATGAGATGGGAATCGCGTTGAATGAAATCTTCGCAGACAACAATACTCCCATTAAACCGGTGGCGGTGCCAGCACGACGCACGGCCGTAATAATTCCTCTCGCACCCTATCGGCGGCAACGCCAACTCAAGTCTTCGGCTTGATCAAGAAATAAGCCACGAGAAATGCCAGGCCCGCGCTCGCGGCGGCAATATTAAATGCCACGGTCGGGCCCAGCGTGGCCCAGACATGTCCGCTGTAAAGACTTCCGGCCGCACCCCCGATACCGAAGCTCAGGCTTCCATAAATCGCCTGACCGCGATGCTGATGCCGGCCCGTGAAGAAACGATGCACCAGCTGTATCGCGGTCGCATGAAAGCTCCCGAAGGTCGCGGCGTGCAGTGTCTGCGCCAGCACCAGCACCGCGAGGTTCTCCGGATAATGACCGATCAATAGCCAACGCACCGCGGCAAGAAAAAAACTGGCGATTAACACGGCGCGCAGCGCCACGCGCGTGAGCAAGCGCTGCATCAGCAGAAACACGCCGATCTCGCACAATACCGCAAACGCCCACAGCAGGCCGATGAGGGTCTTCGAATAGCCGTAGCCTTCCAGATAGATGGAGTAAAAGGTGTAATACGGCCCATGGCTCACTTGCATTAACAGACAGGCCAGCAGAAACGCGAACACCTCGGGCCGCAACAAGGCTTCACGAAACGGTCCGGCATGCGCGACCGTGCCTTTCATTTCCGACTCGGGCAAGGTCAGGCTGAACAGCCA
>JAUSDQ010000248.1 GCA_030650525.1 Sulfuricaulis sp.
CTGTTTTGATAACAGACGTCGTGTTGGCGGAAACGATTTGGACCCTAACCGGGAAGCGTTATGGCGCCACTAAGGAAGATATTCAGGCGGTAGTAATGAGTCTTTTGGAAGAAACCAATACAGTTTTCGAGAATCAACAAACCATTTGGTCTGCGCTCAATGATTTTGTTGCGGCGCAGCCCATTAAGACCGCCAATGGCATTAAAACGGCAGACCTTGCCGATGCGCTGATCGTAAACAAAGCCAAGATGGTGGCGCGCGACAAGAATCAGGCCTACGAGGGTACCTATACCTTCGATCGGGCCGCGCTGCAGATAGAGGGGACGAAAACGCCATAGCGGTATTGGGCGATCAGCGCGACAAACCGCTCCGCGATAGAAGTCGGTCGCAAACGGCTTCGGAAGGTTTTGGATGGCAAAATCTAGGGCAAGTAAAGTCGTAACGGTTCACACCGCGAAGGAACTTGGGGAGGTCCTCGGCTTGTCCATGGCGGATACCGCGGAGATGGAATTCCGCTCGGAATTGACCGTAGCACTCTCGAAGATCATCCAGTCCGGTAGACAAACCCACGCTGAAATCGCGAAGCGCGCGGGGACGTCCCGAACCCGAGTTACCGCCATAGCGAATGGGAACACTCAGGGCGTTTCGACGGATGTTCTGATCCGGGTTCTTGCGGCCACGGGCCACCGCGCTGAAGTTCGAGTTAAGAAAGCGGCATAACATTCCCTGCGCACAGGACTCGCGACCGGTTCAGCGCGAGATGGTGGGTCACCGCCAGCCCTTGCTGCAAAACGTGGCGAAAACAGTTGAGGCCACTAAGTAGAAAAACCTTTGCGGAGATTCGCCCACGTAAGCAACTATGAGAGGATCAGGGGAACGATCAGGTCGGAATGGTGCCACTAGCGACCGAGTAATTTCGCTGGGTTCAGGCTTGGCGGCTATTCCTGAACGTCTCCTTCTGGGGCATGCGCGCGGCGAAGTTCTCTTCATAGCTGGTGCCGGCATCTCTCAGCCCGCAGGTTTGCCTGACTTCCGCGATCTCGTGCTCAGAGTCTATGCGCAGCTTGATACGGCCGTGCATGCCGTCATTTCCGGCATCCCACGCGAAGCCTGCAATCATTGGAGTGCGGACCTATCCGGCTTGACCAATCAACAAGCTGCAGAAGTCACGAGATTCATCAACGGAGATTATGACGTCGTCTTGGGAATGTTAGAACGGCGAATTGACGGGCGGTCCCATGGCAAGAGCCGCGTTAGGCAGATAGTTGCAAGTGAACTGCGCACTCCTGGCGTTAAGCCTGCACCAATTCACCGAGCGTTGATGCGCCTTGCCGACCGCGGCGGGGCAGTGGCGATCGTAACGACCAATTTTGATCTACTCCTTGAGGATGCTGCCAAGAGGTTATACCCGGCGGTTCAGGTGTACGCCCTCGGAGGAATCCCAAGGCCGGGACGTGGTAACGATTTTACTGGCATTCTTCATATCCACGGTGCCCTGGACAGAAATCCCGCCAGAATATCGGACCTGATCGTGACCGATCAGGATTTTGGGGAGTTCTATCTGCGAAGGCGTGTCGTGCCGGACTTCATCTACGATGCAGCCCGGTTATTCAACCTCGTCCTCGTTGGCTACAGTGCAAATGACCCACCAATGAGATATCTATTGAACGCTGTTGCCGCGGATGTCACACGCTTCGACGATCTCAAGGAACGCTTCGCCTTCATAGGTGCCAGCGCTCCAGATCCCGTACGCCTTGAAGACTGGAAAGGCCGTGGTATCACACCCATCAGTTACGACGCAACAAATATCCATTCGGCGTTTCTCGACACCCTGGAGCGATGGGCTGCCTTGTCAGCTATCAACGGCAAGAGGAGCCTCGTTGATGCCGAGGTTCAACGCATTGTCCGCGTGAACCGAGATGCTGCGACGGATGTCGACCGCGACCTCTTCGATCATCTGATCCGTCGTAGTGACTCGAACGAGCGTGTCCGGCTGTCTGCGCTGGCTTCTAAACATAAGGCAGATCTCGGCTGGTTTGATGCAATCGCCGCGATTGCTGCAGAGAGCAATAGGGAACGTCGCTGATGAGGCCGCGCTGGGCGAATATCAATGAACTGGATCGAGCGGCATTTCGTGCCACGATTGCGTTCTTGAATGGCCGGCTCGAAGAGCGGGCGACAGTTGATTGGGCGTTACGGCTTAAGCCGAACGACACCAGCAAACGGTTGGCGCTGCTCGAACTGATCGATAGTCCAGATGGACGAAAAATCGGGGAACCCTGGCGATCCGCATGGCGTCTCATTGAAGAAAGTTGGAACTATCCTGCAGTCGAGCACCACTCATCAATCAGTGCATATGATGCTCAGCGTCGACTACGTGAAGGAGACAGGTCGGGGTCGCTTGTCAATACAATCATCGAACTCGTGGCACCACGACTCAGAGTCGAGTCATTCTCAAATCTACATCTGGGCCTCTCAGAGCTACCCAGACGGCCAAAAAAATTCCAGGACCTTTTCGCGACAGGGCTCACAAGCGGTGAAATTATCGATCCCAATGTGCTGGGATTGGGAGACTTGAGCGACCGTTCTTTCCTTGTGTCCCTTGCCTTGGCATTGGATTCCGCTGTCGTCGATGGGCTGGATATCAATCGGCGTATTAGCTGTGGAGGGGAGCGTCGCATGTGGGAGCTTGGTCAGCTCCATCGCGTTTACTACATGCCACCTGCCGAGCGCGCTGAGGGGGAACATGAGCCCGATGAGTTTCATCGAGGGATTGCACCATCTGTAAAGCTTCTTCATGCGGTTGTTTCACGACTGGCCGATATTGACATACCCAGCGCAATTGAATTTGTCGTCCGTTGGAAGCTTAGAGAATCGTCAGTTCACTTGCGTCTTTGGGCCACTTTATCGCGGGACCCTCGGGTTATGCCCGCCAATGAAGTGTACGCATTGTTGTTGTCATTGGACGATCAGCATTTTTGGAATCTTCACGATTATCCCGAGATCGCTGAACTGCGTGCAAAACGTTTCAGCGAATTTGATCCCATACAACAGAAGGCGATCACGGCCCGAATTCGAAACCGGCCACCACGCAGTTTATGGCCACGAAAGACTGATGCCAGTCGCCTTGCAAAGGGACAACTCTATTGGGCGCTGCGTGAATTGCGGCGCATTGAGATTGCCGGCGCCTCCCTGTCGAAGCACGACAAGGCTTGGTTGGATGCAGGTATCCATGAGTTTCCGGATTTGGTTCAGATGGTCCGGTTTGACGAAGGCTTTATGGGCACACAAAAGGCTCGATTCATCCCACCGAATCCGGACAGTCGATTTGACTTGCTTACCGGTGAGGAACGATTGAAGGCTCTGGAAACCGCCCTGTCGTCGGCGCGCGGAGGATGGGATGACGATCCTGCCGAACGTGCAGCGGATTGGATTAGGCAGCAGGGAAATCCCGTCCAACTACTTACCGATCTTGAATCCATCCCCGACGGCGGGCCTGCCTTCGCAAGAGTCTGGGAAAGGTTCGGTTGGGCGCACGTGCCGGAAGCGGGGCAAGTTGGAGATGCAGCAGGACTCAATCTCAGGAAGGAAAGCGCTCGTGTTCTGTCCCTTCTCGCTAAGCTACCGGAAGCGACCGTCCGTCAAGCCATTGATGGCATTTCGCGCTGGCTTTCTGCATGGGAAAAACAGATCGTTACTCTGCCTAACGTACTTGCTGTCTGGCTCAAGCTTTGGCCAATTGCTGTCGAGGTTACAAATGCGAAACAACCTGTTGAGGAAGAAATTCACCTCAACACCGTTGCGCATTCTTCAGGTGATCACGAACCGATGGACCTTGACACGTTGAACACGCCGACAGGGAAACTTGTTGGCGTCTTCTTGGCGGCGTGCCCGGACCTCCAGGAAAACGAACATCCGTTCGCTGTTGACAGCACACCTCGTACGATGCGCGATACAATTATTGCTGCGGATGGTCGTTCCGGTTTAATTGCCCGGCATCGAATGATTGAAGCGCTGCACTACTTCTTGCGCGCCGACCCGGATTGGACCCATGTGCACCTCTTTACGCCCTTAATCGCCGACAATTCGGACGCAATAGCCCTTTGGCGTGCGATCGCACGCCGAACCCATTTTTATAACGTCCTCAAGATTATCGGCGGCCCGATGGCAGAACGTGCCACCGACCGGCGGCTTGGACGAGAAACCCGGCGTTCGCTCGTTTTCAGCCTTGTCATCGAATGCCTTCACGCGTTTCGCGAACAACGCGAACCCGCCGTTCCGTACGCCCGCATACAGCAGATGATCCGGTCGCTTGATGATGAAGTTCGTGCATATGCGGCAGAGGCGGTTCAACGTTTTGTCCACGACCTCTCCGCGCATCGCGAGGGGGTGCAAGTCCTGCCGTCACCTGAGGAGCTCTTTCGATCTGCCGCAAGACCCTTCCTTCAACAGGTCTGGCCGCAGGAGCGTTCGCTCGCTACACCAGGTGTCAGCCAAGTACTGGCCGATCTTCCGGCAACTGCCCGAGAGGCATTCGCTGAAGCCGTTAACACCATCGAGCGCTTCCTTGTGCCATTCGAATGTTGGTCCTTGGTCGATTACGGGCTTTATGGTGAAGAGGACGGCAGACCCAAGCTTTCGATCATCGACAAACACGAAAAGGCGGCCGCCTTATTGCGACTTCTTGATCTGACAATCGGTACAGCCGAAGGGTCTGTGATCCCACATGATTTAGCTGATGCACTCGATCAAATCCGCAAAGTTTCGCCTAATCTCGCGTCGGGCCAAGAATTTCGGCGTTTGGCGACCACAGCTCGCAGAATTTAACTTATCTGACAGCGCGATTAATGGTCGTACGGTGTCATTGATGCAGAAAGGTACGCTGCCAAGGTCCAGTTTGGCCTCCCAACCCATTTGATATCCGACTGCGAAAGTCCGCTTTGAGTCGAAAAGAGCTATTCCCACTGTGTTTCAATAATGAAGAGGTGGGCGGCATTACTAGACTTTTCACGCTGGACTCCAAGGCATTTCAAATGCCCAAAAATAAAGCCCGCGCAGGGCGGGCTTTATTAAATCCCACATTCACCTGTTATGTGGATCGCTGTCGCTTCCATTGTCGGACTGCGTTTCAATCTGAACCAGCTCCGGCTTGGGCTGAGATTCGCCTGCGCTCGTATCGCGATGCTCTTCATGCGGCGTGGAGTCGGGGGAGGGCGTATTCCAGCCTTCATTCTTTTCCGCGGGACTTTCCCATGAAGTGGCTGACGGTGAAGGGCCGGTGTTGTGTTCCGTCGTGCTGATCGGCGCCGTAACCGGCGGAGCCGGTGTTTCCTCGTGCGCGGGATAGGGTTCCCGCACCGGCCGGTCGGATGACGCATTCATCTCCCGCGTGCTGTTACGCGTGCTGGTATCCTGGCGATCCTGTGGCGGCCTTCCTTCCGGGCCCCGGCCGCGACGACGACCGCGGCGCCGGCGCCGGCCGGTACCATCCGGCCCGGTTTGCGGCTGACCGCCTTCCGCACCGTGACCGCCGGCCGCCTGCTGCGGCTGCGGAGGGCGTGGACGGTGTTGTTGTTCATGATTGCCGCTTGGCCGCTCGGGCGCTGGCCGCGCGGGCGGCGCGGGACGTTCGTGTCTCTGGGCCTGATGGGGGCGCTGGTGCGGCCGCTGACCGCCATGACGTCCGCGCTGGGTTTGCTGCGGGCGTGCCGGACGGCTTTCCGACGCCACCGGTTTCTTTTCCTCTGCTTTTTTGCCAAACAAACTGGTAAAGATTTTCTTGATGATGCCGACGTCCCCGGCTTTTTGCCGCTCGGGCGGCGCGACGGTAGTATGCGTCAGCGGTCCGATCGCCGGCTTTTCCGCTTCAGCGGTGACAGGAGATGGCTGAGTGGGCCGCTTCTCATCTTCGTCCTCGTCCTCGACGATATCGATCTCGTAGCTCGGCACATCGGCCTCGGTTTCGTATTCGTCGATGCGCAGGCGGCGAATATGGTAATGCGGGGTTTCCAGTTCCGTGGTCGGGATGATCATGATCGGCGTGCCGATGCGCGCTTCCACCGCGCTTATTTCCATGCGTTTTTCATTCAGCAGGTAGGTGGCCGTCTCCACGGGCAGATGCACATGTACCGCCGCCGTATTTTCCTTCATGGCCTCTTCCTGGATCATACGCAGGATCGAAAGCCCCGAGGATTGCACGCCGCGGATATGACCGGTGCCGACACAGCGCGGGCAGATGAGACTGGATGACTCGCCGAGCGACGGACGCAGGCGTTGACGCGACATCTCCAGCAGGCCGAAGCGCGATATGCGGCCCACTTGCGTGCGGGCGCGGTCTACCTTCAGCGCCTCGAACACGCGGTTTTCCACTTCGCGCCGGTTGCGTTCGGGTGTCATGTCGATGAAGTCGATGACGATGAGACCGCCGAGGTCGCGCAGGCGCAGTTGGCGCGCGACTTCATCCGCGGCTTCCAGGTTGGTATTGAACGCGGTTTCTTCGATGTCAGCGCCCTTGGTGGCGCGCGCCGAGTTCACGTCGATGGTGACCAAGGCTTCGGTTTTGTCGAACACGATCGCGCCGCCCGATTCCAGGCGCACTTCGCGCGAGAACGCCGACTCGATCTGATGCTCGATCTGGAAACGCGAGAACAGGGGGGTTTCGTCCTGGTACAGCTTGAGCTTGTCCATATTCTGCGGCGCGACCTGCTGCATGAACTTCTTCATGCGCTCGTAGATTTCCGGATTGTCCACCATGATGTCGCCGATGTCCGCCTTAAGATAATCGCGGGTGGCGCGCACTACGAGATTACTTTCCTGATAGATCAGGAAGGGCGCGGCCCGATCCTGCGCCGCTTTGTAGATGGCGTCCCAGAGGTTGATCAGGTAATCGAGGTCCCATTGCAGCTCCTCGGCCGAGCGGCCGATGCCGGCGGTGCGGGCAATGACGGAATAATCGTCCGGGAGTTTCAGCTGTCCCATGGCTTCGCGCAGCTCGGCGCGTTCTTCGCCCTCGATGCGTCGGGAAATGCCGCCGCCCTTGGGGTTGTTCGGCATCAGCACCAGGTAGCGGCCGGCGAGGCTCACGAAGGTGGTGAGCGCCGCGCCCTTGGTGCCGCGCTCTTCCTTGTCCACCTGCACGGTCATTTCCTGACCTTCCCGGATTACGTCCTTGATGCGCACCTGACTCATCGGGGTGCGCTCATCGTAACCCTGGAAGCAAATGCGGGAAATTTCCTTGAGTGGCAGGAAACCTTGACGTTCGGCCCCGTAGTCTACAAAGGCGGCCTCGAGACTGGGTTCGACGCGGGTTACTTTGCCCTTGTAGATGTTCCCTTTTTTCTGCTGGTAGCTGGAAGATTCAATATCAAGATCGATAAGTTTCTGGCCATCGACCACGGCCAGCCGCAACTCCTCAGGGTGAGTTGCGTTAAAAAGTATACGTTTCATCGGTTTGTTCCCCGACGCCCGGTTTGGCGTGCCACACCGCCTCGCGCTGGCATTGTCAGCGCGGCAGGGCGATGCGTCGTTCCTCCCGACAGGGGGCAGAATCCGTCATGATGATGCCGGCCTTCTGCTTTGATTCCGCGCTGAAATAAAGCGCGGTTATGCAATTCAGACTTTAATCGCGCCGTGAACAGGTTTTGGCTGTCCCACGCGCCGTCTGCCTGTGCTGATGTCGGCAGGTGCTCGCTTTCTGGAGCGTCTAGCTCATACGTCTCTACATGAATAGGGGAGAGACGTGTCACCCTTCTTTAAAACACTGGACTCAGTCCGCGTTTTGTTACTTAACAACCGGTCGTTTTGCCGGTGGGCAACGGTGCCTGAAAGGCAACGCCAGCCACTAACTGGCGCAATGTAACCGTTGCGTTTCGTGCACTTGTATAAAAATCAGATATTTACAAGAGTGCACTCTCGCACTATAGCAAACGAATCGGTTCCTCAGCAATCTGTTATGATGGCCTTTGCATGGAAAAGGTCGTTAAACCCCCATCCCCCGCGGTCCGTTACCTCGAAATCGATGAATCCCGCGCCGGTCAGCGGCTCGATAATTTTCTGATTGCCACCCTCAAAGGCGTTCCCCGGAGCCATATTTACCGCATTTTGCGCAAGGGCGAGGTGCGCATTAACAAGGGCCGGGCCCGCCCGGACTACCGCCTGGAGCCGGGGGATGTGGTACGTATTCCACCGCTGCGCCAGTCATCCGCCAAAGACCTCGACCCGCAACAAGCCGCCGAGGGATTCGCCTGGCTGCTGCCGCGTATTCTGTACGAGGACGAGGATCTCATGGTGGTCAACAAGCCGGCGGGTCTGGCGGTGCATGGCGGGACTGGCGTGGGCGTGGGTTTGATCGAGGCGCTGCGCGGTCTGCGTCCGGAGGCGCCGTTTCTGGAACTGGCGCATCGCCTGGATCGGGACACATCGGGTTGCCTGCTGTTGGCTAAAACCCGTCCGGCGTTGCTGGCGCTGCACCGGATGTTACGCGATGGCAAAATGGAGAAACACTATATCGCGCTGCTGGCCGGGGCCTGGCGCGGTGGCAACCGCGAAGTATCCGCGGCCCTGGAAAAAAACCGCCCCAGCTCGGGCGAGCGTAAAGTAGCGGTTGCGGCCGACGGCAAGGAAGCCACCAGCCTTTTCATGCCGCGCCAGCGCTTCAGTTTTTCCACGCTGATGGAGATCAAGTTGATCACCGGCCGGACTCACCAGGCACGGGTCCACGCCGCCCATCTGGGTCATCCGATTGCCGGCGATGACAAATACGGTGATCGTGAATTCAATCAGCGCTTGCAGCGGCTGGGGTTGAAACGGCTGTTCCTGCACGCGCGGCGGCTGCAGTTCACCCATCCCCAGACGGGTAGTAAAATGGATTTTGAAGCGCCACTTCCCGCTGAGCTTTCTATATTGCTTGAACGACTTGCGCATGAAACTTAAACATGAATTGATTATTTTCGATTGGGACGGGACGCTCATGGATTCGGTCGCCAAGATCGTGAGTTGCTTTAGCGCGGCACTCGCGGATGCCGGCGAGCCGAACCCCGGAGAAAATGCGATTCGCCATATCATTGGCCTGGGACTCGACGAGGCGGTGGCGGTGCTGCTGCCGCGCGCCGCTACGGCCACCCGCGCGCAGGTGGGGGAGCGTTACCGCCAGCATTTTTTGCATCTCGACCGGACCGGCATGGAGCTGTTTCCGGGGGTACGCGCGGGCCTCGAGAACCTGGCGGCACAGGGCTATCTGCTCGCCGTGGCGACCGGCAAGGCGCGCCGCGGTCTGGATCGGGTGTTGCGCGATTCCGCGCTGGCACATCTTTTTTGTGCCACGCGCTGCGCCGATGAGGCGTTTTCCAAACCGCATCCGCGCATGCTTGAGGATATCTTGGAGCAGACCGGCCTGGAGGCCGAGCGGGCGCTGATGGTGGGCGATACCACCTATGACATGCAGATGGCGCGCCATGCCGGCATGGACGGCCTCGCCGTGACCTACGGCGTGCACGGCCGCGAGCTGCTCGCGCAGCACGGACCGCTCGCGTGCCTGGATTCATTCGGGGAGGTCTACGCGTGGTTGCAGCGCATGGGCGGCAGGTCGTCGGCCGCCGCCGCGAGCTTGTAGACGATGTCCTTCTCGATTCAAGAGATGATGTACACTGGCTGCAAATTGGCGGAATGACATGAGGCTATATCCATGACGGACAATGACACGGTAACTCAATCGTCCTCGGGCGCCGAGGGCCGGTTGCCGAACTGGGAGCATGATCTGCTCCAACGTTTGGCGTTCGCATCGCTCACCGAACAGCGTCGCGCGCGGCGCTGGAAAATATTCTTCCGGTTTTTCTTCGCGGGGTATCTGGTGTTGATTCTGGTTCTCGCCCAGTCGGACAACTGGGGCGGCAAGTCGCTGGCGTCGCGCTACACGGCGCTCGTGGATCTCGAGGGCGAGATCAGCGCCAACAGCATCGCCAATGCCGACAACGTTATCTCCGGATTGCGCGCGGCCTTCGAGAGCAGCGCGACCGTGGGCGTCGTCTTGCGCGCCAACAGTCCGGGCGGCAGTCCGGTGCAGTCCGGCTATATCAACGATGAGATCAGGCGCCTGCGCGCCAAGTATCCGAAGATTCCGCTTTATGCCGTGATCGGCGACGTTTGCGCCTCCGGCTGCTACTACGCGGTCGCGGCAGCGGACAAGATCTACGCCGACAAGGCGAGCATCGTCGGCTCCATCGGCGTGCTCATGAACGGCTTTGGCTTCGTGGATTCGATGAAAAAGCTGGGTGTCGAACGGCGTCTCATGACGGCGGGCGAGCACAAGGGATTCCTCGATCCGTTTGGGCCCGTCAAGCCCGGTGAAGCCAAGTTCGCCCAAGGATTACTCGATCAGATACACCAGCAGTTCATCGACACGGTGCGGCACGGCCGTGGACAGTCCCTGGTGGAGACCAAGGATATGTTTTCGGGTCTCTTCTGGACGGGCGAAGCGGCCGTCAAGATGGGGCTGGTGGATAATATTGGAAGCGCCGGCTACGTGGCGCGCGAGGTCATTGGGGCCGAAGAGATCGTGGACTTCACCTTCCGCGAAAATGTATTTGATCGTTTTGCCCGGCGCTTGGGCACCGCCATGGCGCAGACCATGAGCGCGGATATCCTCGGCCGCGCGCCGGTTTTAAAATAAATAGACAGGATTACAGGATTTATAGGATTAGCAGGTTGCTGAAAAAGTTATTTTCCTTCTCCCTCCGGGAGAAGGCCAGAGCCTGCCCCCGCGAAGGCGGGGGATGAGGGGGATATTAAAACAAATGGTTATGAAAGTAAGATCGCCCTCACCCCCGCCCTCTCCCGTGGGGAGAGGGAGTTTTTCAGCAACCTGCTAGAAATAAAAAGAAACCAATATCAACGAACTCTTTCTTGGTTTTTTCCAATCCTGTTAATCCTGTAAATCCTGCCCGTTCAAATTATTTCTACCCCTTCATTTTCGAGCATCCGCACCAGGCGGATGAGCGGCAATCCGATCAGGGTGTTCGGATCGTCGCCCTCGAACTTTTCCAATAGGGCGATTCCCAATCCTTCCGATCTGACGCTGCCGGTGCAGGAGTAGGGCTGTTCCTTGCGCAGGTAGGATTCAATCATCTGATCCGTTAACACGCGGAATGTCACTCGATAGGGGATCACTTCACACTGCAAACGCCCGGTGTCGGCGTTGACGAGCGCCAGGCCCGTGTAAAGCGTGACGGTTTTGCCGGAAGCCGAACGCAACTGCTGCACGGCGACATCATGGCGGTGCGGTTTGCCGACGATGACGCCGTTGTAAACCGCGACCTGATCCGAGCCGATCACCAGCGTCCCCGATTTCCGGTCGGCGACCTTGCGCGCTTTTTCGATGGCCAGCCGTTCCACCAAGGCTTCGGGCGTTTCGCCGGGACGCGGCGTTTCGTCCACCTCGGGCGCGATAGTCTCGAACGGAATTCGCAGGCGCTCCAGCAGCTCGCGGCGGTAGGGCGAGGACGAGGCGAGGATTAATTTCATGGCGATGCAGGAAAATAGACAGGATTAACAAGATTAAAAAAACTTATTTAAAATAATCCTGTGAATCCTGAAAAATCCTGTTAATCCTGTTAATCCTGTCTATTGATTTTTTATTCAATCTCAACGAGCGCCTCGTCGGGGTTGACGCTGTCGCCCTTGGCCACATTCACGGCCTTGACCGTGCCGGTGACCGGCGCTGGAACTTCATTTTCCATTTTCATGGCCTCGATCACCAGCACCGGATCGCCGGCCTTTACCTTTTTGCCGGCCTTGACCAGGATGTCGACGATGGTGCCGGGCATGGAGCTGGTGACATGACCTTCCTGCGTCGCTTTTGGCCGCTTGGAACCCTTGGAGGCACGCCGGGTATCCACCACCCCGGCTTCGGTCGGTATGGTTTCCGCGAGTGTCTCGATAAGAACCTGTTCCGGTACCCCGTCCACCGAGACGAAGAACGGGCGTTGTTCGTCGGTTTTATGTCCGGCGCCGGTAACGCGGATGTGATAGGTCTCGCCGTGCATGGTGACGTTGAAATCGGTCGGTGCGTAAGCGGGCAGGCTCACGTCTTGCGACGATTTCTTCGGCTTGAGTTCCTCCGGCTTGAGCGTGCCGCCGGCGCGTTCTTCGAGAAACTTGCGCCCGATCTCCGGGAACATGGCGTAGGTGAGCACGTCCTCCTCGCTCCTGGCGAGTTCGCCGATTTCGTCGCGCAAGCGGTGCATCTCGGGCTTGAGTTTGTCCGCCGGGCGGCAGTTGATGACCTCTTCGTCGCCGATGGCCATGTTGCGCACGGTCTCGTTGATCTTGCCCGGCGCCTGGCCGTAACGTCCCTGCAAGTAGAGCTTCACTTCATTGGTGATGCTCTTGTAGCGCTTGCCGGTGAGGACGTTGAGCACCGCCTGGGTGCCGACGATCTGTGACGTGGGCGTGACCAGCGGCGGGAAGCCGAGATCCTCGCGCACGCGCGGGATCTCCGCCAGCACCTCGTTCATGCGGTTGAGCGCGCCCTGTTCCTTGAGCTGGTTGGAGAGGTTCGAGATCATGCCGCCCGGAACCTGATTCACCATGACCCGGGTGTCGAGCTCGGCGTATTCACTTTCGAATTGGTGGTATTTCTTGCGCACCTCGCGGAAATAGAAACCGATCTCCTGGAGCAGTTCGAGATTGAGCCCAGTGTCGTAAGGGGTTTCACGGAAGGCGGCGACCATGCTTTCGGTGGGCGAGTGGCTGGTGCCCCAGGAGAGCGAGGAGATGGCGGTGTCGACGTGGCGCGCGCCGTGCTCGACCGCGAGGTACATGCAGATATTGGCCACGCCCACCGTGGTATGCGAGTGGAACGCCAACGGCACCTTTATCGCCTTGGACAGCGCCGTGTACAGTTCTACGGTGCGCGTCGGGGTAATCAGGCCGGCCATGTCCTTGATGGCGATGGACTGACAGCCCAGCTTCTCCAGTTCCCGGGCCTGTGCGACAAAATGTTCGGTGGTGTGCACCGGGCTGGTGGTGTAACAGATCGCACCCTGCGCGTGTTTGCCGGCTTTGAGCACGGCCTTGACCGATACTTCCAGGTTGCGCACGTCATTCATCGCATCGAAGATGCGGAACACATCCACGCCGCATACCGCCGCCTGCTTCACGAAGGCCTCCACGACGTCGTCGGAATAGTGGCGGTAGCCGAGCAGGTTCTGGCCGCGCAGCAGCATTTGAATGGGCGTCTTGGGCAGCGCCTGCTTGAGCCGGCGCAGACGTTCCCACGGATCTTCCTTCAGGAAGCGCAGGCAGGAATCGAAAGTCGCTCCACCCCAGGCCTCCAGGGACCAGAAGCCGGCCTTGTCGAGCCGGTCGCAGATCGGCAGCATGTCTTCCGTGCGCATGCGGGTGGCCAGCAGCGATTGGTGTGCGTCGCGCAAAACCACTTCCGTGATCTGAACTTTTTTGGATGCAGACGCCATGTTGATTTTTGTCTCCTACAGGCCGTGGTGCGCCACGATGGCGGCGGCAATGGCCACGGCCAGGTCAGCCGGCGGACGACGGATGGAATAGTTTAACAGCTCCGGATGCTGTTCGATAAATCCGGTGTTGAACCGGGCTTCGCGGAATTCCGGTGTACGCAGAATTTCCAGATGAAAAGGTTTGGTCGTCTTCACCCCGTGCATGCCCATGTCCAGCAGCGCGCGCCGCGCGCGCGCCAGCACCTTGTCCCAGGTAAGCGCCCAGACGGTCAGCTTGGCGCACATGGAATCGTAGTGCGGTGGAAATTCATAACCGGTGTAGATGGCGGCGTCGGTACGCACCCCCGGGCCGCCGGGCGCGTAATAACGCGTGATCCGGCCGTAGCTCGGCAGAAAATCGTTTTTCGGATCTTCGGCGTTGATACGAAACTGGATCGCATAGCCGCGCCGGCTGATCTCTTCCTGCTGGTACGAAAGCGGCTTGCCCTCGGCGATGCGGATCTGCTCCTGAACGATATCCACGCCGGTAATCTGCTCGGTCACGGTGTGTTCCACTTGCAGGCGTGTATTCATTTCCATGAAATAGAACTCGCCGTTCTGATCGAACAGAAATTCAACGGTCCCGGCGTTTTCGTAATTCACGCACCGGGCCGCGCGCACGCCGAGCGCGCACACCGTCGTGCGCTGTGCTTCCGTGAGCTGAGGCGAGGGCGCTATTTCAATCAGCTTCTGGTGGCGGCGCTGGATCGAGCAGTCGCGCTCGAACAGGTGAATGATGTTGCCCATTTTATCGCCGAGTACCTGCACCTCGATGTGGCGCGGATTGACGATGGCCTTCTCCAGAAATACGGAGGCAGAG
Organism: Sulfuricaulis sp.; assembly: GCA_030650525.1. Lineage (GTDB taxonomy): Bacteria > Pseudomonadota > Gammaproteobacteria > Acidiferrobacterales > Sulfurifustaceae > Sulfuricaulis. The sequence goes on from JAUSDQ010000248.1 coordinate 14,329, forward strand.
CCGAAGGCCTTGGTGGCCTCGGAAACCACGCGTTCATAGGCGCGCTTGAGTTCTGCTTCGCTGTTGCAGCGGCGGATGCCGCGCCCGCCGCCGCCCGACGTGGCCTTGAGCATCACCGGGTAGCCGAGTTTCTTGGCCAGCTTGAGCGCTTCCGCGACGTCTTTGAGATTGCCATCGCTGCCGGGCACCACCGGCACGCCGGCGGCGATCATGGCGGCGCGCGCGGCGGTTTTATCGCCCATGCGGCGCAGCGAGTCCACGGACGGTCCGATGTAGATAATTCCGCGCCGCGCGCAAACCTCGGCGAGCTGAGGGTTTTCTGAAAGGAAACCGTATCCGGGGTGGAGCGCGTCGCAGCCGGTGGCCACGGCCAGATTCACGATGCGATGGGCGTTGAGATAGCCGCCCACCGGGTCGGGGCCGACGTTGTAGGCCTCGTCGGCTTTTTTGACGTGTAAAGCATGCCGGTCGGCATCGGTATAGATGGCGACGGATTTGATGTCCATTTCGGCACAAGCGCGCACAATACGCACCGCGATTTCGCCGCGGTTGGCAACCAGAATTTTTTCTATCAAGCTGAAACTCCGCTGAGCGGCCGTGGCACCCCTTATGGCGATGCCGCTGTGCTTTGTACGGAATGGGGCCGACAGTGTCAATAATGATTCGTCCGGCCCCGGACCCGTCTAAAACCCTATTTTGACACAAGTTTGCAGCAATTATATGATGCGCGGCCTGTATCCGGCCGCCTGTGGGTGAGGGTGCCCGTTTTTGAGGTGAAGTTCGAAACGGGTAGGGGTCAGCCGTGGAGTAAGGGCGTTGAGAGGGTAACTATGTCACCATCCTGGAACGAGTCACACGGCCATTTACCGGTGACCATTGACCCGATCCAGTTGGCCGAAAGAGGTGCCCGACTGACGGGCACACTCCCGCTGAAAAGCATGGCACGCCTGGCGCAGCATTGCCTTGACGGCTCGGGCGACGTATTCGTCGATCTGGCTTTTGAGCGCGGCGTGGGCGAAACCGTCTTTCTCATGCACGGAACGTTGCGCGTGCGGCTGATAACCGGGTGCCAGCGTTGCCTGGAAGGGATGGAAGTGAATCTTGAGGCGGCGCCCAGTCTGGTGCTGCTGAGATCGGGAGCGGCCCAGGAGCTTTCCGGTGACGCTGCCGACACCCTGGTGGCGGACAAGCCAGTGTCGTTAATCTCGCTGGTGGAAGATGAGTTACTGCTGGTGCTACCGATGGTGTCCATGCATGAGTTGAGCCAATGCCCGGCCAAGGAATATGTGACTGAAAAGGCCGGCACGGATATCCGTGCCGTTAAAGGGGAAAAGAAAAACCCTTTTGCGGTATTGAGCGGATTGAAAAAGGCGCGATAGCGCCGATTAATTTACTTGACGAGGATTTATCATGGCCGTACAGAAAAGCCGAGTATCACCTTCCCGACGCGGCATGCGTCGTTCACACGATGCGCTGAAAAACAAGTCGGAGCTTTCGGTCGACAAGACCAGCGGCGAGACTCATCGCCGGCATCACGTCAGCGCCGACGGTTATTATCGCGGCCGCAAGGTGCTGGAAACCAAAGCGGAATAGCGCCGGTTTGATCCGGAACCGGTCAGGGAATTGACGGACTTGATAACGATTGCCCTCGACGCCATGGGGGGCGATCACGGTGTCAGCGTCACCGTGCCCGCGGCCCTTCAGGCACTCCAAGACCAGCCGGCGCTGAAGCTGATTCTCGTCGGCCGGCGCGATATCATCGAAGCCGAGTTGCAGCGGCTGCATGCCGCCGAAGGCGAGCGCCTCGTCATTCGCCACGCCTCCGAAGTAGTGAACATGGATGACCCCCCGGCGCAGGCGCTGCGCAGCAAGAAAGATTCCTCCATGCGCGTGGCCATCAACCTGGTCAAGGAAGGCGGCGCGCAAGCGGCGGTCTCCGCCGGCAATACCGGTGCGCTGATGGCCACCGCGCGTTTTGTCCTGAAGACCCTGCCAGGCATCGACCGGCCGGCCATTGTCACGACCCTCCCCACGACCCGCGATCATGTGCACGTGCTCGACCTGGGCGCCAACGTGGACTGCACGCCGGAGCAGTTGCTGCAGTTCGCCGTGATGGGCTCGATTCTGGTGAGCGCCGTGGAGGGCAAGCCCAAGCCCCGTGTCGGGCTGCTCAATATCGGCGAGGAAGACATCAAGGGCAACGAGGCGGTAAAGAAGGCCAATGAAATGCTGCGCGCCAGCAGCTTGAACTATTGCGGCTTCGTCGAGGGCGATGATATCTATACCGGTGACATGGACGTCATCGTGTGTGACGGTTTCGTCGGCAACGTGATGCTCAAGACCAGCGAGGGTCTGGCGCACATGATCGCGCATTACATGAAACAGGAGTTCAGACGCAACCTGTTGACGCGCTTGGCGGCATTGATTGCGCTGCCGGTACTGCATGCCTTTAAAAAACGCGTCGACCCGCGCCGTTACAACGGCGCGACCCTCGTGGGCCTTAACGGCACGGTCATCAAAAGCCACGGCGGGGCGGATAAAATGGCTTTCGGACACGCCATCCTCGAAGCCTTGGCCGAGGTGCGCAACAACGTCCCCGAGCGCATCGGACGCGAGCTCGCAGCCCTGGATACCGCCGCGAGCGCATGAAGCACGCGCGAATCATCGGGACCGGCGGCTACCTGCCGGCCAAGGTTCTCACCAACCACGATCTGGAAAAAATGGTCGAGACCACCGATCAATGGATTTTCGAGCGCACCGGAATCCGCGAGCGCCACATTGCCGCGGAGGGTGAGACCAGCAGCGCCATGGCCGAACAGGCCGCGCGCCGCGCCATCGAGGCGGCCGGCATCGGCATGAAGGATATCGATCTTATTATCGTGGCGACCACCACGGCCGATCAGATTTTCCCGAGCACTGCCTGCCTGCTGCAAAACCGCCTCGGCATTCACGGTTGCCCCGCGTTTGACGTGCAGGCGGTGTGCACCGGTTTCATTTATGGACTCGGTATCGCGGATAAATTTATACGCACCGGATCGGCCAAGTGCGCGCTCGTTGTCGGCACGGAAACCTTGTCACGCATTACCGACTGGTCGGATCGCACGACGTGCGTGCTGTTCGGCGACGGCGCCGGCGCCGTGGTGTTGGCGGCCGCGGATAAACCCGGCATCATTTCCACGCATATGCATGCCGATGGTAAATACAAGGATCTGCTGAGCGTTCCCGCGGGGATTTCGCTGGGCTACGACAAGGTGGTGAACGGCGTGGCCTACATGAAAATGGAAGGCAACGAGGTTTTCAAGGTCGCGGTGAACACGCTGGGACGTATTGTGGACGAAACGCTGGCGGCGAATCATATGAAAAAATCCGATATCCAATGGCTCGTCCCCCACCAGGCCAACCTCCGTATCATCGCCGCCACGGCGAAGAAACTCGGCATGTCCATGGATCGCGTGGTGATGACGGTGGATCGGCACGGCAACACCTCGGCGGCCTCGATCCCGCTGGCCTTCGATGAAGCGGTGCGCGACGGACGAATCAAGCCGGGTGAGATCGTCATGATGGAGGCCTTCGGCGGCGGTTTTACCTGGGGCTCGGTGCTGCTGAAATATTGATCTCACCGCAAAGGCGCAAAGGACGTAAAGAAAGGCATTCAAGAATAAAAACCATTTTGGTTTTATTTTCGAATTTACCTTTGCGCTCTTTGCGCCTTTGCGGTGAAAAAATCTTTTAGGATTTATTAAATGTCTCTTGCATTCGTGTTTCCCGGTCAGGGCTCGCAGTCGGTCGGCATGCTGACCGCGCTGGCGGCGGAATACCCGGTGGTCAAGCAAACCTTTGCCGAAGCGTCGCAGGCGCTGAGTTACGATCTCTGGGAGATCGCGGAAAAAGGGCCGGACGCCGAACTGAACCGGACTGAGGTAACGCAACCGGCGATGTTGGCGGCCGGTGTCGCCACGTGGCGCGCCTGGCTGGCGAGCCACGGGCCGCGTCCGCAATACATGGCCGGCCACAGCCTGGGCGAATACACGGCGCTGGTTTGTGCCGAGGCGATTAATTTTTCCGATGCCGTGAAGCTGGTCGCGGATCGCGGGCGTTTCATGCAGCAGGCGGTGCCGGCCGGGCAGGGCGGCATGGCGGCGCTTCTGGGTCTGGAAGACGATGCCGTTCGCCGGCTTTGCGTGCAGGCCGGGCAAGGCGAAGTCCTCGAGGCGGTGAATTTCAATTCGCCCGGTCAAGTGGTGATCGCCGGCACCGCCGCCGCCGTGGCCCGCGCGGTAGAGCAATCCAAGGCGGCCGGCGCCAGGCGTGCCGTGCTGCTGCCGGTGAGTGTGCCGGCGCATTGCCGGCTCATGCACCCGGCGGCACGGCAGATGGCCGAGCGTCTGAAGCAGGTGGACGTCCGTCGTCCCACCGTACCCATTATCCATAACGCCCATGTCCAGCCGGAATCCGATCCTCAGGCGATTAGAAATGCGCTCGTGAGCCAGATAGAATCTCCGGTGCGTTGGGTGGAAACCATTCAGCAAATTGCCGCCAAGGGCGTCACCCACCTGGTAGAATGCGGTCCGGGCAAGGTGCTCACGGGCCTGAGCAAGCGCATTGTAAAGACGCTCGTGACGTTGCCGGTATACGATCCGGTGACACTGCGCGAAGCGCTGACAGTTATTGGGAAATAAAAATAGACAGGATTAACAGGATTAAACAGGATTAACAGGATTAACAGGATTAAAAATTTAGAAAATAATCCTGTAAATCCTGAAAAATCCTGTTAATCCTGTGAAATTAAATTTTCTCAGGAGCGATGAATGATATTGAAAGGCCAGATTGCATTGGTCACGGGTGCCAGCCGCGGCATCGGTCAGGCCATTGCGTGGGAGCTGGGGCGGCAAGGGGTGCGGGTGATTGGCACCGCGACCTCAAGTGCTGGCGCGGAGCAGATCGGTAATTCGTTAAAGGAAAAAAATCTGGCGGGTAAGGGCGTGGTGCTGGATGTGAACGACATGAGTTCGATTGCCGCGGCCCTGACTGAAATTGAAAAAACCGACGGCGCGCCGACGATTCTGGTCAATAATGCCGGGATTACTCGCGACAATCTTTTGCTGCGCATGTCCGAAGAAGAATGGGATGCCGTCCTGAACACCAATCTCAAGTCGGTATACCGGATGACCAAGGCCTGCCTGCGCGCCATGATCAAGGCTCGCGGAGGACGTATTATCAGTGTCAGTTCGGTGGTGGGAGCCACGGGCAATGCCGGTCAGGCGAATTATGCCGCGGCCAAGGCCGGCCTGATCGGGTTCACCAAATCGCTTGCGCGCGAGGTCGGCTCGCGCCATATCACGGTGAATGCCGTGGCGCCGGGGTTTATCGAAACCGACATGACGCGCAGTCTTTCCGAGGCCCAAAGGGAAACGCTGCTCAAGCAGATTCCGCTGGGCCGGTTGGGCCAGGCACAGGAGATCGCCCACGCGGTGGCGTTTCTGGCATCGCCGCAGGCCGCCTATATTACCGGCACGACCCTGCACGTTAACGGCGGGATGTACATGAGCTAAGCTGAGTAGCCACCGTATCCCGAGGCGCAGGGCGCTATCTTGCTGAAATACACCCCTTTGTCGTTTGGCTGGACGATTTTGGACAAATGGTGTTAACTATGCGCCCGCACGCGGGCAGTAATTTAATTTTGGAGGGAAAATCACCCATGAGCAGTGTAGAAGAGCGCGTCAAGAAAATTGTTGTGGAGCAGCTGGGCGTCAATGAAGGTGAGGTCAAGGCTGGAGCTTCTTTCGTGGATGATCTGGGCGCGGACTCCCTGGATACCGTTGAATTGGTGATGGCACTGGAAGAGGAATTCGACTGCGAAATTCCCGACGATCAGGCGGAAAAAATTACCACAGTCCAGCAGGCTATTGATTACATCAACACCCGTCTGAACTGATAACTCAAAGAAGGAGAGGCCGTCATCCATAGCGGGTGACGGCCTCTTGGTTTTATACGCGTGGCAGCCAGCCGCGCCTCAATGAGGGATTCGGCTTTGAGCAAGCGACGCGTCGTCATTACCGGCCTGGGTATTGTCTCCCCCCTTGGCATCGGTGTCGCGGAAAACTGGCGCGGCATTCTGGCCGGCAAAAACGGCATCACGCGTGTTACGCATTTTGACGTCACCGGCTATCCTTGCATGATCGCCGGTGAAGTCAAAAACTTCGATCCCACGCAGTTCGGCATTTCCGAAAAGGGAGCGCGCCGCATGGATCGCTTCATTCAGCTTGGCATGGCGGCCGGCATCGAGGCGATCGAGGACTCGGGGCTGGAAGTGACGGAAGCCAACGCCGAACGCATCGGCGTGCACATCGGTTCCGGCATCGGCGGCGTCGGCACCATCGAGGACACCACCAAGACCGTCCTGGAAAAAGGCCCGCGCCGGGTTTCCCCGTTTTACGTGCCCATGAGTATCATTAATATGATTTCGGGCGATCTGTCGGTGATGTTCGGCTTGAAGGGGCCGAATCTGGCGATGGTCACCGCCTGTGCCACGGCGACCCACAGCATCGGCGATGCCGGCCGGCTGATCGAGTACGGCGATGCCGATGTCATGATTGCCGGCGGCGCCGAGGCCGCCATCACACCAACCGGTCTTGCCGGGTTTGGCAACGCCAAGGCCTTGTCCACGCGCAACGACAGTCCCGAAACCGCCAGTCGACCCTGGGACAAAGACCGCGACGGTTTCGTGCTGGGCGAGGGCGCGGGGGTGGTGGTGTTGGAAGAATACGAACATGCGAAACAACGCGGCGCGAAAATTTATTGCGAGCTGGTCGGGTTCGGCATGAGCGGCGATGCCTATCACATGACCAGCCCGCCGGAGAACGGCGAGGGCGCGGCGCGTTGCATGCGCAACGCCCTGCGCAACGCCGGACTCAATCCCGACCAAGTGCAGTACGTCAACGCCCACGGCACCTCCACGCCGCTCGGCGACCGTGCCGAGACCTTTGCCGCCAAGGCCGCTTTTGGCGCGCACGCGCGTAAGCTTGCCATGAGCTCGACCAAATCCATGACCGGCCATTTGCTGGGCGCGGCCGGAGGGATTGAGGCGATTTATACCGCGCTCGCGGTGCGCGATCAGATTGCACCGCCCACGATCAATCTCACCACGCCCGATCCGGATTGCGATCTGGACTACGTCCCGGGCAGCGCGCGCGCGATGAAAATTAACGTCGCGATTTCCAATTCCTTCGGTTTTGGCGGCACCAACGGGACATTGGTGTTCCGCAAACTGGCGTGAACGTCCATCAGGCTCATCCATTAAACGATTCTACACCGGGCTATGTCTGTCACCGCCTGACGGCCATCCCCGATCTTACCGCGCTCCACGCCAAACACCCGCGGCGTTATCCGCATCTGCTGTCGAGTTCGGCGCACGGCACGGCGCGTGCCCGTTATGACATTTTGTTTGCATTCCCGGGCGAAACCCTGACACTCCAAGCAGATCTGCAACTTTATCGCGACGGTCAAGCGTTGGGACCGGGCGATTTCCTGAATACGTTCGATCGCGAATGGCGCACCCAGGCCGCGGCGATGAGCGAGAGCGATGCATCGATAGAAGAAGCGCCACCTTTTACCGGTGGATGGTTTATGTTTCTCGGTTATGAACTCGTGACCCAGATCGAGCCCACGGTAACAGGCATTCGTTATGCAGCGCCATTTCCCTTGGCATCCGCGACACGTTTTCCAGCCGCCATCATCGTTGACCATGCGACGCAACATACGCTGCTGGTGTGTGAAACTGAACGGGCGAACGATCTCCTGACCGTGCTTGAGGAAGACGTCAAGTCGCCGCTGGTCGCGAATGCCGCGATATTCACCGCCGCGAACATTTATGAGGATGAGCCTGAACGTTTTCTGGACGATGTACGGCGCATTCAGGAATACATTCGTGCCGGCGACGTATTTCAGGTCAATCTCTCGCGTTTGTGGCGCCTACCGTTGCCAGCGCCGGTGCGTTCGGTAGAGCTTTATCGCCGGTTGTGTGCCGCCAATCCCGCGCCTTTCGCCGGTTTAATGACCTGGGACGATGAACGTGCGGTCATTAGTTCGTCGCCGGAGCGGTTGGTGGCAGTGCGCGGCCGGATGGTCAGCACGCGCCCCATTGCCGGGACCTATCCGCGCAGCCTTGACCCGGATCGGGACCATGCCTTGTCACAGGATCTGTTGCGCCATCCCAAAGAGCGCGCCGAACATGTCATGCTCATTGACCTTGAGCGTAATGACCTGGGACGCGTTTGCCGCACCGGATCGGTGCAGGTCAAGGAGTTCATGACGCTTGAGTCCTACCGTCATGTGCACCATATCGTTTCCGAGGTCAGCGGTGAATTGCGCAAAAATATTTCGCCCGCGCAGGTCATCCGCGCGGTGTTTCCGGGCGGCACGATCACCGGATGCCCCAAGGTGCGCTGCATGCAGATTATTGCCGAGCTGGAGCAAGCACCGCGCCTGGCCTATACCGGGTCGATGGGATATATCAACCGGGATGGAAGTCTCGACATGAATATATTGATCCGTACCATCGTGCAACAGGGTCGCGAGATCTCGCTGCGTGCCGGCGCCGGCATCGTCGCCGATTCCATCCCGGAACGTGAGCTGGCGGAAACCCGCGCCAAGGCCAAGGGGCTGCTCGCGGCATTGGGTGTGGCGGCATGAGCAGGGAGCAGGCGACCGCACAGCGTAGAGCAGAAGCCCTTCTGGGGATGCGACCGCTGTGCGAAATGCAGGCCCCCCGAGTGCGGTCGTTGGCGTCCGCTCCGCTGCCCGATCCCGCTTCGCCGGTCCCTCGGGCAACGCTTCGCGGCGCCCCCCACGCAGCGGGGATGCGACCGGCCGCGAATGCCGCCGGACGCCGACATATGGCGTGTTGGTCTGGTTCAGCCTCACGGAGGCGGCGTTATGAACAGTAGCGCGGGGACCACGCTGGTCAATGGCCAGCCCAGTGAAAGTATCTCGGTGCACGATCGGGGCTTTCAGTTCGGCGATGGTCTGTTCGAGACCTTGGCGGTCTCCCACGGCACGCCGCTGCTGTGGGAAAAACACATGCAACGTTTGTGGCATGGCGCCAAGCGATTAGGCATTACCACGCCTTCCGAGCGTCTGTTGTGGGATGAATCGAAACAGTTATGTCATGCCGCCGAACGTGGCGTGTTGAAGATTATTCTCACGCGCGGAATTTCACATCGTGGTTATGCCCCGGTTGCGGAGGCATCGCCGACACGGACCGTCAGTCTGTCGGCCTGGCCGGATTATCCCGCCCAGCATCGAGACCATGGTGTTACCGTGCAATTCTGCCGTACCATGATCGCACGTAACCGCGACCTGGCGGGCCTGAAGCATCTCAATCGTCTCGAGCAAGTGCTGGCGCGCGCCGAATTGAGCAAGGATTGCGCCGAAGGCCTGTTGCTGGATGAGCAAGGGAATGCGATCGAAGGAACCATGACCAATGTTTTCACGGTATCGCAGGGAATCTTGGCCACGCCGGATTTGTCGCACGGCGGAGTGGCGGGTGTCATGCGTGGGCTCGTGCTCGAGCGCGCCGCGGCCATATCGATATCCTGTCAGGTGCTGACTTTGAAACAGCAGGATATTCTGAACGCGGAGGAAGTGTTTCTGACGAATAGTCTTATCGGACTGTGGCCGGTTTGCCGTATCGATTCCCGAAAATTTCCCGTGGGCCGGATAACGCAGCGAATTCAGGAAGCCATCCGCGATGCGTGCTGTGCTGACTAGACTGATCGTGATTTTGTCGATGCTGGCGGCCGTGGCCGGCCTCTATTTATCATGGGCATGGAATCATTCGCTCACGCCGGGCACGGAGACATATGAAGTCAAGCCGGGAATGACGCTGCGTGCGTTTGCGCGCGAATTGAGCCGGCGTGGCATATTATCCGAGCGCCATTCATTCGTGTGGCTGGCCTATCTCAGCGGACGCAGCCGCGACCTGAAATCAGGTGAGTATCTGTTTCGAAACGGCATGACGGCGCGCGAACTGCTGGATCAGGTGGTCGCCGGGCGGGTGATCGAGTATCCGCTGGTGGTATTGGAGGGGTGGACTTTCCGGCAGTTTTCTCAGGCGCTGGAAGCCGCCACCAAACTGACGCACACGCTTGCCGGCCTGTCGCCACGCGTGGTCATGGAGCGCCTGGGGCATGCCGGAGAGCACCCGGAAGGAAAGTTTTTCCCCGACACTTATTACTACACGACCGGGGAAACCGACCTTATGATTCTCGCCAAAGCCTATGACAAAATGCAGAACCTGTTGCAGCAGGAATGGCAAATCCGGGAAGGCAATCTTCCCTTGAAAGATCCTTACGAGGCGCTTATTTTGGCATCCATTGTGGAGAAGGAGACCGGACGCGCGGATGAGCGGCACCTGATCGCGGGGGTGTTCATCAACCGGCTGCGACGCGGCATGCGGTTGCAAACCGATCCAACCGTGATTTATGGCATGGGCAAATCATACGCCGGAAATATTCGATTAAAGGATCTCAGGCGCGACACCCCTTACAACACCTACATCCGCCGGGGATTGCCGCCGACACCGGTGGCCCTGCCGGGAAAAGAATCCTTGCAGGCGGTGTTGCATCCCGAGGCCAGCGATGCGTTGTTTTTTGTCTCCCGGGGCGATGGCAGCCACGAGTTTTCCGCCACCCTGGCAGAACACAACAAGGCCGTGATCAAATATCAATTGAAGGGCAAGCCGCGGGCCCCGGCCGCCAGTTCGGCACCGCCGTCACAGTCGCTCAAAGAAACCATCAATATGATGACAACCCGGTAGCCCATCATGTCAAAAGGTCTGTTCATCACGCTGGAGGGCGGCGAAGGTGCCGGTAAAAGCACCAATCTTGCCTTTGTGCAGCAATGGTTGCAGCGCGCCGGGCGCGAAGTGCAGGTCACCCGCGAGCCCGGGGGGACGGAACTGGGTGAGCGTGTACGTGAAATTTTATTACACCGCCGCGACCTGCAAATGTCGCCGGAAAGCGAAATGCTCTTGATGTTTGCCGCGCGTGCCGAACATATTGTCAAAATAATCGCCCCGGCGCTGGCCGCGGACAAAGTGGTTTTATGCGATCGTTTTACCGATGCCACCTATGCCTATCAGGGCGGCGGGCGCGGCATTCCGCCGGATCGGATTGCCGTTATTGAAGACTGGGTCCAAGGCGATCTGCGTCCCGACCTTACCCTGCTATTAGATGTGCCGGTGGCCGCCGGACGCCAGCGCGCCGGGCAGCGCAGCGAGCCGGACCGATTCGAGCGGGAAAACAATGAATTTTTCATGCGGGTGCGCGCCACTTATCTCGCGCGCGCCGCCAGTGAGCCCGGACGCGTGCGCGTAATTGACGCCAGTCAGGGTCTGGAGAAAGTGCAGCGGCAAATTGCCATGGTGCTGGAGGAGGTAGTGCGTGACCGGTAATAATTTCTCCACGATCTATTCCACGGAGCGCTATCCATGGCATGCAGCTTTGTGGTCAGCGCTGGAGCGCCAGCTCGATCGTCTGCCGCATGCCTTGCTGCTGCGCGGGCGTCCGGGTCTCGGTAAACATGCCTTCGCCGTGCAGTTGGCCCAGGCCCTGTTATGCGACCAACCCCAGAGCGGGGTCGCCTGTGGAACCTGTCATGGATGCATGCTGTTTATCGTCGGCAACCATCCTGACTTCTCCGGCATTGGATTGATCGAGGATGCCAAAATCATCGCCATCGACCAGATACGGGCGCTGAGCGATTTCTTGTCCTTGCGGCCCCATACCGCGAGGCACAAGGTCGTGCTTATTTCACCGGCCGAAGCCATGAATCTGAACGCCGCGAACAGCCTGCTAAAGCTGCTGGAGGAACCCCCGCTTGGCAGTATTCTGCTTTTGGTCACGAACCATCCGGCGCGTTTGCCGGCCACGGTCCGTAGTCGCTGCAGCCATCTGCTTTTCAGGTCGCCCGCACGCGCAGTGGGGCTGGCATGGCTGCAAACACGCGCCGCAGTGCCAGACCAGCCTGAAAACCTGCTGGAAATCGCCGGCGGGGCGCCGCTTTTAGCGGAATCCCTGGGGCAGGAAGGAATTGCTGAAAAACACATCAAGTTGTATCAGGATCTGGATGCGCTGGGCCGCGGCCGTGACGAGCCGGTGGCCTGCGCCGCCCGCTGGAAAGGTCTGGGAACGAGGCTTTGTTTGGGTTGGTTATACGGATTTGTGGCGGATTTAATTAAAGGGCACTTGGCCGGGCAGCAAGCGGCGGTCACACACCTAAGCGAACAAAAAAACAAATACAAGATTAGTGAGTTATATGGTTTTATTGATATTATACATGAATATTATCGGCAGCTTGGCAGCACCCTCGACGAGTTGTTGATACTGGAAGATATATTGATACGCTGGACTCGCTTGCGCCGTCTACAATGAAAATAGTAACAATCCCTATGAACGATAAAACCGCTCCTCCCATGCCCGTAGGCGCCATTAAGCCAGCCGTCAGACCCACCGTCTTGCCGGCCCGGCCAGGCGTGCTGTCGCTCACTATCAAGGACAAAAATGCCCTGTATGCGGCCTATATGCCTTTCGTGAAGGGGGGCGGGATATTCGTGCCCAGCAACCGTCCTTACAAGCTGGGCGAAGAAGTGTTCATGCTGCTGACGCTCATGGACAGCAAGGAAAAAATCCCGGTCGCCGGCCACGTGATTTGGGTCACGCCGCAAGGCGCCCAGGGCAGCCGTACCGCCGGCATCGGCATCCAATTCAGCGAGAAGGATTCGGGTGTC
>JAUSDQ010000251.1 GCA_030650525.1 Sulfuricaulis sp.
GGGCTGGCTCCTGGCGGTGATGGGTGGTTGGTTTCGCAACCCCACTTTATCACTGCTCAGGCCAGGCCTTTTTACATCACATCAAGGGGTTGGGGGTTAAGTAAGTGCCATTCGGTTCTGTACGATAATTCAGGTGATGAACCGGTTCGTTTAGATGAGGGGTACAAGTCGTGAGCAATGAGAGCAAGAAAAGTCATGCACCCGAGCGCGACCCGGATTTGGTGAACTCCGAAACCGCACTGCGCCGCGCAGCAAAGCGCGCCCGCGAACAGGCGCTGCGTTCCACAGGTTATGTCGTTGTATACCGCGATGGCAAAATCGTGGAGAACTGGGTCGGTAAGCGTGTTGCCTGACAAGGTCGCAGTTTCTTAAAAAAGACCCGCCACTAAGAAAAGTGGAGTCAGAGCAGAATGGCACCTACTTAAACCAATTTGTAGGGCGGGTTAGCGTAGTTTGTGTAACCCGCCAATCGTTGCGCAGCAACCCATAACCTTCATTTCCTTCTTTACGCATTACCCCATGGCGCATCCGGCGGGTTACGGCACAAAAGGCGTGCCTAACCCGCCCTACATTAGGGTATGAATTTACTTAAGTAAGTGCCATTCTGATCTGATCCGATTTTCCGCAAGTCTACGGCTGGCTTCCGCCCGGTCCGGTGGTGCAGGTAACCACGGCGCAGAAGGGCCACGTATTTCGCTGGGATTGGTAACCTGAAGGATTGGTTGGCTTAATAGTTTCGCGGTGCTACTATGGTGTTACCTGCACATTTTGGTGCCCCGTCATGACCGTCACGACCACGCTCAAACTGCCGGAAAAGCTCAAGACACGCATTGCTCGTCTGGCCAAGGAAACCGGGCGTTCCGCGCATAGCCTCATGATCGAAGCGTTGGAGCGCGAAGTGGCGCGTGAAGAACGGATGCGTGAGTTCGTGCGCGAGGCGCTCGTCTCCGACGCCGCGGTCGAAGAGGGCGCGGCCGTGTACCGGGCCGAGGACGTCCACCCTTGGCTGGAACGTCTGGCCAAGAACCGAAAGGCCGCCCGGCCCAAACCGTGGCGCAAATAGTCTATTCGGAGAACGCGCTCGCGAATTTTGAGCGTGTATTTGATTTCCTTGCTGAACACGACCCGCAGGCGGCGCTGGACGCCGCGCGCAGCATTCGTGAGGCCGTTGATACCCTGTCAAACCATCCGCTGATTGGCCGAACCGTAGCCGGCGAACTGCGTGAGCTGGTAATTTCTTACGGCAAGACGGGGTACATAGCCTTATACCGATTCCTGCCTTTGCAGGATCAGGTTCGTATCGTGGCTATACGACAGCAACGTGAGCTGGATTATCCGATTGAATAATTGCGCGGATCGGTTGTTCAACCGGGTCATGTCCGCCAACGAGCGCAGGGATACCGTGGAGGCGTTAAAGTTTGCGCCAATGGCCCTACAGGCCTATGACAATCTGGGAACGCTGGACAACGACGCCCCGCTATCATGTGGCTTTGATTCATATGACGGCGGAAGATATCCAATCTCGAATCCCCACTGGTGCAGGGGCTGGCGGCTTTTAATTTACGGGTAACTATTTGACGAACTGAAACTTCGTCCCCGCGATGTCGATGATGTCGTCGTTCTCCAAGATCTGACCGCCATGCGGTATCGGTTTGTTGTTGATCCTCGGCTCGCCGGGCCCGATCTGCGCGTGCAGCACGTAGCCATCGGGGCCGCGATAAATTCGGGCCGGGTTCTTGCCGGAGTTGTCGAGCAGGGTTTCCTCTTTCATGAGTGGCACGCGTTTGCCTTTGTCTTTTCCTTCCACCGCTACCAACTGTGCATGCATCGAGATAACCTGGGTATTCTCCAGCGAGTCGGCGGACACGGCGCTCGCACCCGAACCTTTTCCAAAACCCGACGCACCCAGAGCTAGATCATCGCGATAGACCAATTCGTGCTCACCGATGAAGATCGTCTCGCCGTGCTGCAGCTCATGCTGCGTGACACGCCTGGTCTCGAGGAACGTTCCGTTCGTGCTCCCGAGATCCTGAAGGGTGGATTTTTTCCCAACCGTTTTGATCACGGCGTGAGTGCCGCTGACACTCTTGTCGTTGTTCAGCACGATGTCGCAGGTGGCATGGCGACCGATCGTCGTCTCACCCAGTTTCAGATTCACGTCGCTGACCGGTTGGCCCCGGAATTTTATTACGAGTTTGCCCATGGCTTGCTGATTTTTCGCTCCTGGTGGTCCTACGTCTAACGAAACCGGACCTGCGCTCCATTTAGGATAAAAAAAGAACCGGAGATATCAAACGGTCCGATTCAAGGGGCTAGTGTAATTGAAAAGCAGGGTTAGCCTTGTCTTTTAATTACCCTCATTTAAGCACGCCAGGCTCGATTTTGTACTCATCCGTGGCGGTGAGCGCAAAGGAAAAATTGAATGGAATACTACGAAATACCTGGTGTTTCTGCCGATTGGCTGAACGTTCTCAGGAAACAACGTACTATCTAATTTCGATTTCAGTGTGGTTTTGTTCGGGGGGCAGAATGGACTGGAAACTCGTGATGTCGCGAACGGTGCGTTCTATCAGGTTATTCGGCGGGATGTATTTTGCATTGTCGATGGCCAGCGGGATGGCGGCGATGACAGCGATCCTGCATACGTGCCGGCTTCTAAATTACAGATTACCGTTAAGTGCGCGTAGTAAGCGATGAAGATGTAAACCCATTTTTCCGCCTTTTTACCGCTGTGTGGAGTGGCTTTAACCCTTTTTCCGAGGCGCTGCGTTTATAGCCTTAGTCAACCACAACCAAGGCGAGCATCATGAACAATATCCTGAAAACTCTTATCTTTCGCGAAAGCGACCGGCCCTATGAGACGATCTCGATATATTACGATAGCAAGGCCAACCTGATCGCCATGGGTGTACTGCCGAAACAACCGAAGTGCCTGACATCGGTGCCCGAGCCGTTCCCGGCGTCGGCGCGGTTTGTGCCGGATCCGTACTAAACAGGGGACGGAGTGCTTGATGACGAGTAAATCATGGGCCCGCTGTTAACTCTAAAAGTCCACGACACAGTGCGCGCAGCGGTTCACGCCGGTGTGCGCACTGTTGAGTGTTCGCTGGATCTGGATCGTTCGACGACGCGGGTCGATGTGGGCGAGGCGGGATGGATCTACCAGGGCCAACGCTTCCCTTATCTGGAAACCTGTAAGGACCGGACCATTTATTACTGGGATGACGAGCGCTTTCAGCCGGTGGCGCGTTTCACGACGTCGCTGATCAAGTTGATACCGACGGAGTGGGGGCCGCCGACGTTCGAAATCGATGGCATCAAGATGTTACCCACGGCGCAAGTCTCGCCCTATGCGGATGCCGAACGCAAAGTCGGCTTGATTCAACCGCGCGGCAAGGTGATCTTGGATACCTGCGGCGGTCTTGGCTATTTTGCGGCGTGGTGTTTGCAGGGTCAGGCCAAGCAGGTGCTTTCTTACGAAAAGAATCCCGACGTGCTGTGGCTGCGGAGCCTCAATCCCTGGTCGCCCGAAAATAGCCAGCAACCTGGCAGTGACTTGACCTTAACCGTGGGCGACATCGCCGAGCAGATTACCTTGCTGCCCGACGCGTCGGTCGATGCCATTTTGCACGATCCGCCGCGTTTCGGTATCGCCGGCGAACTTTACTCGCAAGTCTTTTATAACCAGCTGGCTAGGGTGCTCAAGCGCCAAGGCAAGCTGTTTCATTACACCGGCACACCGAACAAGCTCACCAGCGGACGCAATGTGCCCAACGAAGTGTCGAAACGTTTGCACCACGCCGGGTTTATCGTGGAGTTGAATGGGGATGGGGTGTTGGCGATGAAGAATTAAGGGTCGGAGTAATTTAATATGTTGCCGGTAATAAATCCTGGAAAAGTGAAGTATATTGCTCCCCCTGAGTCGCCCGCACTTCCATTGAGGATTAGACATGTCACTTCTGTTTTCCGAAACTGTTTTGGGACCGCTGAAATTACCGAATCGCCTGGTCATGTGTCCGCTGACGCGCAACCGCGCCACCGACAACATTCCCAACGCGCTCATGGCACAGTACTACGCCCAGCGGGCTTCTGTCGGCCTCATCATCACCGAAGGCACGTCGCCGTCCCCGAATGGGCTGGGCTACCCGCGGATTCCGGGGATATTCTCCGCGGCGCAAGTGGCGGGGTGGAAGCCCATTACCGAAGCGGTGCACGCCAAGGGGGCGAAGATGTTCATCCAGCTTATGCACTGCGGGCGCATTGGTCATCCGCTCAATCTGCCCGCGGGGGCGCGGCTGCTGGCGCCGTCGGCGGTGGCGGCCGCCGGCGAGATGTACACCGATGCCGAGGGCCTGAAGCCACATCCCGTGCCGCAGGCGATGACCGAGGCGGATATCCAGGCCGCCATCGCCGAATATGCCCAGGCCGCGAAAAACGCCATGACCGCGGGTTTTGACGGCGTCGAGCTGCACAGCGCGAACGGATATCTGCTGGAGCAGTTCATCCGCCCAAACTCGAATCAGCGCACGGATCGTTATGGCGGTTCGATCGAGAACCGCGCGCGCTTTGTGCTCGAGGTGACCGAGGCGGTGATCGGCGCGATCGGCCAGGACCGGGTCGGCATACGGCTCTCGCCGTTTGGCGTGTTCAACGACATGCCGCTGTACGCGGCGATGGCAGCGGATTACACCTATTTGGCACAACAGCTCAACGCCCGCGGGCTGGTCTATATCCACCTCGTGGATCACTCGCCGATGGGTGCGCCGCCGGTGCCCGATTCCATCAAGGCGATGTTCCGCAAGACGTTCACGCGCACGCTGATGCTCTCCGGCGGCTACGATGCCGCGCGCGCCGCGAGCGACCTGGCCGCGGGCAAGTGCGATCTGATTGCCGTCGGACGGCCGATCCTCGCCAACCCGGACCTGGTGGCCCGGGGGAAAACCGGCGCGGCGTTGAACGCCCCGGACATGGCAACGTTCTATGTGCCGGGACCCAAGGGATATATCGATTATCCGGGGCTGAAGGGGTAGGGGATGAGCAGCTAGAGGGAGTTTTTCAGCAACCTGCTAATGCCGCCGTTGCATTAGCGTTGCCTTAGCGCTTATCGTCGCCTGCATGTCACGTTCACGCACCGCCCGGACCAGCTCGCGGAAGAAACGCAAGAAGCGCCGGCGTCGCTCCCGCGTCGCGATCTTTTGGCCGGGCGCGCGGCTGCGCCGGCGTGCGCTTCGGGCGCTGCTGGCCGCGCCGCGGGTGGTCCAGCTCATTATTGTCGCCGTCGTCATTCTGGCGCTCTGGTCCGCGACCAACTGGACGTACCAAGTTGTCCGCAAGCCGGCTGAGCTGTTTTTTCCCGTGAGCGGTTCGCTCGCCAAAACACCGTCCGCGACGTGGCGGCAGTACCAGCCGATCTTCCACGCGCACTCGACCGCCGTCATCACCCCCGAGCTTCTGGCGGCGCTCGCCCAAGTCGAGGGCGCGGGTAACCCGGTGGTCCGGACGTACTGGCGGTGGCACCCGACCTGGGATCCCTTCGAGCTGTACCGGCCGGCGTCGAGCGCGGTCGGCATGTACCAGATCATCGATGCGACGTTTGTCGAGGCGCGGCGCTACTGCATTCATGACCACGTCGTGGTCGAGGATGGGCCGTGGAACGAGCTGGGGTCGTGCTGGTTCAATAGCCTCTACACACGCGTCGTGCCGACCCACGCTGCCGAGCTAACATCCGCCTTCCTGGATCGCCGTGTCGCGAGCACGCTGGCGCGGAACCGAATCGCCAGCGCCACGCTCCCGCAGCAGCAAGACCTGGCCGCCGTGATCCACTTGTGCGGCGCCGGAGCGGGCGATGCCTACACCAAGCGCGGCTTTCGGCTGAGCGCCGGCCAACGCTGCGGCGACCACGACGTGCGCGGCTATCTCGCGCGGGTCAACGCGATGAAGCGCGAGTTCGCCCGGCTCGCGACCATTGTACGGCGGGCAGAATAACAGCTAAATAAAGGGACCAATGTAGGGCGGGTTAGCGATGTTTGCGTAACCCGCCAATCGTTGCGGAGCAACACACCTCTTTACGGTGTGCCTGATGACACGCTTGGCGGGTTACGGCACAAACGACATGTCTAACCCGCCCTACCACTGTCGGAAAATCTTCCAATCCGATCAGATTAGCGCCACCGATGTGATCTGGGAGTTTTTTCGCCGGCATCCGCAGCGGTAACGGCGGCGGTTATTCGCGGAGAAGAGGGCGTTGGGGTGTTTGGGACGGCGAGTCCTAAAATATACGGGTATATGGAGTGGCGGCAGATGCGGGCGGGGGGTGTCTGAAATGCAAGGCTGCGCTTGTTTTTTCACAGGGAGGGTCGTAGCCTATGTGGTGAGTGGTAGGGTAATCGAATGTCTGGGAGGGCTTCGAGGAGTGCGGCGCGCGGGGCGATGTGATGGCACCGGGCCACATTAGGGACGGGTGTGGTGATCGCAGTCCGACTCAAGAGAATACGCGTGTATTCCCTGGTTAAGGGCGCGGCATGTAAGCCGGTTTGATGTGAGATTTTAATAATTAGAACGAAGGGGTTTTTCAAATGACAACAATTATTCAAGGCAGGCCAGTAATTCTTTCCCGCGGGTTCAAAGCAACTCGTCGGACCCGTCCGGAAATTCGCGTTGTCGTCGCGATGTTCGCGGCGATCTTTTTGGGCGCTGCCGAGGGCGCACGGGCGCTTGCTGTTTCCGGATATGGGACGAATTGTTATCTCAGCGGGCGCACGCTCGCCGAGAGCGGCAACCCGGGACTCCTGAACAATAATGTTCAGCTGTTATCGGGCAACTGCGGGTCGAATCAGGTCACATCGACTGGGCACGTGGATGTTCCGGTGCAGACCAACAATGGCCCGAACCTCTACAGCTTCACTCAAAATGCCACGGCCTCCGCTACCGCCAAAGCCAGCATGGGATCCCTGGGGGTTTCCGCCTCATCGCAAGCGGATTCCACACCAAAAGCCTATATTTATTTGACGACCGCGAACACCGGAGCGAGTGCTGATAATCTGTACCGCGCCGATGCCGCAGCCTCGGCGACCTCGGCGTGGTACGACCTGATCACGGTCGGAGGCACACCCGGCGCCAACGGCTACGTCGTGCTCAAGTTCACCATCGACCTCCACGGTTCAACATCTGTCTTTCCAACTGACGGCGCTTCAGCCTCCATTGCTTCGCGATTTTTCATTGACGACAGATGGCGATACAACGGCCAGATACTGGGCCTCAACGCACCGGGGACTGCCAGCGATACGATTGGCTTTCGTCCAGGACAGCAGATCCAGTTATATGGAGATCTCATGGCGAATGCCAACGCTCTGGGCGGACAGAAATACATCAACGCATGCAGCGGATTCCTTTGCTACACGGTGCCGGTTGGGTACTTTCCGAGTTCGAGTGCCATTGCTGACGCGGCGAATACGGCAGGCTTCTACATTGACGTGGTGACACCGGGCGGCTCGTATTTCGCGCAGAGTGGCCAGAGCTATCTTACCGGTGTTCCGGTTCCCGCCGCCGTGTGGCTGTTCGGCTCGGGGTTGCTGGGGTTGATCGGGGTGGCGCGGCGCAAGGTGCGCGGTACGTAAGGAGAAACGATACGAAACCTCCTCTCCCGGGGGGAGATGAATTCGGCAGAACCCCGGACCAGGACGCCCCGATGCGGTAATATCCCTGCTGATATGCTGCAAAACGTAAAAAAATTTTTCGACCGGCACATCCTCCCGGCCGGACACCAACAGGACGAAAACCCGGACCACGCCTTGCAGGTGGCCACGGCCGCGTTACTGTTCGAAGTCATGCGCATGGACGGCGAGCTCAAGGATGTTGAGCGCCATGCCATGACGGCCGCGATTCAGGCGCATTTTGAACTGACGGCCGAGGAGACGGCGGCGCTCGCGCGCCTGGCGGAGGCCGAGGCGGAGCAGGCCACCGATTATTACCAGTTCACCGCGCTCATCAACAAGAACTACACCCCGGCGCAGAAGCAGCAGCTGGTCGAAAACCTGTGGCAGGTGGCCGCCGCCGACCATGAGATCGACCGCTTTGAGCGCACCCTGGTGCATAAGGTCGCCGATCTCCTGCATGTCCCGCGTCCGGCGCAGATCGCCGCGCGCGAGCGCGCCATGCACGCCGCCCGCCAAAAAACGAAATAAGTGTCAGATCGCAGCCATCTACAAGAACCCCTGATTAATCCTCGCCGTTCGTGGAATTCTTTTTAACGGGCGGCTCGGAACTTGCTTATCAGAACCAGCGACTCGCTTGGATACAGCGGGACCAGCACCGGTCCAGGTTATCCCATAAACAACACCAGCATGAGCAAGATGGCTGCAATGGCTTGAAAAATGATACGGGCGTTCATGAATTGGCCACTGTGCTTATCATCATACGCGCCACCCTTGGCCATGGAACCGATCCCCATCGCCATTGAGACAGCAGTAGCAATGAGAGCCAGGATAATTAATATCGTTATGGTTTTCATTAAGTCGATCCTCAGCGCCGTGTAATTGACTCAACATCTTTTGTAGTCTGTGTAGAATGTTAGGTGAAGTGGAAGTCTGACTTTTGATCTGCGTCAATCGGGCAGGGAAACAACCGGGCGCCATGCCGAAGCGTAATAGGTTCACTGGCGAACGCTTGTCTCTATTATTTTACATAATATACATTATACGAAGTATACAATCGCTTGATTCCTGGTTTTGGCCATAATTAATTCCCCGCACTGTCATACCGGCGCACGCGGCGCTTTGAAATAAATCACACCCAGCGGGGGCAAGGTCAACAAAAGGGAATAACACCGGCCGTGTGCCGGAACCGGCGCTGCCTCCACGCCGCCCAGATTGCCCTGACCGCTACCGCCATAGGTAAGCGCATCGCTATTAAGCGCCTCGCTCCAGAAACCGTCACGCGGTACACCGATCCGGTAATTGGCATGCGTCACGGGCGTGAAGTTGCACACGACCAGAACGACATCGTCCGGGTTCTCGCCGTTGCGAAAGAAACTGATAATACTGTGCTCCCAGTCATGCAGGTCCGCCCATTCGAAACCGCTCATATCGAAGTCGCGTGTAAACAGCGCCGGCTCGCTGCGGTAAAAACGGTTAAGGTCGCGCACCCAGTGCTGTATACCCTGATGCGGCGCGTGCGCGAGCAGATGCCAGTCGAGGCTCCGGTCATGGTTCCATTCACGCCACTGGCCGAACTCGCCACCCATGAAAAGCAATTTTTTTCCGGGGTGGCCGTACATGTAGCCGAACAGCAGACGCAGATTGGCCAGTTTCTGCCAGTGATCACCCGGCATCTTGCCGATCAGGGAGCCCTTGCCGTGCACTATTTCATCATGTGAAAACGGCAGCACGAAATTTTCGTGAAAGGCATACCAGATGCTGAAGGTCAGCTGATCGTGGTGATACTTGCGGTAGACCGGGTCGAGTGACATATAGTTGAGCGTGTCATGCATCCAGCCCATGTTCCATTTCATGCCGAACCCCAGCCCGCCGAGGTAGGTCGGTCGTGACACCATGGGCCACGCGGTAGACTCTTCGGCAATCGTCTGGGTGTCCGGGTAATCACGATAAACAGCCTCGTTCAGGTCGCGCAGGAACTGGACCGCCTGGATGTCTTCCTTGCCGCCGTACTCATTCGCTATCCATTCGCCGGGCTTGCGCGCGTAATCGAGATACAGCATCGATGCCACGGCATCCACCCGCAGGCCGTCAGCATGATACTTATCGAGCCAGAAAAGCGCGCTGGAGTTCAGAATCGAGCGTACTTCATGACGTCCATAGTTGAAGATGCTGGAGTTCCATTCCGGATGATAACCGCGCTTGGGATCGGCATGCTCAAACAGGTAGGTTCCGTCGAAATACACGAGTCCGTGTTCATCCGTCGGAAAATGTGACGGCACCCAGTCGAGAATCACGCCCACATTATTCTGGTGCAGGCGATCGACCAGGTGCATGAAATCCTGTGGTGTGCCGTAGCGCGCGGTCGGCGCGAAGTAACCCGTGGTCTGGTAACCCCAGGAGCCGTAGAAAGGATGTTCCGTTATCGGCATTAGCTCGACATGAGTAAAATTCATGTCGCGAACATAATCCGTTAACTGTACGGCGAGTTCACGATAACTGAGGGAGCGGTTGCCCTCCTCCGGCACTCGTCGCCACGATCCGAGATGCACTTCATAGGTGGCGGCCGGCGCATTCAAGGCGTTGGGCTGCGCGCGTTGCTGCATCCACTGACCGTCGCCCCAGGCGTAATCCAACCCCCATACTATCGAGGCCGTGAGCGGCGGCACCTCGGTGCGCACGGCAAAGGGATCGGCCTTCTCGACGTGATAATTCTTGTGGTGCGATTGCAGGCGATATTTATAGTGTGCACCCACGGTGACACCGGGAATAAATCCTTCCCAGATACCGGAGTCGTCCTCACGCTGCCGGAGCGGATGCACGTCGTTGCGCCACTCATTGAAATCACCCACCACCGAGACCGCGCGCGCATTGGGTGCCCAAACTGCAAAGTGAACACCCGCGGTGCCGTTGACGGTCAGCCTGTGGGCCCCGAGTTTCTCGTAAAGCCGGAAATGCCGGCCCTGGCGAAATAAATAGATGTCGTGCTCAGTGAGCAGGCTTACGCCCTGGAGCACGCCTTTGCTTGCGTTGGCACGAGTTGTCGCCATGCATGATCTCCATTCATGTCAGGCTGTGGCCAGCCGAAAAAGCGAAAAGAAATTTCGCGTCGTCACGTCCGCAATTTCATCCAATGTGCTGACACGCGTGCTGGCGAGAGACTCCGCGACGTATCTGACGAACGCGGGTTCATTTGTTTTTCCACGATGCGGCATCGGCGCCAGATAAGGCGCATCGGTCTCTATCAACAGGCGGTCATCCGGCACACGCTTCGCCACTTCGCGCAATGCATCGGCGTTGCGGAAAGTGACAATGCCGGAAAAGGAAATATGGAAATTGAGATCGAGCGCCTGATGCGCGACCTCCCAGCTTTCCGTGAAACAGTGCATCACCCCGCCGATGTCGGCCGCACCCTCCTCGCGCATGATGCGCAACGTATCGGCGGCGGCGTCACGGGTGTGGACGATCAGCGGTTTGCCGGATTCCCTGGCCGCGCGGATATGACGGCGAAATCTTTCCTGCTGCCATGACATATCCCCCTGACTCCGGAAGTAATCGAGTCCGGTCTCGCCGATGGCCACCACCCGCTCGTCGTTCGCCAGTTCGACCAATTCGTCCACCGCGGGATCGCGCCCGTCCGTTTCATTCGGATGAATGCCCACCGAAGCAAAGACAGTTGAATGACTCCTGGAAATGGCGCGTATTTCCGGAAAGGTTTCCAGCGTGACCGACACGCACAACATGTGTCCGACCCCATTGTCCCGGGCGCGCTGGAGGACGTCTTCCAGGCCGGCGTTTAGAGGTTCGAAATTAAGATGACAGTGGGAATCAACGAGCGGCGTCACGTTACATTGTGTGCGTGAGCCGATCGGAATTCAGCGCGCCGGCGAGAATACCTTCGATCTTGTGGCGCGCGACACCCGAATCCTTCTCGCTGAATTGGATGCCGATGCCGGCGGTACGGCTGCCCTGGGCGCCTTGCGGCGTGACCCAAATCACGTGGCCGGCGACCGGGATTTTTTCCTTGCTGTCCATGAGCGTCAGCAGCATGAACAC
>JAUSDQ010000257.1 GCA_030650525.1 Sulfuricaulis sp.
AGGCGCGACACCGGCCCAAACCGACAAGTTTCACCGATGTCGCGCCCCGTGCCCAGGCGGGCGACGTTGCGTGGAAAGTATTTCACGAATCGCCCGACCCTGTCGAGCACCCATCGGCTCTTTCTTGCCGATGGAACCCCCAGGACGACGCTACCTCTGCGCCCGCTGCCGCATAGCGGTGCTCAGCTGCAGCCGCTGCGACCGTGGCCAGCGCTACTGCGCCGGTGACTGTGCGCGCAAAGCGCGTGCCCATTGCGTGCGTGAAGCCGGACGACGCTATCAGGCGAGTTCCCGTGGCCGCCACGCCCACGCCGCACGTCAGCGCCGCTACCGCGCCCGACAAGCGAAAGTGACGCATCAGGGTTCCCCACTCCCGGTGAGGCCTGCTCTACTGCCGGTGAACCCAACGTCGTGTGTAGAAACCGAGTCGTCGCTGCCCTGGCACTGCCATTTCTGTCATCAGCCGCAAGCGCAATTGGTTCGCACGGCATTTCTGCGCCGACGGGTTCGTCGTCCCCCTCGAACCGACCGTAGAGAACCGCCCCATGGCCCTGACCCCTGAAATCGAAGCCCAGATCCTGCGCTACCACCACGTCGAGAAATGGCCCATTGGCACCATTGCCCGGCAGTTGCACATCCATCATGGCAGCGTCGAACGCGTTCTGCGTCAGGCCGGCCTGCCACGCATCGGCACGCCGCTGCGCCCCTCGGGCATCGACCCCTACCTCCCCTTCATCCGCCAGACCCTGGAGAAATTCCCCACCCTCACATCCACTCGTCTCTACGACATGATCAAGGAACGCGGCTACGCCGGCGGCCCCGACCACTTCCGCCATCTCATTAGCCACCACCGGCCCCGGCCTGCGGCAGAGGCCTACCTGCGTTTGGTCACCTTGCCCGGCGAACAAAGTCAAATCGACTGGGCTCACTTCGGTCACCTTGAGATCGGCCGCGCCCGACGCCCGCTGATGGCCTTCGTCATGGTGCTGTCCTGGTCCCGGCGCATCTTCCTGCGCTTTTATCTGGATGCCCGGATGGAGAACTTTTTACGCGGCCACGTTGGCGCCTTCGAGGCCTGGGGCGGATTAGCGAGGGTCTCGCTGTATGACAACCTCAAGAGCGCCGTGCTCGAACGCCAAGGCGATGCCATTCGCTTCCATCCCACGCTGCTGGAGTTCGCCGGTCACTACCGCTTCGAGCCCCGGCCGGTGGCGGTGGCTCGAGGAAATGAAAAAGGTCGGGTCGAAAGAGCGATACGTTTTGCACGCGAGAGCTTCTTTGCCGCACGCACCTTTGTCGATCTGGCCGACCTCAACCGTCAGGCCGATGTCTGGTGTCTGGGGCAGGCGGACGACCGTCTGTGTCCACAAGACAAGACCCTTACCGTCAGGCAAGCGTTTGCCCAGGAGCAACCCCGTCTGCTCGCCTTGCCGGCCAATCCCTATCCAGTGGATGAGCGCTTGGAGGTGACGGTGGGCAAGACGCCTTATGTGCGCTTCGATCTGAACGACTACTCGGTGCCGCATACCGAAGTACGAAAGACTCTCACCGTGGTGGCCGATCCGGATCACGTCCGGGTGCTCGACGGTCAGCTGATCGTGGCCGCGCACCCGCGCTGTTACGACCGGGGACAGCAGATCGAGGAACCGACCCATATTGCGGCACTGGTCGAACGCAAAGCCCAGGCGCGTGAGCAACGCGGGATGAGTCGGCTGACGCAAGCAGCGCCAGCCAGCCAGGACTTGCTAGGGCAAGCCGCTGAACGAGGAGAGAACCTGGGGACCATCACCGCGGCGCTGTTGCGCCTGGTCCAACGCTACGGCGCCGCCGAGGTGCAGAGGGCGATTGTCGCGGCGCTCGCCCGTGGGGTGCCGCATCCCAACGCGGTACGTCTGGCGCTCGAAGCACAACGCGAGGGGCGCCATCAACCTCCGCCGGTGGCGGTATGTCTGCCGGCGCATGTGGCGGCTCGCGATACAGCGATCCAACCGCACCGGCTGGATTCCTACGATCAATTGAATGCAACAACGGGAGAGGATGATGAACCTTCAGAGCTTGCGTGAGCGCGCGGCGGCATTGCGCTTTTATGGGGTGCTGGCACATTGGTCGGAGGTGGCCACGGCAGATTGGTTGGCGCCGTTGGTACAGTGGGAGGAGGAGGAACGCGCCCGGCGCAGTCTGGAGCGCCGGCTCACCGATGCGCACATTGGTCGTTTCAAGCCGCTGGCGGATTTCGACTGGGCCTGGCCCAAGCGCTGCGATCGGGGATCGGTCGAGGCGTTGATGGAGCTCAACTTCATCGCGGAGGCCGCCAATGTGGTGCTGGTCGGCAATAACGGAGTGGGCAAATCAATGCTGGCGCGCAATGTGGCACATCAGGCGCTGATCCACGGGCATACGGTGCGCTTCACCACCGCCGGCGAACTCTTGGG
>JAUSDQ010000264.1 GCA_030650525.1 Sulfuricaulis sp.
CGATCCAGATGCTCGATTTCAAGACGCCGCAAATCGAGATTACCACGCTGGCGGATATCCCCGCGGGAACGGGCCTCGGTTCCTCGGGCAGCTTTACTACCGCCCTGCTTAAGGCACTCTACGCCCATCGCAAGCGCCTGCTGCACCCGGGCGAGCTGGCGGAGCTGGCCTGCCATATCGAGATCGACCGGCTTGGCGAACCGATCGGAAAGCAGGACCAATACATCGCGGCCTATGGCGGCCTTACTTGCTTTACCTTCAACGCTGACGATTCCGTGGTGGCCAAGCCACTGGCAGTCAGCATGGATTCCCTTTTCGATCTGGAAGATAATTTGTTGCTGTTCTTCACCGGATATTCTCGCAGTGCCGGCGGCATTCTCGATGATCAAAAAACGCGCACCCAGAAGCACGACAATGACATGTTGAATAACTTGCATTTCGTCAAGGAGTTGGGTTATCGCAGTCAGAAGGCCCTGGAAGCAGGAAATGTCTCGTTATTCGGTGAGCTGATGCATGAACACTGGGAGCATAAGAAGCGCCGTTCCGGTGGCATGAGCAACCCGCAAATCGATGAGTGGTATGAACTTGGCATGAAGAATGGCGCGGTGGGCGGCAAACTGGTGGGCGCCGGCGGCGGCGGTTTCCTGATGTTTTATGCAGCGGATCGCAACAAGCTGCGCCATGCCATGGCCAGGGCCGGTCTGGAAGAAGTGCGCTTCCGTTTCGATTTCGAAGGGACCAAGATTGTCCTTGCCTGAGATGTTCCCCGTTGCCGTGCTGGCGGGCGGTCTCGCCACCCGCTTGCGTCCCATTTCCGAACGCATCCCCAAGGCCCTGATTGAAGTCGCTGGCCGGCCATTTGTATGCCGCCAGCTCGACTATTTGCGCGGCCAAGGCATTAAGCGGGTGGTGCTGTGCATCGGACACCTCGGTGAGCAGATTGAGGCGGTGGTGGCGGATGGGCGCGCCTTCGGGCTGGACGTTCGTTACTCCCCGGATGGACCGAGCTTACTGGGGACGGGTGGAGCGTTGAAGCGGGCCCTGCCATTGCTCGGCGATCGCTTCTTCGTGCTTTACGTCGACTCCTTCTTGCCGTGCAATTACCGCGAGGTGCAGCAGGCCTTTGTCAGCAGCGGCCGGCCGGCGCTTATGACGGTACTGCATAACGCCGATCGTTGGGACAAAAGCAACGTACTATTACGTAACGGTCAAATCGTCGAATACAACAAGCACTCACCGCGGCCAGAGATGGAATATATCGATTACGGCCTCGGCGTTCTGTCGGCAACCGTCTTCAACGAATATCCCGCCAACATACCTATCGATCTTGCCGAGGTATATCATCAACTCTCGCTCGCCGGGGCGCTGGCCGGGCACGAAGTTCGCAAAAGGTTTTACGAGATCGGTTCCCACGAGGGGCTTAAAGAGGCCGAAATATATTTTTCTACCAGGGAGACGACATGAGCTATGTCCAGCAACATCTAAAGGAAGCGGCGGAAGTCATCCAGAAATTAGATATCACCGCGATCGAGAAAATGGTCGTTCTCCTGGCCGGAATCAAACAAGCCGGCGGGCGAATCTTTTTTCTGGGTGTAGGCGGTAGCGCCGGAAATTGTTCGCACGCCGTGAATGACTTTCGCAAGATCGTCGGCATTGAGTCCTATGCGCCGACCGACAACGTCTCTGAGCTGACCGCCCGCACCAACGACGACGGCTGGGCGAGCATTTTTGTAGAGTGGCTCAAGGTCAGCAGGCTTTCCGGGAAAGACGCCTTGTTCATTATGTCCGTCGGCGGCGGTAACCTCGAGAAGAACATTAGCCCGAATCTGGTTGAGGCAATCAAGTATGCCAAGGTCGTGGGCGCAAAAGTAACCGGCATCGTCGGCCGTGACGGTGGCTATACCGCGCAGGCTGCGGATGTGTGCGTGATTGTTCCCACCGTGAACCCGGATACGATTACGCCGCATTCCGAAGCATTCCAGGCGGTGATTTGGCATTTGCTGGTTTCGCACCCGCTACTGAAGGCGAGCCAGACCAAGTGGGAATCCGCGGTCAAGTAATGCGACCTGCTGTCTTTCTGGATCGTGACGGGGTCATCAATCGCCCGATAATTCGTGCAGGCAAACCCTATCCCCCGGCTTCTCTGGAGGAACTGGAAATCCTGCCGGGTGTTCTCGATGCGTTGGCGGCATTGAATGAGGCCGGTTACTGGCTGATTGTGGTGACTAATCAGCCGGATGTGGCGCGTGGTTCAATGCCCAAGGTGCTGGTGGACAGCATAAACGTTCGGCTTCGATCCGAGCTTCCACTGGATGCGGTTCTGACATGTTTCCACGATGGAGTCGATCAGTGCGATTGCAGGAAGCCCAAGCCCGGTTTGTTGTTAACGGCTGCCTGCGATTTCGGGATCGATTTGCCGGCCAGTTTTATGGTGGGGGATCGCTGGCGCGATGTCGAAGCCGGACGGAGGGCTGGGTGCAGGACTTTCTTTATTGATTATGGCTACGACGAAAAGCAGCCAGAGTCGTATGATTTCTGTGTTGGATCCCTGCTTGAGGCAGCAAAAATTATTTTGCAAAAGGAGAGATTGAAATGACGCTGATCGACAAACTGAACGTAAAGATCTTTGCTGACGGTGCTGACAAGGCAGGTATGCTGGAAATGTATGCCAAGCGTTATATCAAAGGGTTTACCACGAATCCTACCCTCATGCGTAAGGCAGGCATTGCCGATTACAAGGCGTTCGCCAAGGAAATCCTTCAAGCAATTCCAGACCGTCCCATTTCCTTCGAGGTATTTTCAGACGAATTTCCGGAGATGGAGCGGCAGGCCATGGAGATTTCCGGTTGGGGCGACAACGTCTACGTCAAAATCCCGGTTACCAATACCCGGCGACACCCCTGTTATGAGCTGGTGCGCAAGCTGACAAAGCGCGGTGTCAAGGTCAATGTCACAGCGCTAATGGCGCTTGAGCAAGTACGTGACGTAGTGGCCGTCTTGGACTCGGAAATCCCGAGTTACGTGTCGGTATTCGCGGGACGTGTCGCTGACACCGGGCGCGATCCGGTTCCGCTGATGGCGGCCGCGGTGGAACTGCTGAAAGCCAGGCCAAAAGCCGAGCTGATCTGGGCCAGCCCGCGTGAGCTTCTTAATATTTTCCAGGCCGATACCATAGGCTGTCACATAATCACCGTGACGAACGATACTTTAAAAAAATTGGCTTTGGTCGGACGTGACTTACACGATTATTCTCTGGATACGGTCAAAATGTTCTATGAAGATGCGAAGGGGGCTGGCTTTGTGTTATGAAATTTACATTTCAGTGCTAATGCCAGGGTTTTGGTGACTTACATTCTCGGCCTCAACGCCTACCACGGCGATTCCTCGGCCTGTCTCGTCAAGGATGGCACGCTGGTCGCGGCGGCGGAGGAAGAACGATTCCGCCGCATCAAGCATTGGGCGGGTTTTCCGTCGGAGGCGATTCGCTATTGCCTGGCCGAGGCGAAAATCGGTTTGGGCGAGGTGGGTCATGTGGCGATTAATCAGGATTCCAAGGCTAATCTGTGGAGAAAAATCGGTTTTACCCTCTCCAGTCGGCCTGATCTGGGGCTGGTGATCGACCGCATCAAGAATAAGAAAGAGCGCGCCAATGTGCGGGAGGAATTGGCCCGCACGTTTCAGGGCGAAAGTTTTGCCGGAGAGGTGCATGAGGTGGAGCATCATCTGGCCCATCTTGGCTCGGCGTTTCTGGTTTCACCTTTTGATGACGCGGTGGTGGTTTCGGTGGACGGCTTTGGCGACTTTGCCAGCGCGGCTTGGGGTTTGGGGAGTGGATCTGAAATCCGGGTGGAGGATAAGGTCTATTTTCCCCATTCGCTGGGTATTTTCTATCAGGCGCTGACGCAATATCTGGGGTTCCCTCATTATGGCGATGAGTACAAGGTGATGGGGCTGGCACCTTACGGGGAGCCGAAGTATCTGGCCGAGATGCGCCGCATTGTACAGTTGCGGGACGACGGCTCTTACCGGCTCAACCTGGATTATTTTCGCCATCACAAGGAAAAGATCGATTACGAGTGGGAGAACGGAGAACCACGTGTCGGCGGTTTGTTTTCCGAGGCTTTGAGCGAGTTGTTTGGACCCGCCCGTGACAAGCGGGATGAATTGACGCCGCATCACAAGGACATCGCCCGCTCGGCGCAGGCGATGTATGAGGAGGCGTTCTTCCATCTGCTCAATACGCTGTACCAGCGGCATGGCCTGGATAGATTGGCGCTGGCCGGCGGCTGCGCCATGAATTCGGTCGCGAATGGAAAGATTTTCCGTAACACCCCGTTCAAGAGGATTTATATCCAGTCGGCGGCGGGGGATGCGGGCGGGGCGATTGGCGCGGCGTGTGTGGCGTGGCACAAGGTTCGCAAGAGATCTGCCATAGGCCCCTCACCACAGCCACTTTCCCTTGCCGGGACAGGGGGGTTATCCGATAACCGTGGTTTTGTCATGGATCATGCTTATTGGGGACCGCAGTTCAGCAACGCCGAGCTGGGCAGGGTGTTGCAGGCAAGGCGCGCCGAGCTGGACGCGCAGACCTGCGTGACTGAGGAGATCGCAGACGAGGCCGCATTGTGTCAACGAGCCGCGCAGGCGATTGCGGACGGTCAGGTGATCGGCTGGTTCCAGGGCCGCATGGAGTGGGGTCCGCGCGCGCTCGGCAATCGCTCCATCCTGGGAGATCCGCGCCGCGCCGACATGAAGGATATTCTTAATCTCAAGATCAAGCGGCGCGAGTCGTTTCGTCCTTTTGCGCCTTCGATCCTGCGGGAAGCGGTGCCGGAGTGGTTCGAGACGGATGACGATGTGCCGTTCATGATGGAAGTGTTCCAGATCCGCGCGGAAAAACGCTCGCAGGTGCCGGCGGTGACGCACGTGGACGGCTCCGGCCGGTTGCAGACGGTGCATCGCGACACCAATCCGAGGTATTACCGCCTGATCGAGTCGTTCGCCAGGCAGACCGGCGTGCCGATGGTGCTGAATACTTCATTCAACGAGAACGAGCCGGTGGTGTGCCGCCCGGAAGAGGCGCTCGATTGTTTTCTGCGTACCCGGATGGATGTGCTGGTGCTGGGCGACTGGATGATCGTCCGTGATGGCACCCATGGCTGATTCACGGAACGCTTCCATGCCGCCGAAAATATCGGTCATTACCGTTGTTTATAATAATGCCGCAACCATCGAGGACACGATACTTTCCGTTGCCTCGCAGACCTGTCCGCGCGTCGAACACATCATTATTGACGGTGGTTCGACGGACAGTACGATGGATGTCGTCCGGAAATACACGGACAAAATTGCGGTCGTCAAATCGGAGCCGGACCGCGGAATGTACGATGCGATGAACAAGGGTCTACAACTCGCCACCGGCGATATCATCGGCTTCCTCAACGCCGACGACATCTATGCGGATTCTCGTGTCCTGGAGGAAATCGTCCATGCCATGGAAACGCAGAAAGTGGATGCCTGTTACGGCGATCTTGTTTACGTTGACAGGGTGAATGTTCACAAGACAGTGCGTTATTGGAAATCGCAGCCCTATCGGGACGGTTTATTTGAAAAGGGCTGGATGCCGGCGCACCCGACGTTTTATGCCAAGCGATGGGTCTATGAAAAATACGGCGGTTACGATCTTGCCTACCGCCGCCAGTCGGATTTCGAGCTGACCATGCGTTTCCTCGTGGTGCACAAGATCAAATCCGCCTACCTTCCCAAGGTTCTCGTCCGGATGCGCAGCGGCGGCGCATCGCGCGGTCTGTGGCATATTCTGGAAGGCAACATCGAGGCTTATCGCGCGTGCCGTCAACATTCGCTCAACGTCACGCCGCTTTTCATCGCCAAAAAGATTCTGTCGCGGATTCCGCAGTTCTTTCACCGGGATCGGTTCGAAGCATCGCCATAGATGAGCGGTGATCTCCA
>JAUSDQ010000280.1 GCA_030650525.1 Sulfuricaulis sp.
CGCTAAGATCGTCTTCCATGCCGCGCAGCCGGTTGCGCATCTACACCAGAACACCTGGCGCAGTTATTTCTGGACCAAATTCTGGCGCGGTGTGTGGCGCATGCGCGTCTACCGGCTTTACCCGCGCCAGGCGTTGTCGGACAGTTGGACGCCGCAGTCGCTCAAGATTCAGATCGTCTTGGCGGCGCTGTTGCCGGTGGTCTTGCTGGCGGCCGTGTTTCGTGGCGATGGCTATTGGGCTGTGGCGGTCTTGTTGGGAGCGAGCTTGTGGTCGGCGCGTTCTTTTCTGAGCGCGGCCTGGCGTGCCGGTGGTGCGGCACTGGCGGGGTGGGCCTTGCCTTTTCTTTGGGTGCGGGCGTGGGCACTCGGGAGTGCAATTATATGGAATATGCTGACGCCTTGGCGGCCGGCAACGTTTAATGTAACGGAGGATCGCAAGACATGAATAAAATCGCGAGATTGATTTTGGCCGTCTCATTGCTGGCGAGTGTCGCGGCGCCTGCCGCCGCCGATAAACCCATGGTGCGGTTGACGCTGGCGTCCGACGCCGCCGCGCACACCGGCGTGCCGCCGATTTTCGGGTATGGTGGCGGCATGTGGTACATCCCCATGACCTTCGATTGGGCGGCGCCGCGAATTCTGCAACTTGAACACCTGGGCGTGGCGCGCATCGCCTTGGCGTGGGAGATACTGGCCGCCTCCCGCGATCAGAAAGACCTGGAGCGGCGTCTCGAGTCTTTCCGTCTGAACGACTTCCTGCGCGACTTTCGCGCCCGCGGCGGCGAAGTCATGATCACGCTCGACGCCATGCCGCGTTGGCTGGCGTCCGACCGCTCGGAAAAACGACTCGCGAACGGACCCACCTGGGCGCTGTCGCCGCCCGCCGACTACGCCGCCTGGGGCAAGGCGGTGGAGGCGGTCGTGCGCCATTTCAATGGACGACTCGGCCTCAATGCCTACTATGAAATCTGGAACGAGCCGGATCACTCGTTTAACGGCAGTCTCGATAATTACTTCGAGCTTTACAAATACTCGGCGCAAGGCGCGCGCCGCGCCGACACCGCGGCCAAGGTCGGCGGCCCGGCGATCTCGGACTGGACCGCGACCGGCACCGGCAAAGACCGCACGCGCAAGGAATTTTTCATTCCGCAATTTTTAGCCTATGCCAAACGCACTGCCTTGCCGGTCGACTTTCTTTCGTGGCACGGCTTTTACCGCGATCCCACCCGGCACTATGAGTTTATTGCGGAACGGATGCGCGCCTGGCTGCAGCAGTCCGGTTATCCACGCACCACCGCCCTGATCGACAGCGAATGGAACATCGCCGCGGTGCCGCCGTACCCGGAAGGAGATTTGCAAGGCGGACACGTGGGCGCGGCCTTCGTGGCTTCCAGTCTTATCGCCATGCAACGCGCCGGACTCAACCGCCAAGTTTTTCAGATGATGGTGGACCCCGGAAGCGAGGGTTACAGCGGCGGAACTTTTACCCCGCTGGCTGTCCCCCGCGCGAGCTTCAATGTCTTTGGGATGCTGTCTATGGTGTCGGGGCGCGTACGCACGGTCGCCAGCACGGACGAGTGGGTGCGGGCGCTGGCGTTCGACGACGGGCGCAAACTCTATGTGCTCGTGACCAGTTTTCCGCCGACGGAGCTTATGAGCATGCGTTCGGCCGTCGAGCCGGTCCCGCTGGAGCACCCAGAATTGTTGGAGCCGATCAAACGCGCCGATAAAAACACGCTGCTCGGATTTTTTCGCGCGCAACGCGATCTCCCGCGCGATGCGTTTAACCAGAAGGCTGAGGCGGTAATGCAATCCTTTAAGCAGCGTCACCGCGAGCGGGTTGCCAAGCGCGAAACCTGGATGCCGGGGATCGATCTGCAGCTGTCAGTTCCCGGCGCCGCCAAGAAATACGCGAACGTTACGTACTATCGCATCGATTCCACTCATGCCAACGGTCAGCCGCAACGGGCCGCCACCCAGTCGCAGTTGACCGCGCGTTTCCAGAAGGCGCTGGACCGGGAGCTGGACAGTCTGGGCAAGCAAGGGATTCCCAAATTTTTGCGCACCAGCTTCCAACAGGAGCTCACCAAAACCCTGCGCATCGAACAGACACTGCAACAGGCCTCGGGCGGAGAGTTAGCGGCCATGCGTAAGGCGCAGCAGAACATTTTTTCCGAATACCGGCAGGCGCTCGATGGGGTAGCGGCGCAATCGTCTCTCGCCGCGACCGCGGCACGTCTGACGTGGAGCGGGGCCGATACTATTTCGGTGAGTGCCGAGCCGTATTCGGTGCATTTGTTCGTGTTAGAGCCGCGTTAAAACGATTAGGACGCGATATGCCGGCCGCCGATATTCAGAGCGACGAACTTCCGCGTAGCGCGTGGCGCCGCCTGGCGATGCCGCTGATACTGGCGGCGGTGACGGCGTTGGTATGCTTGGATCCGTATCTCAGCCCCGTCGTTCCACGGAGATGGTGGGACAAGATATGGCTGGCGGATTTTCCATTTCGGTTGACGGCGGTAGTGCTGATCGCAGCGCTGGCGACGCGCGCTGCGCTCTGGGCCAACCGGCGGGCTGGCTATTACACCGTGCTGTTCATTTTTGTTTTAATCGGCTCAGCGCAAATCAGCGGCTTTAAGCTCGGCTTCATCGATCCGCTGGATGTCTTCACCTTCATGGCATTCGGGATATGGCTGTCGGAACAGTTTCTGCGGCCCAAGACGCCGGTGGTGGTGCCGGGAATACTGTATTTTGCGGCGCTGCTTTTTATTATCGATATTCCGTTGTTTGTACACCAAGGACCGGTGCGTTTCGTTATCGGGTTTCTTGGATTGCTAAAGGTTGTACTGCTGACATTTGTAATCGTGAACATCATCAGAAGCGAACAGTCCGTTCGGTTAGCAGTGCGTGTCTTTATAGGTGTGGCGGTTGTCAGTGCCCTTATCGGTATAACTCAATCGATGTTGTACCACTTCGCCGGTATCAAATTCAGTCTGATCGACGAATTTGGCAACAGCGAAACCTATCTCAAGGCCACCTTTCTCGGCGTGATGCTGCGCGCCTCGGGGCTCAATGCGACGGTGCAGCACCTTTCCGGGTTTCTGGTGTTGGCCTTGCCGTTTCTGATGTTCCGCGTGCTGGCGGCCGGCGGCCGCGAACGTCTTAAATATCTCCTGGGTTGCGCGATCCTGCTCGGCGGAATCGTTTTGAGCTGGAACTACACGGCATTCGCCGCCACGTTCGTGGTATTGGCGCTTTCGCCGTTCGTGATATGGCCGCAGCGCGCGTTACATATAATTCTTGCCATGCTGGTCGTCGCCCTGGTGCTTTATTACACCGGTGTGTTTGACTGGGTGTACCGCGTCTATCTGAGTGACAGCGGCGCGTTCAAGGGTTTTGGCCAGCGTTTTACGCTGATGAAATTCGGATTTGAGAAGCTGGCCCGGGATCCCTGGCTCGGTGAGGGGTTGCGCGGGTTCGCCGGTTTTTCCGGCAATTATTGGCACCGGCCGGTGCATAACGCCTATATGCAGGCGGCGACCGAGATCGGATTATTGGGGGCGCTGGTTTTTGTGGGAATGCTGCTCACGATGTTAACCCAGCTGCTGTTGCAGGTGCGTCGCGCCACGCCGGAAGCGCAGCAGCTCCTCAAGCCGGCCCTCTTGGGCATGATCGGTTTGATGTCGTTGATGTTAGGTGAACCGATGCTGGACCACAGTAACACTTGGCTGTATTTGGGCTTGGCGCAGAGCGTTGTGCTATTGTGCAACATGCGCGCGCACCATTTTTTGGCTCGTCCTGTCACCGATAGATCACTTGTTCGGAGTTGAAAGATCGAAGATGCGAAATACCGACAGAAAGCGTATTCTGATTACCGGCGGCGCCGGTTTCCTCGGCTCGCATTTGTGCGAACGTTTACTTGCCGAGGGTCATGACGTGCTATGCGTCGATAATTTTTTCACCGGCACCAAGGACAATGTCGCGCATTTGCTGGGAAACCCGCGCTTCGAGCTGTTGCGGCACGATGTTACCTTTCCGTTGTATGTGGAAATGGATGAGATCTACAACCTGGCTTGCCCGGCCTCGCCTGTTCACTACCAGCACGATCCCGTGCAGACGACCAAAACCAGTGTCCACGGGGCCATCAACATGCTGGGCCTGGCCAAGCGCGTCAGAGCCAAAATATTTCAAGCCTCGACGAGCGAAGTTTACGGCGATCCCCAAGTGCATCCGCAACGTGAAAACTATTGGGGGCATGTCAATCCTATCGGGTTCCGCTCTTGCTACGACGAAGGAAAGCGTTGCGCGGAGACATTGTTTTTCGACTATTACCGCCAGCATCGTCTGCGCATCAAGGTAGCCAGGATTTTCAATACTTACGGTCCGCGTATGCACCCGAACGATGGCCGCGTGGTATCGAACTTCATCGTACAGGCCCTCAAGAACGAACCGATTACGGTTTACGGCGATGGCAGCCAGAGCCGCTCGTTCTGTTATGTGGATGACATGATCGACGGATTTATCCGTTTGATGGACTCGCCGGATGATTTTACCGGTCCAGTGAATCTGGGGAATCCAACGGAATTTACGATCGAGGAACTTTCGAAAAGGGTGATTGCTCTTACGGGTTCGAAATCTAAACTCGTCTACAAGCCTTTGCCGAGCGACGATCCTGTACAGCGGCAGCCGGACATTAGTCTGGCGAGAACGAAACTTGGATGGGAATCAACCGTCGCCTTAGAGCAAGGATTGGTGAAGACCATTGCTTATTTCGAGGGTCTGTTTCGAAGCGTGCGGTAACAGGCCATGAAAAAGTGACACAGGCGCCCTGTGGGTTTGCGTGCGTCGTCGGGCGAGTTTATTTGCGAAGGGACGCGGTCACTCTGCCTGGTGCTATTGATCCCGTGTGAGGCGGTGCTTTTCCGCTAAATTAATCCCGCCCGGGCCTGCCAAGGCGGCGAGGTTTACGGTTTCTTCCGGTTGCCGGCAATTAAAGCTGAATTTGTCACGGATTTTATTTAACATGGCTTTTTATCCGCCATAACAGGGCATCCCGACGCAACCATGACTGTCCGCACTCGATTTGCTCCCAGCCCTACAGGTTATCTGCACGTGGGTGGCGCGCGCACCGCGCTGTTCTCCTGGCTCTATGCCCGCAAGCACGGCGGGACGTTTATCCTGCGTATCGAGGACACCGACCTCGAACGTTCGACGGCGGAGTCGGTAGATGCGATTCTGCAGGGCATGACCTGGCTCGGGCTTGAATACGACGAGGGGCCGTTCTATCAGACCCACCGCTTTCCGCGATACCAGGAAGTGATTCAGCAGATGCTGAAGGAAGGCACGGCCTACCACTGTTATTGCAGCAAGGAACGGTTGGAAGTCCTGCGTGCCGAGCAGATGGCGCGCAAGGAGAAACCGCGTTACGACGGCAAGTGCCGCCATGGCGTGGCCAATCCCCCGCAGGACATTCCGCCGGTGGTGCGTTTCAAGAATCCGCACGACGGGGCCGTGGTGGTGGAGGATCTCATCCGCGGACGCGTGGTGTTTCAGAACATCGAACTGGACGATCTTATCATCGCGCGTGGCGATGGCTCGCCCACCTACAACTTCACGGTCGTGGTGGATGACATGGATATGAAGATCACGCATGTCATTCGCGGCGACGATCATCTGAACAACACGCCGCGCCAGATGAACATGCTCAAGGCGCTGAGCTTCATGCCGCCGATTTATGCCCACGTGCCGATGATCCTGGGACCGGACGGCGCGCGGCTGTCCAAGCGTCACGGGGCCGTGAGCGTGATGCAATACCGTGAAGATGGTTATTTACCCGAGGCGCTGCTTAACTACCTGGCGCGTCTTGGCTGGTCGCATGGCGATCAGGAAGTGTTTTCCATCGATGAGATGATCAAGCTGTTCGATGTCACCAAAGTCCACAGTTCCGCGGCGGCGTTCAATCCCGAGAAGCTCATCTGGCTTAACCAGCACTATATTAAGAATAGCGACCCCGAGCATGTGGCACACCACTTGAGCCATCATCTGGGCAAACTGGGTGTTGACCCCACGGATGGCGGCCCGGACCTCATGGAGGTCGTCAAGGCGCAACGTGAACGCGCCAAGACACTCGCCGAGATGGCGCAGAACAGCGCGTTTTTCTACCAGGATTTCGACGCCTACGACCCTAAAGACGCGGCCACGCATTTGAAGCTGGATGTGGAAAAGCCGCTCAAAGATCTGCGCGATCGGCTCGCCGCGTTAACGCTGTGGGAGGCCCAGGCGATTCACGAGGCGGTTACGGGTGTAGCCGAGGCGCTGGGACTCAAGCTCGGCAAGATTGCCCAGCCGCTGCGCGTGGCCGTCGTGGGTCGGGCGGTGTCGCCGCCGATCGATGTGACGCTGGTCCTGGTGGGACGTGAAAAAACCCTGCAACGACTCGATGCGGCATTGGAATATATAAAGAAACAACCGGTTACAGCTTGACCCGTTAGCACAGGGGCGGGTAAAGTAACGCCCCTTTAGCAGGGGCTATAGCTCAGCTGGGAGAGCGCATGCATGGCATGCATGAGGTCGCCGGTTCGATCCCGGCTAGCTCCACCATTTTTTTCGTGAGCGGTGACTCGTGATCGGTAATCCGAAAGGGACACGAGTTACCGGGTACTGACGGCGATTAGCGGGTCACGGTTCTCGAATCACGGCTCACGGTAGTTCTGTCCCCATCGTCTAGAGGCCTAGGACACTGCCCTTTCACGGCGGCGACAGGGGTTCGAATCCCCTTGGGGACGCCAAAATAAAACGGGGCACCTAATTAGGTGCCCCGTTTTATTTTTGGGCGCTGTTCTCTCCAGGGGGGATGAGAACCCGCAGGGTACGACCAGCGCGCGCGGAACGCTGCCGCGAAGCGGCGGCGGTCCCAGGAATGGCACAGGGATGTACCGAGTAATCCCCCTCCGAGCGCCAAACTTATCAAACACTTACACCCTGGAATAGTTTTCTGCCGCCAAGAGGCGCAGAATAATTAAATAATTAATAAAGAGAGAGAGGGGGAGGGTGAGCCATGAGTCGACTCGCGTATATGGTTGTAGGTTGTCTGTGGTTTTCGGTTTTTTTTGTTCGGTGGGCCTGTTTTATTTACATGTCGGTCCGCGCTCGGTATAGCATCCCTGTGCACGCCAGTAGCACGATCACTCTGTACCGGGATGCCGGGAGCGATCCCCGCGGGTGAATTTTTCTCCGGCATGACGGATACCGCGGAATTCGGCGTCTGTGGATTATCTCGGATATAAGCGGCTAAGCGGCCGAACATTTGCCAGCATCGGTCGGCACCAAAATTTCCTCCAACGGTGCGGGTTTGGCGACACCGTAGCCCTGGGCAAAGTCAACGCCTAGCATGCGCAACGCTTCCAGAATATCGGTGTTTTCCACGAATTCGGCGATGGTCTTGATTCCTATTATGTGACCGATCTCATTAATCGCCTCGACCAATGAGCGGTCAATCGGATCGCTCATCATGTCCTTGACGAAACTGCCGTCGATCTTCAGATAGTCAACCTTGAGGTTTTTAAGGTAGGCAAATGAACTTAAACCGCTGCCGAAATCATCAAGTGCGAAACGGCACCCCATTTTCTTGAGGACGTTGATAAAATTCGAGGCCCGCACCAGATTGGCCACCGCCGCCGTTTCCGTGATTTCAAAACAGATGCGCTCCGGGCTTACTCCGGAGAGCTCAAATTGTTTGATAACAAAATCCAGAAAGGCGTCGTCGCATAACGATTGGCCCGACAGATTGATGGCGCAAATCCATTCGCAGTCGCTCGAACATTGAGCCCCCAGTAACTGGAGGCCGTGGCGTATTACCCAGCGATCGATGTCCGGCATCAGGTTGTAGCGCTCGGCCGCGGGAATAAATGCCATCGGCGGAACCAGTTTGCCATCCTCATCCATCAACCGAATCAGCAACTCTCTGTGCATCTCCAGACCGCTGTCCGGGTTCAGCGGAACGATGGGCTGCTGGTACAGACAGAAACGATTTTCATCGATGCCCCGGCGGATGCGCGATACCCACTGCATTTCGCCGCGCCGCTGCTTGAGTTCCGTGTCATCGGGCTGATACATGTACACCTGGTTTCGGCCCTTGTCTTTCGCGGCATAGCAGGCTACGTCGGCGGTACTGAGCACCTCCGACACGCTTTGGCTGTCCTCGGTTATGGCGACAAGTCCGACGCTGACACCGGTTTCAAAGCTGTGTTCGCCCCAGAGAAACCGGAAATCTTTCACTACTCGGCAAAACGACTCGGCCACGGACGGGGCGCGTTGCGGATGGCAATACTTCAGGAGAATGCCGAATTCATCCCCGCCCAACCGTGCCAGGACGTCGGTATCGCGGACCTTGCTGCGCAGCAGAGCGGTAATCTGGCGCAGCAATTCGTCGCCGGCGACGTGCCCGCAGGTATCGTTGACGATCTTGAACTGATCGAGATCCAGATAGCACAGCACATGTTGACGGTTGCTGTCTTTGGCGCTGATCAGGGCCTCTTGCAGATGCCGTTCAAATTCGGTGCGGTTGGGCAAATCGGTCAAGGCGTCATGACTGGCCTGATAGGAGAGCTGCTGTGTCAGCTTGCGTGATTGTGCCACGTCGTGAAACACGATCACGGCCCCGATGGGTTCACCCGAGTGATTGCG
Organism: Sulfuricaulis sp.; assembly: GCA_030650525.1. GTDB lineage: Bacteria > Pseudomonadota > Gammaproteobacteria > Acidiferrobacterales > Sulfurifustaceae > Sulfuricaulis. The sequence goes on from JAUSDQ010000280.1 coordinate 8,686, forward strand.
TATCGGCGCAGCCGAAACGGTGATTGCCAACTCCTGGTTGTCGCGGCGCACCAATACCGCGTGATCCGCCAGCGCCATGACGGTGCCGTCGCGCAGGCATTTGTGCACCGGATTTTCCACGGGTTCGCGGCTTTTTTCGTCGATCAGACCCATGATCTGCGTCAGCGGCCGGCCGCGTGCCTCTGGCAGCGTCCAGCCGGTGAGATTCGCCGCCACCGGGTTCAGGAACTCGACAATGCCGGCGGCATCGGTGGTGATCACGCCGTCTCCTATCGAATGCAGCGTTACCTCGGCGCGTTCTTTTTCCTGGAACAACGCCGATTTTTGCGCCAACAGCTGGTCGAGTGCCTTATTGATGAATTTCGCCAGAAATCCGAATTCATCCTCGCGTTTGTCGTCGAAGCGATGTACGACGCTGCCTTCGGAAAAGGCTTGCGCCGTGCTCAGCATGGCCGTAAACGGCCCGGTCAACAGTTGCTGCAGCACCCACACCAGCCCCAAGCCGAACAGCAGCAGCACAACACCCATGGACATCAATAAATCCCTGCGCTGCTTGGCGAAGGCTATTTCCAGCGGGAGGTGATAAACGGAAATATGTGCGCGATTATTTATCTGCGACCCGTGCGCGCCGTATAATTTAATTTCTCGGTGAGCGACGGCCAGATCGTTTCCTGTCTCGCCCGATATCAACGTTTGCCGATCGATGTTTATTTTTAATCCACGCACCGCCACCGCTTTTCGCAAGTGTTCCAGTTGATCCTGAAGCTTGGCGCGAGACCCGCCGGAGCCATCTTCAAGATAGACTTGCAATTTGTACGCGACTTGGTCGGTGTTTACTTCATAACCCTCCGCCAGCTTCTGTTCCATGTCGCTGAGCATCCGCACGGCTATCGCGGAACCGAACAGGGCCAGCCCCCAAAAAACCAGGACGGTGATTTTTACCGGAAGGTTGGACCAGGTGGGCCGGGGGGTTTGCATCTTGATATTGCTTTTTATCTAATTCAATCTGGCCAGGGAATTCATATTTGCATGCAGGGCAGACGAAACCCGGCCGCTTGGAAAATCTAAGCAGCCCCGACCGTGGTGCTTTTACCCGATGATCTGAATCCCAGCTTCTCCAGGAACAGCAGCATCGGACAGATACCACTTAGACCAGCGACGGCCAGCGCGAATCCCGCGAACCAGGGGAACAGCCACAGGTTCTTATTGAACAAGATATAGGTTACGAGCAGGACGCTGGAAAACAGCAGACGCAGGGCGCGCTCTGCTTCGAATTGGAATCTGTTTCCGCCACCACTCGCCCGGTTCGCCAGTTTGCTCATTTCGGTTTTGCCATATCTGATTCGGGAGACGAGGAGCGGGATACGCCAATTGGTGACGGCCTCAAAAACCATCACGGCAATCACCACGTACATGGCCGGCTTTGAGTCCAGATAAAGAATACTTAACACCGAGAGTCCGACGAGGAGACGATATATCCGTTCTGACATTTTGTTGCTCCTGAATATAAGGGTTCGATAATGTTCCTTGCGTTGATTTGTCCACAGTTGTCAGCCGGGAATATTTGCAATAATCGCGCCACGGATGGAAATTCTGGATTTCGGCTTTGAAATCAGGAGGAATTTACCCTTGGATAACCGTTATTTTTAGATAGACGTTGGCACCGCTGGGAATCGAATAAAGGGCTTGTTGGGTAAAGAATTGGCAATAACTGACGAAAACAAACAATCGCCAAAAACCACCCATGCCGCCACCTGCCCGTATATGAAGCACATCACGAGTTAGTGTTGCCGCACGGTGGTAGAGCAGGGCGCGCATTTATTGCGGCAAGAGATGTTTTTGGGGACGCCAAGCGCAAAAGGCTCGGGACTATGCACCATTTCCCGATAGCTGAATTCATTTTGGATTCAGTTCTAAGTCACCGGGATCGCGTATCGCAAGGTCTATACTCGTTAAATGAGCTGCATCAATAAGTTGCATGCTTGGCTGAACGGATTACGCTCGCTGATCGCAACGCCAATGGCCAGCTTTATCGTTGTCATCGGGCTGACCGCGGTCGTTGGCGTCGTGGCGCTCTTAAGCCAGGATCAGTCGGTCACGGCGGTTAACAGGCTTATCGAGATTGACGGAAGGATCGGCGACCTCAGCCTGAAAAGCAGCATGGCCCTTGTCAGCGCGCGCCGCGCCGAACGGGATTTTTTTCTCGACCGGAATAGATCGGGCTCCCAGGAAGCGCTATCCCGCTACGTCAGGCAGGTCAAGACCCATGTTGCCGATATTCGACGTAACATGGTTGCGATTCGCGAGCTGACCGGCGATTTCGAAATGGTCAGGCTGGCTCGTGCCATCGATCAAGGTGTCACTCTCTATCAGGATGAATTTTTAAAGGCGGTAGACCTGCATGAGCGCCGGTCGCCTATCAACAGCGCGACAGCCGCGTTCGTGAACGTGGCAAATACCGTCGAGCCGCTGTTGGAAAACCTCCATGCGCGTGCCACCACTGTTTCGATGGCGATCCGCAGTACCGTGCAAGAGACAGCCCGTGCCGCCAACTGGACAATTATCATCGCCGGTACCGGTGCCACCTTGCTCGGATTTCTGGTGGCCTTCATAACGTCACGCAACATTACCAGAGCGGAGTGGATGCTGCGTCTTCGCAACCGCGCCATCGAATCGAGCGTGAACGCCGTTTTTATTACCAAGTACGCAACCCCGAATAACCAGATTGAATACGTTAATCCCGCCTTCGAACGTATCACGGGGTATTCACAGGAAGAAGCCCTTGGGCGCGACGGGACTTTTCTGTTGGGCGGCGATACCGACCAACCCGGTGTGGCGGACATCAACGAAGCGATTCGGGAGAAACGCGAAGGTCATGCCGTGCTTCGTGGTTACCGGAAAGACGGCAGTTGCTTTTGGGGCGATATGTATCTTGCGCCGGTACGCGATGATAACAGCAACGTTACACATTTTGTCAGTGTGCTGAACGATATTACCGAAGCCAGGAAATATCAGGAACAGCTTGAGCATCAAGCCAACTACGATTTGTTAACCGAGCTACCCAACCGCAACCTGCTGCAAGACCGTATGCAGCAGGCCGTGGCCCAAGCCCAACGACACAAAAATATCGTGGCAGTGGCGCTTCTCGGTATTGATAACTTCAAGTACGTGAATGAGAGCCTTGGCCACGATGCCGGCGATGAGGTACTGAAACAGGTAGCCATGCGGATAAAAGACTGCGTGCGAACGACAGACACCGTGGCGCGGCTGGCCAGTGACGAATTCGTGCTGGTACTTTCCGGTATTGCCAATGAGGATAATATTCCTAAAGTCTTGCAACGTGTCGTCGAAGCCCTCACTTCCCGGCCGCAGGTCACGGAAACCCTGAACAAGGTTTTAAGCACTGTTTCACGGCCCATGATGCTGGAGGGCAGGGAAGTGGATATTACTTGCAGCATCGGCGTCAGCCTTTATCCCCACGACGGGAATGAGGCGGACAGCTTGTTACGCAGTGCCGATGCCGCGATGCATCGCGCCAAGGAACTGGGCCGCAATAATTTCCAGTTCTATACCACGGAATTAAACGCCCGGCTGGGAGATCGCCTGGCCTTGCAGACCATGCTGCGGCACGCGCTTGTGCGTGATGAGTTCTTGCTGTATTACCAGCCCAAGGTCGATCTCGAGAGCGGGCGCGTCTCGGGGGCGGAAGCGTTGCTGCGGTGGAACAGCCCGGACCGGGGGATGATCCCACCGGTTGAATTTATTTCAGCGCTCGAAGACTCCGGATTAATACTCGATGTCGGCAAGTGGATTATTGAGAAGGCCGTGGCGCAGCATGCCGAATGGCGGAAAAGCAATCCGCAAGCCCCGCGTATCGCGGTGAATATTTCCCAGATTCAGCTGGCGCAGAAAAATTTCGTCATGATGATAGAGGAAATTGTAAACAAGAACGGACGCGAAGCATGTGGTCTCGATATCGAGATAACCGAGAGTCTGATCATGAAGGACATCGAGGTAAATACCGTCAAGCTCAAGGCGATCCAGGAACTCGGTGTCGGCATCGCGATAGACGATTTCGGGACGGGTTACTCCTCTTTCAGCTATCTTGCCACCTTACCCATTGACGCCCTGAAGATCGACCGTTCTTTCATTATCAATATAGCGAACAACTCCGACCACCGCACCATAGTCTCCACGATAATTTCGCTGGCGCATTTAATGAAACACAAGGTGATCGCGGAGGGTATCGATACCCAGGAACAGGCCGATCTGTTGCATCGGCTTGGGTGCGATGTGATTCAAGGCTATTATTTCAGCCGGCCTGTTCCGGCGAACGAATTCGAGGCGTGGCAGCGAGGTTTTTCCATTAAGCCTGGGCGGGCACGAGATGCAGGTTGATATCGCCATCTGTGTTAATCCGCGGTTTATGCATTTTGAGATCGGTTCTATTTCCTTCGGATTCATTTCCACCAAAGTGAAAGTATTGGCAGGTAGGTAACCAGCGCCAGCCAAAACAGCATGATCGACAAAAATGGCAGAGCGGCGCGGAACAGGTTCAGCATGGGCTCGCGGAAACGCTGACTGGCCAGGAACAGGTTAATGCCGACGGGTGGGGTAAGATAACCGATCTCCAGGTTTGCCAGGAACACGATACCCAGGTGCACGGGATCGATCCCGAAGCGCTGCGCGAGCGGTAGTATCAAGGGCACCACGACAACTATGGCGGAGAAGACGTCCATCAGACAGCCGACCGCCAGCAGAAAAACATTGAGCAGCAGCAGAAACTGTAACGGCGTGGTCACGCCCTGTTCGAGCAGCGCCAGAATTTTCATCGGTATTTGCGCATCGATCAGCAGATTGGTGAGGCCGAGCGCCACCCCCAGAATAATCAGCAGGCTTCCTACCAACACGACGGTTTCGCGGAAAATCTCATAAAGCAGCGCCGCCGACCGGAGATTCCGGTATATGGCCGCCTCGAGCAACAGCGCATAGGCCGCCGAACAGGTGGCCGCCTCGGTGGCGGTGACATAACCGCCCAGAAGCCCGACAACGATGCCTACCGGCAGCAGCAGATCCCAAACGCCGGCCCAGGTGGCTGAAATGAGCGCTGGCAGTGAAAAAGGCCGGCGCGAAATTCCAATATGCTTGGCAACGATGGCGCTATAGAGCGCCAGCAATGCCAGCAATAATAATCCCGGAACCAGGCCCGCCATGAATAGTTGTTCGATGCTGACACCCGCCACGATTCCATAGAGCAGGATGACCAGGCTGGGCGGGAAAAGCAGCCCGAGTGAACCGGAAGAGGTCAATAATCCGAGCGAAAAATTTTTGGAATACTTCTCGCCGAGCAATATCGGGTAAAGCAATCCACCGAGGGCGAGAATGGTTACCCCGGAGGCGCCGGAAAAGGCCGTGAAGAACGCGCAGGCCATGAGCGCCACGATGGCGAGGCCTCCCGGCATCCAGCCAAACCCGGCATTAAACATGTTTAGCAAGCGTTGCGGTGCACCGCCACGGGACAGCGTGACCCCGGCCAGCGTGAACAGGGGAATCGCCATGAGGTTGGGCGAGGAGGCCAGGCGCATCATCTCGGCGATGAGCACGGCCGGATCGAGGCCCGCGGAATACGCCGCGATCAGGCTGCCGGCACCGAGCACGACAAACAGCGGTACGCCGAGCGCGGCAACAACGATCAGCAAGACCACGATGACAATAATCATGACGGGCGCTTGGGCGAGCGCGGTCCGATCAGAAACCGGAGCACGAAATGGAACGAGAGCAGGAAAAAACTCAGGGGAATGATCACGCCCAGGGCGGCAATCCATTTTTCCGCCGCCGAGGCATAGAACCATTCCTGTTGCCAGAATCGTGCCGCGGCCCAGAACAGCCCGCCGCAAACGACAGCAGAAAAAATAAAAATCGGCCTTTCTAATTTTCGGCGCCACGCTTCGGGAAGCCATACGGCCACGGCGTCAATCTTGATGTGTCGTTCGCGCACGGCCAACACCGCGCCAAAAAAGCTTATCCACAGCACCAGATAGCGGTCGAGAATATCCGCGCCGGGAATGGCGGTGTGAAAAAGATTGCGTGCGCTGATTTCAGCCAGCGACAGGCCGAGCAGCAGGACGAGTCCGGCAATGGCGATGATGCTTTCAGTACGGGTCAGATAAAATTCGAGCTTCGCCTGCCACGTCCGGTTGCGGGCGTAGTGCGCCGCCGGATCGGTCATTTCTTGCCTTGGCGTACGCGGTAATTGGTCAGCGACTCGCGCGCACGATCGAAGATATCGGCCGGAATATATCCGTCTTTGGCGAGCACCGCGGCGGCACGATCGCGCAGGTCGTAGAGATCGGAGTCCTTGTCCTTCCATTCGGTGGTGAAAGTGACGCCGTGCTGCTTCAGCACCTCAAGGCTTTTTTCATTGTCGCGACGCGTTTCCACGAGCAGGCGGGCGCCAGCCGCGTCACCCGTACGGCGCAATAGTTGCTGGAGGTCTTTGGGCAAACCATCGAAAAACTTGCGCGCTACGATGAGGCCGCCAATGCCGTCGGTGATGGGGATATTGTTGGTCATGTACGGCGTTTTGGTAAACCATTGCAGGGCAATCGCGCCCAGCGGTGGCGCAATGGTGGTGTCGATCAGCCCGGTGGAAAGACTAGTGAAAACCTCGGTGATCGGCAGCGGCACGGGGGACAGGCCGCTGGCAGTGAAGAAGGCCGTCTGCAGCGGGTCTCCCTGCCACATCCAGATACGGCGTTTTTTCATATCAGCGATGGAATAGATGGGCACGCGCGAGAACAGCTGGACAAATCCGACCTCCATCCAGCCGAGCAATTCAAAGCCGTTCTGGTGAAACCCTGCGCGAATCTCCGGCATCAGTTGCGCGCGGACGTGGTCGACCTCGGCGTAATTGCGGAACAGAAATGGAATCTCCAATACTCGCGCCGGCGAATAGATGTGGCCGATGCCGTGACCGGTCAACGCCCCGCCGTGAAGCTGTCCAAAGCGGATTTTGCGCAAAACGTCCGGCTCATCGCCCGATACGCCCCCGCCGTACAGCTTGAACTTGAGCCGGCCCTGGCTTTCCTTTTCCACCTGGTTGGCCCAGTCCGTGATGATGTTCATCCACGTGGAGCCGTGTGGTGCGAGGGTGGCGAATTTGAGGACATAAGCTTCCTCGGCGTGGGCGGCCGGGAGCAGGAGCAACAGCAGAAAAACCGCGGCAAGTTTTTTCAAAACCATTCCTCTTCTTTGGCGAGCAGTCTCCGGGCCTTTTGTTGGGCGATGGCATTGACCAGCGCCATCTCGGGATAAATATCCGGCGGCGCGTTGACCACGGCGGTCAATCGTTCATGGAACTGTTGGCGATCGAGCTGCTGATGCGCGAGATACTCGGCCTGCAACAGGTCGACGATCAGCAATTTTCCGTGGGTGATGGCGCGCGCCTTTGCAAAGTGGTGGGCCGATCGCGCAAAATCGCCCCCCAGCATGGGTGGCCGGCTGCCATAATAGACTCCAAAGAATATGTGGGCGCCGCCATGGTAGTAATTTTCATCCAGCTCCAGCACGCGTTCCATCAACGCCGCCAGCTTTCCCAGCTCGGCAATTCGCGCCGGGTCGTTGCGATTCATGTCAATCCACTTGGCCCAGCAGGAGGCGGACCAGAACAGTGCCGGAACGGCATCTCGGCCGAGTGCGGCGAATTGCCGTTTGAGATCCTCGGTCGGCAGCGCGGTGATGTCGTTGCGTAATCCCGAAACGGAGAGCGCGTGTAAGGCGTGCGCCAGCCCCCGGCGGTATAGTTTGGAGGCACGACCGCTGTCTTCGTCTTCGATGAAACCGTAGGCGAATCCATAGAAGCCCTGGGCTGCCTGGAGGCGGAGATCGGCGTTGTCGGGGAGTTCCTGAATCAGGCCTTCGATCAGCTTGAGGTTGGCGGGAATGGCGGCGCGGGCGAGTTCAAGGTCCGGCTCCTGATTCATCGCGACATTGCCGCTTTTGAGAATGGGCAGCGAGGAGCGCGCCACTATCTGACCCATGGAGCAGGCATTCAGCGCCAGGGCGCATAGACTGACGGCCATCATCCGTTTCAGACGAAGGCGTATCGATATGTTTGCCCTTTCCAATTTCACTGAGGCCGCGAGCGTGTCCATAAGGGTATGGGTGTGATCGGATTTATTGTATGCTGCGGGTCAGCTTATCGCCGTCATGGCTTAGGCGCAAGAAGCGGAAGGCTATTCAAGGAAGCCCTACTCGCTGCGCTCGTTCGTCTTAACATTAATATTATGCCGGTTTCCAGCAAAGACATTCTCGATTCCAACGGACCGCTCGCCAGCCGGCTTGAGGGCTTTACCCCGCGTCTTGCCCAGCAGGAAATGGCGGCGCGCATCGAGCAGGTGCTGGCGGACTATTCCGTGTTTATCGCCGAATCGGGGACCGGCACCGGCAAAACCTTCGCCTATCTCGTTCCGGCCCTGCTGTCCGGGAAAAAGATTCTGATTTCGACCGGTACGCGGCATCTTCAGGACCAGCTGTTTCACCGTGACCTGCCTTTTATACGCGATGCGCTCGCGGTTCCGGTGACCACTGCGCTGCTCAAAGGGCGGACCAATTATCTCTGCCGGCACCATCTTGAACGCGCTGAAGTGGAATCGCGTTTTGCCGGCAAGCGCGATCAAACAAAACTCACGCGCCTCCGTGAATGGGCCGGTCGCACGCAACGCGGCGACATCGCCGAGGTCAAGGATATTTCCGAGGACTCCGAGCTTTGGCCGCACGTGACGTCCACCGCGGACAATTGTCTCGGTAGTGACTGTTCTCATTACGACGAATGTTTTGTCAACCGTGCGCGGCGCGAGGCGCTGGCCGCCGATGTGGTGATCGTCAACCATCATCTGTTTTTCGCCGATCTCGCCTTGCGCGAGGAAGGCTTCGGCCAATTGCTACCCGGAGTCGAGGCGGTTATTTTCGATGAAGCCCATCAGCTTCCGGAAGTGGCGTCGAATTTCTTCAGTCAATCCTTGAGTAGCCACCAGGTCGTGAGTCTGTGCCGCGACACCATCGCCGAGGACATCGAGGAACACAGCGGCGTCGGCGGGTTGTCTGCCGCCGTGCAGCATCTGGAAAAAGCCGCCGCCGATTTCCGCTTGACGTTCGGCGTTGAGCCGCGCCGCGACTCCTGGAGCCGGCTGGATAACGCCACGGCGATTCAAGCGGCGCTGGCCGAATTAAGATCGCGTTTGACAAATTTGGTAGCGGTGCTGGAAGTGGCCGCCGCGAAAGGCCAGGGACTTGCCAATTGCGCCCGGCGCGCCTCGGATATGCTCGACCGGCTGATGACGATCAGCGACAACCCGCCGCCGGATTATGTCGCCTGGTTCGAGACCACTCCACGCGGCTTTACGCTGTACCTTACGCCGCTCGATATCGCGGCTTCGTTTCGGCAATCTGCCGGCGCGGGCAAGAAATCCTGGATATTCACCTCCGCGACCCTGGCCATCAATAAGAGTTTTACGCACTTTCAGGCGCAGCTGGGGCTGGAGGAGGCCGAGACCGGCCTGTGGGACAGCCCGTTCGATTATGCGCGCCAGACGCTGATGTACATCCCGCCGCGACTGCCTGAACCTTCCGCGCCGGATTATACCGAGCGCGTCATCGAAGCGGCGCTGCCGGTGCTGCGCGCCAGCCGTGGCCGGGCATTTATCCTGTTCACGAGCCATCGCGCGCTCAAGCTGGCGGCCGCGCGTTTGCGCGATGTGCTCGATTATCCCCTGCTGGTGCAAGGCGATGCCCCGCGCTCGGAAATGCTGCGGCGCTTTCGGGCCGCGGGCAACGCCATCTTGCTGGGCACCGGCAGCTTCTGGGAAGGCGTGGATGTGCGCGGCGAGGCGCTGTCCTGTGTGATTATCGATAAACTCCCGTTCGCCTCGCCCGACGATCCGGTGTTGCAGGCGCGGGCCGCGGCGATGGAACAGGCCGGGCGCAGCCCGTTCATGGAATATCAATTACCCGAGGCCGTGATCGCCTTGAAGCAGGGCGTCGGCCGTCTGATTCGCGATGAAAGCGATCACGGCGTGCTGATGCTGTGCGATCCGCGCCTGCTGAGCAAGGGTTACGGCAGGATTTTTCTGGCCAGCTTGCCACCGATGCCGGTGACGCGGGACGTGGAGGAAGTCGAGCGGTTTTTCGAGCGCGATATTTCCGTGCGGAAGACGGCACGGAGCGTGGCGCATACATAACATCGCCTATGCTGCCGGGACCCGTTCGTAAGATCGTCCATTTTCTTGCCTTCGGTTTCGGGAGCGGCAAGGCGCCCGTGGCGCCGGGCACCTTTGGCACGCTCGTTGCCATCCCGTTATATTTGTTGCTCCGTCCGGTCGCGCTGCCGGTCTATGCCGTCGTCGTGGCGGCGATGTTCGTTATCGGTGTGTGGTTATGCCGCGTGACCGAGCAGGATCTGGGGGTACACGATCATTCCAGTATCGTCTGGGACGAAATCGTCGGATACCTTATTACCATGTTCATGGCGCCGGCCGGCTGGGAATGGGTCGTGCTGGGATTCTTCCTGTTCCGCCTGTTCGATATCTGGAAACCGTTTCCTATCCGTCAGCTCGAACGCCGAATCCACGGCGGATTCGGCAATATGTTCGACGACGCCCTCGCGGCGGTCTACGCCTGGCTCGTGCTGCAGGGAGCGGCCCATATCTACGCCGTCTGATTTGTCTCAGTATGACGAGCAGAAACACGCGGGCGAGCGGCACATGGAAACACTGACATTAGTGGTGATGGGCGGCCTGGCCGGCGTCATGGCCGGCCTGCTCGGCATCGGCGGTGGGGCGCTCATCGTGCCGGTGCTGGTCATGGTGTTCGAGGCCCAGCACGTCAATCCCGACGTCATCATGCAGGCGGCGCTCGGCACCTCGATGGCCACGATTGTTTTTACCGCGGTTTCCTCGGTGCTGGCGCACCAGCGCCGCAGCGCCGTGAACTGGTCCATCTTCAAGAGCATCGCGCCTGGCATTGTCGTCGGCTCGCTGCTCGGCGCATCCATCGCGCATGTGCTGACGGGCCGGACGCTGCGCATCATGTTCGTGGTGTTCATGTTCCTGCTGGCGTTGCAGATGTCGCGCGGCACCATGGCGACGTCGGCCCATCGCCGCGGCCTGCCGGGCGCGGCGGGGGTGAGCGCGGTCGGCGGGGTCATCGGCCTGCTGTCGGCGTTCTTCGGCATCGGCGGCGGTTCGATGTCGGTGCCGTTCATGACCTGGTGCGGCGTGCCGGCGCGCCAGGCGATCGCGACCTCGGCGGCGATCGGCTTTCCCATCGCGCTCAGCGCCGCCATCGGCTATGTCGTGGCCGGATGGAACGTGGAGCGGCTGCCGCCTTGGAGCGTCGGTTACGTGGTGTTGCCGGCGTTTGCCGGCATCGTGGGTGCGAGCATGCTGGCCGCGCCGTTCGGCGCGCGCCTCGCCCATCGCCTCTCCGACGCCACCCTGCGGCGCATATTCGCCGCCTTTGTGACTATTCTCGGCGTGAAGATGCTGTGGGGTTTATTATAAGAGCGCAATAAAATGAAATTTTCAGCCTATCTTTAAAGTAGGGTGCGCAAAAGCGAAGCGTTGCGCACCGTCTGGCTTATTCGGTGCGCTTCGCTAGCGCTCAGCACACCCTACAAAGATTTATTTTGTTACGTGCTCTAACGTATTTGGCTACAACAGATCTGTACTGTCAGCGTTCACATGGAACTCGATATCTTATTAATACGTGAAGTGGTGCATGCGCTCAAAAGGCAGGGGCTGATGCTGGCCACGGCCGAATCCTGCACCGGCGGCTGGGTGGCGCAGGTGATCACCTCGGTGGCGGGCAGTTCCGAGTGGTTCGAGCGCGGATTCGTCGCCTACACCAATCTCGCCAAGCGCGAGATGCTGGGCGTCAGCACCACGACTCTCTCGCGCTACGGCGCCGTGAGCGAGCAGTGCGCGCGCGCCATGGCCGAAGGTGCGCTCACCCATTCGCACGCGCAGGTCGCGCTCGCGATTACGGGTATTGCTGGTCCGAGCGGCGGCACGCCGGAGAAACCAGTCGGCACGGTGTGTTTCGCCTGGGCTGTGAAGAAGCGCGATACCCTAAGCCGCAAACATGTCTTCACCGGTGACCGCGAGACCGTGCGGAGGCAGGCGGTAATAACCGCGCTTCAGGGGTTGCTTGAGTATTTGAATGCCTAGCTGCACGTGTAGGGCGCAATAGCGAAGCGTATTGCGCCGAATGAGAACCGCGTGCGCCCACAAGAATCATTCGGCGGGTGCTGTCAACCATTAGGTATCAAGGTTAGTTTTACCACAGCTCGCGTAGGGCGCAATAGCGAAGCGTATTGCGCCGGATGAGAACCGTGTGTGCCCGCAAGACGCATTCGGCGGGTTACGTCGCTGCGCGACTAACCCGCCCTACGAGCTATTTTGGCGTTTAATCACAGCGCCGCGGTTCCTTAAAAAAACAGCTTTCCCGGCCGTGACCGACCTGTTCTGTTAGGGCTAGGCCATATTGGGTGAACTGTGAAATAATCGTTGCGAGCACGGCAGTTCAGAACATACCTAAATTAACCATTGCACCGGTTTAGCGCAGGAGAACAG
>JAUSDQ010000282.1 GCA_030650525.1 Sulfuricaulis sp.
CTGCGCCGTTTCCGCCGCTCGTGCGAAAAAGCCGGTGTGTTCACCGAAATGCGCCGCCGCGAGCACTACGAAAAGCCGACCGAGATCCGCAAGCGCAAGGCCGCCGCGGCCCGCAAGCGCGAGCTCAAGAAGCTGATGCGCCGGACCAACCCGCGTCCGCCCGCGCCCGCGGCCGCCGCCGGCACCCGCCCGTGATTTTCTTCCATCCCGTGGGCGATGAGTCTTAAGGAAAAAATAAAAGACGACATCAAGCAGGCCATGCGCGACCGCAACGAGTCGCGCCTGAGCACGCTGCGCATGCTCAGTGCCGCGATCCAGCGACGCGAGGTCGATGAGCGCATTCAGCTCGACGATGCCCAGGTGCTGGCGGCGATTGAAAAACTGGTGAAGCAAGGCCGTGAGTCGATCGAACAATATGTCAAAGGCGGACGTCAGGAACTGGCCGACAAGGAATCCGGCGAGATCGCCATCTTTCAGGCCTACCTGCCGCAGCAACTGAGCGAGGCCGAGATCGACAAGTTTATCGCCGAGGCCATGGCCACCACGGGCGCGAGCAGCATCAAGGACATGGGCAAGCTCATGGCCGTGCTCAAACCCCAGCTCCAGGGCCGCGCCGATATGGGGCAAGTGGGCAGTAAAGTCAAAACCAAGCTTGGCGCCGCCTGAAGATCGGCTTATTTCCCGGTAAATCCGCGCCGCCCTTCATTCCATTTCCGCCTGTTACCGGCCTGATTAGAATACCCCTATGGCCGGCCGCATTCCCAAGCAGTTCATCGATGAGTTAGTGACACGCTCCGACATCGTGGATGTCATCGATGCGCGCGTGCCATTGAAAAAAGCCGGCAAGGATTACAAGGCCTGCTGCCCGTTTCACGAGGAAAAAACCCCCTCATTTACCGTGAGCGTCGACAAACAGTTTTACCATTGCTTCGGTTGCGGCGCGCACGGCTCGGCGATCGGCTTTCTCATGGATTACGATCACATGAGTTTCGTCGAGGCCGTCGAGGAGCTGGCCGCGCGCGCGGGGCTCACGATTCCCCGGGAGGCCGGCGCCATTTTCGAGAAGGATAAGGACACCGGCGCGGATCTGATCGAGATCGTGCGTGAGGCGGCGCGTTTCTATCGCAGTCAATTACGCGAGCACCCGCAATCGGGCCGGGCGGTGGAGTATCTCAAGGGGCGTGGCATCACCGGAGAAATTGCCCATGAATTCGGTCTAGGGTTTGCTCCCGATGGCTGGGACAATCTGCTACAAGCACTAGGCAAGGACGATAATAGCCGCGAAATTTTGGCGCGCGCGGGACTGGCCGTCAAAAAAGACAGCGGCGGCTATTACGACCGCTTCCGTGATCGCATCATGTTTCCGATCGAGGATTATCGCGGGCGGGTGGTCGCCTTCGGCGGGCGGATACTGGATAAGGGTGAGCCCAAATATCTTAACTCTCCTGAAACATCCCTGTTTCACAAGGGGCGTGAGCTTTACGGTCTTTATCACGCGCGTGAGGCGATCAAGCGCGAAAACCGGGTGCTGGTGGTCGAGGGTTATATGGATGTCGTGGCGCTCGCGCAGTTCGGCGTTGATTTCGCCGTGGCCACCCTCGGCACCGCCACCACGCACGATCATCTCGATCGCCTGTTCCGCCACGCCCCGGATGTGATTTTCTGTTTCGATGGCGACCGTGCCGGCCGGGAAGCGGCCTGGCGCGCCCTGGAAAATGCCCTGCCGGTATTGCGTGAGGGACGTCAGGTCAGTTTCTTGTTTCTGCCCGAAGGCGAGGACCCGGATACCCTGGTGCGCAAGGAAGGCCGGGAGGCGTTTCTGGCCCGCCTCAAGCAGGCCATGCCGCTCCCAAACTACCTGTTCGACAATCTCTCGCGGCAGGTGGATTTGGGCCGGCTGGACGGACGCGCGCGGCTGGTGGAACTTGCCCGTCCGCTTCTGTCCAAGATGCCACAGGGCGTATTGCGCCAGATGATGCTGGATCGCTTGGCCGAATTGAGCCGGATGGACCCGGGGAAGCTTCCGGTATTGGCCGGGCAACAGCAAGCGGCCGGCCCGCCTAAATCAGCGACGCGTCGGGCCCAGGGGCCGCAGGAGCCACCTTCCATAGTGCGTCGCGCCATTGCCTTGTTGCTGCAGCATCCTAATTTGGCGCATCAGCTGAAGGACGAGGTCAATTTGGGCGATCTGGATTTACCGGGCATACCGCTGCTAAGCGAGCTATGCGCATTGCTAAAAAATTCTCCCGGATTGAATACTGCCTCTATTATTGAGAACTTTCGTGATAGTGAGCACAAACATCATTTATCAAAATTGGCTTTCTGGGAGTACCCGTCACAGGTCGAAGACCTGGAGGCAGAATTTATCGGAGTCATCGGTCGTCTCGGTGAGACCTCCGCCAAACAGAAAACCGCGCGGCTTTTGCAAAAACAGGATGCGGGGGGTTTGAATCAGGCCGAAAAGGATGAATTGGCACGATTATTGAGCCTTAAAAGCGAGCATTCGCGCCTATCTCCTTCCCGCCATTGAAAAATTTGGGCTGCGCTACCACTTAAGTTATAATTTCGCGCTTTTTACGCGGCATTACATATCCCGACACATCAACTAGACGGCGCTAGGCGCCACCGGTAATTCTATGGATCAGGAAACACAACGATCACAGCTCAAAAAACTGATCATTCAGGGTAAAGCCCAGGGTTTTCTCACTTATCGTGAGATTAACGACCATCTGCCCGACGATGTTCACGACACCGACCAGATCGAGGCGGTGGTGAACATGATCAACGACATGGGGATCGCGGTTTACGACGAAGCGCCCGATCCGGATACCCTGTTGCTCAAAACCACCGAAACCCCACCGCCGGCGGAAGACGAAGAAGAGGCCGCGGAAGAGGCCGAGCAGGTGGTGACCTCCGCCGTCGACAGCGAATTCGGACGCACCACCGATCCGGTGCGCATGTACATGCGCGAGATGGGCACGGTCGAGCTGCTCACGCGCGAAGGCGAGATCGACCTCGCCAAGCGCATTGAAGACGGCGTACGCCAGACGACCGAAGCCATTGCCGCCTGCCCGGCGGCGATCGCCGAAGTCGTGCGCATGATGGATATGGTTGAGATCGACCAGATGCGTCTGACCGACCTAGTGGTGGATTTTGTCGATCCCAATGCGACCGACCTGCCCCCGCCCGTAGTCCCGAGCGAGAAGGCGGCTGGCATCGACGGTGACGACAAAGAGGAAGATGAATCCGGCGACGGCAGCAGTGATGAAGAAGAGACCGGCCCGAATCGTGAAGAAGCGCTGGTGCGCTTTGCCCGTATTCGCAAGTTGCACGTCAGTCTGCTCAAGACGATCGATAAAAATGCCTACGACAGCCCGGAAGTAAAGCGGATTCAGGCCAAGCTGGCCGATGAATTCATGCAGATCAAGTTTGTCGCCAAGCAGATCAACCGACTGGTGGAATATGTGCGTTCGATGGTGGAGTACACGCGCCTGCAAGAGAAGGCCATCTTGGACATCTGCGTGGGCAAGGCACGGATGCCGCGCAAGACGTTCATCAAGATCTTCCCCGGCCATGAAACCAATAAGCGTTGGGTGAAGAAGGCGATCAAGTGCGGCGAAGGCAACGTCTCGATCATCGAGAACCATACCGACACCATTCACGCGGTGCAAGACAAGCTCAAGCAGCTCGAGGAGCGCGCCGGCCTGTCGATCGGCGAGCTCAAGGAAGTCAATCGCCGCATGTCCATCGGCGAGGCCAAGGCACGCCGCGCCAAGAAGGAGATGGTTGAGGCCAACCTGCGCCTCGTGATCTCGATCGCCAAGAAATACACCAACCGCGGCTTGCAGTTCCTGGACCTCATCCAGGAAGGCAATATCGGCCTGATGAAGGCGGTGGATAAGTTTGAATACCGCCGTGGCTATAAGTTTTCGACCTATGCCACCTGGTGGATCCGCCAGGCGATCACGCGCTCGATTGCCGATCAGGCGCGCACCATCCGCATCCCGGTGCACATGATCGAGACCATCAACAAGCTGAACCGTATCTCCCGTCAGATGTTGCAGGAAATGGGCCGCGAAGCGACGCCGGAAGAACTCGCGAGCCGCATGGACATGCCCGAGGACAAGATCCGCAAGGTGCTCAGGATCGCCAAGGAACCAATATCCATGGAGACGCCGATCGGCGACGACGACGATTCGCATCTGGGCGATTTCGTCGAGGATGCCAATTCCCTGGCGCCGCCGGATGCCGCGACCAACAGCGGGCTGAAGTTTGCCACCTCGGAAATCCTCGAGACCCTCACGGCGCGCGAGGCCAAGGTGTTGCGCATGCGCTTCGGCATCGGCATGAATACCGACCACACGCTGGAAGAGGTCGGCAAGCAGTTCGACGTGACCCGTGAGCGCATCCGTCAGATCGAGGCCAAGGCCTTGCGCAAGCTGCGTCATCCGACCCGCTCCGAGCATCTGCGTAGCTTCCTCGACTAAGCCGTTGCTGTTCTATCCACACCCGCAACGGGCCGGTATAATCCGGCCCGTTGTCTTTTGGGCCTGTAGCTCAGTTGGTTAGAGCAGGGGACTCATCGTAATGGTGCGCTCATATCGAAAGGTATGAGATGAACGGGATGAATTCAGGGAAACCGTAGCGCCCGATTGATTTTAATCGGGGTTGCCGGCAACCCTGAGCCAAGCCGGGAGTACACTTCCGGAAGGTGCAGAGACTACCTGAGGGCTTAAGTGCCCTTGATCACAGGCTAGAGCGTCCCGCGCCCTAACTTCTCTTGCTGCAAGAGAGACGAGGGCGGTGAGATAGTCCACTCCCGCTGGAAACAGCGGGGCAGAGTGAATCCCTTGGTCCTAGGTTCGAGTCCTAGCGGGCCCACCATTTTTCGTTTTCGCCGATTGGATCGAGGCGAGGGCAGCGCGCCAAGGATGGCGCGGTTGTGGTTTCGCCGGTCTGGGTCGCGCACGGCGCGGCCGGCAGGCGGTGCCGGGCCAGAATGGCCCACGGATTTTCGTAAGCAACGCGCAGGGTTTGGCCCGAAAGCCTGAGGTTCGAGCCGATCCGTTTCAGGAAATCCTTGAGCGATTCGAGATCGTGGCCGGCGGCCACGATTTGGGCTTGGTGAGCCGCGTTTATGAAGTTTTCGAGCGGTTCGAGCCAGTGATTTCCGTTTCGCCGAATCTCGGCCATCCTGTCGGTTAACGCCGACTTCTCGCGCAACCACTTCTCCTTACGCCCGAGGTATTCCTCGCGCGTGATGGCTCCATCAAGGTGCGCATCCAGCAGGCGGTCGAGCTTGGCCTGGATGGCCGAGAGACGCGCTTGGCTCTCCTGAGCGAAACCGGCCGAGGTCTGGGCCGCCTCCGTTTTCCATTCCGCGATCTTCCCCAGCATCTTTTCGGCCCAGCCATCGGACAGCGCGACCTGTTGAACGGCTTGCCTCACCTGAGCGGCCAGGGCCTCCTCGCGAATATAGCGCTGCGTACAAGGTCCGAGTTTCTTGGTGCAGCGGTAATAGTGATGGCCCTTCTGTCGCTCAGCGGTGATGGCGCTGCCACACTCGCCGCACTGCAGAAGCCCGAGGAACGGAAAGGACTCCCTGCGTTTGGTATGCACCTTCCCCCGGCGCGCCATCACTTCTTGAACCCGTTCAAACAGGTCGCGGGAAATCAGCGGCTCGTGCGAGCCCTCGTACAGCTCGCCCTTGAGGTAAAACTGCCCGACATAGAACGGGTGCATGAGCAGCCGCTTGATGCTCCCGAGGGCAAGCGCTTTTCCCGCGCGGTTCACCAGGCCCCAGGACGCGAGCTGCTTGCGGACCTCCTTAAGCGTGAACCGGCCGGCCGAGTAAGTCTCGAACATCCGGCGCACGAGCGGGGCGCTTTCCGGGTCCACGACGATCGTGCGCAGCCGCGGCTCGTTCAGATACCCGATCGGCGGCTTCCCCGGAAACTCGCCGCGCCTCAATTTCTGCCGGATGCCGCGCCGGACGTTCTCGCTTAGGTTGTCCACGTAATACTTGGACTGCCCGAACGCGATGTTGAGCATGAATTTCCCTTGCGGCGTGCTCTCGAACCAGAAGGTCGGGAACTTGAGCGTCGCGAGCTTGCCCGTGTCAAGCAGATAAATAATCCGCCCGCCGTCCACCGAGTTGCGCGCCAGCCGATCCGGGTGCCATGCGAGGATGCCCGCCGCCTCGCCACGCTCGATGCGTTCCATCATCGCATTGAACACAGGTCGGCCCGGCACCTTGGCGGTCTTGGCCTCGACGAACTCATCCAAGATGGCGAGGGATTCCTTGCGGGCATGCTCGCGCAGTTCGGCAAGCTGCGCCTCGATGGAAAGAATCTGGCGCTCCTCGTCTAGGATTTCATCCGGAATCGGCATACCGTTCCGACCACTGAGCAGATTCAATCGGTATTCGTGAACGCGGAAGGCCGGGTCGTCGCGCAGAAACAATGAACCTGTGATACGCGCCGCGCGAGCACCGCAGGCGCGCAGCGTGGGATGAAATTTCCTTTCCGTAACCGCCGTACATGTATTCTCGCGTGAGGGGCAACGGATTGGCCGCCGTATTTTTGGCCTTGCACGCAAGAACCTGATAGATGTTTATCCACCCATGGGAAAACGCGTGAGCGCAACCGGCGAGATAAATTTCCCAGATGCGAAACCGCCGGTCTCCGGCGATGGCGATCGCGCGGTCGCGGTTCGATTCAAGGCGATTGGCCCATTCGTGGCAGGTGCGCGCGTAATGACGCTGCAACGACTCCGCATCGGTCACCTCCAAGCCGGCTGCCGACATTTCCTTTAACGCCAGGGTAAGGTGCGGCAACTCGCCGTCCGGAAACACGTAGTGGTCGATAAATTCCCCGGCCTCAAGCTCGTGACTGTCCACATCACTTGTGGTGATGCCGTGGTTCAACACCAGGCCCTCGTCCGTCAAGAGCGAGCAGATCTTGCGGAAATACATGGAGAGATTCTTCAAGCCCACGTGCTCGAACATGCCAATACTGGCGATCTTGTCGAATACGCCGGCGTCCGGCAGGTCACGGTAATCGCGCAGCTCCACCGTACAACGCCCTTGCAGGCCTTCGGCCTGAATGCGGTTTCGGGCATGCTCGAATTGGTTTTTCGATAGCGTGATTCCCGTGGCAACGGCGCCGTACTTTTTCGCTGCGCGCAGGATCAATGCCCCCCAGCCGCAACCAATATCGAGAAAGCGTTCGCCTGGTTTCAGCATCAGCTTGTTCAGAATGTGGTCCAGCTTCTGTTCCTGTGCCGTCTCCAGGGAGTCATTCTCGCGCCGGTAATAAGCGCATGAATAAACCATGTTTCGGTCAAGGAACAGGGAATAGAAATCGTTTGAGACATCGTAGTGGTATTCGATAGCCGCGCGGTCTCGTCGGTGGCTGTGGTGCCTGAAGAGATGAAATCTGGCGCGCGTATTGGCGGCGACGCTGCTGACCAGACTTTCTGCGACCCGGAATAGCTCGTGGATGGACCCCTCGACGCGGATGTGGCCCTCCACGAACGCCTTGCCTAGCTTATTGAGGTCGGGCGGAATGAAATACCGGAGCGCTGACGGCGTTGGGACGTGGATTGTGACGGTAGGTTCAGAGGAGAGGTTAAACTCGCGCCCGTTCCATAACACTATCCGCAACGGAATGGTAAAGTCGGCAGGGATCCGTTTGAACAATTTTTCAAGGCGATGCTCAATAAACATTGGTCACCTTGCCCTTGCCCTACCCAGTAGGATCATCAATAGTTACCGCGAGTATCCTCCTTTCCGCTCCGGCGCTCCGTGTGCTGGCGAACATACGACGCAGACTGCTCACGCCTATCCTGCTGTCATCCGGCAGCGGTAGCTTATCTGGTCCCGACCGCGCAAACTTCTGCCGCCTTATGTTCGATAACGTACGGAACATCTCGGAGGGTAGAGAATAATTGAAGACCGATTCGTCCATCCCGGAAATCGGCAACCATCAGAGAAGCCGCGGAACATATGCGCGAAGGTGATTTCGGAATGATGCCGGTAGGAGAGGATGATCGTATGATCGGAGCAATATCTGATCGAGACATTGCGATTCGTACGGTCGCCGAGGCTAAGGACCCAAGTACAAGAGTCCGGGCATGAGCACCGTGCGATCACTTGGAGTTGGTTTCGTCATCGCGGGCTTCGCTTTGTCGGGATGCGCTGCTGACACGCCAACTACAATAAATCCGCCGTCATCGGAAAGTTTGAAAGAAATTGCGCCGTCCGAACTTAAGATAGCGCCGACAAAGCCTGAAGCATCAGAGCCAAAGCAGAAGGAATCGGTGCGGCCACCGGCGAAGCCTGCGCCCGCTGAATCCCGCACCCCGGAAGAAGCGGCGGCGCGAGCCGCAGACCCGAAGGACCCCTCGGGCGCGCTTATCATTAGAGAGCCGGCCGGGACAGGCGCTAAGCCGTAACGCCGCAGCGAAACACTGGGGCAGCATTCGTTTCGATCCCAACGAAGCCGGCGGAACACGAGTGAGCGTGTGACTCTGCTACGTCCCTGTTCCGGCATCACTGTAGCGTTGCATTGGCACAGGACACCGGCGACGGGCCGCATTGATTTTCCTATTTCTCGGCGTGGCGCTGCTTGTCGCGGGCGCGATAGGACTCGTGTTCATGACTTGGCTGCAGAGCCGGGCCGCGCGTGTGAACGCGGCGGTGCTATTCATCGCATTGCTGTTCCTCGGTTGGCTTTGGGGCATCTGGTGGCTCTTGCTCGGTGCGCCGCTGGTCGCCATCGTCAAAGTAATCTGCGACCGCGTCGAAGCGCTCAAGCCGGTTGGTGAACTGCTAGCGCGTTAACTATGTGTGCTCGCGCACAGACGACGGTATGCCTATGTCCTAAACTTTTACATGGGAGACAACGGGCAAGCGGTGGTGCTTGTACCGTGGCGATTTCCCATCAACTTGAAGGACACAGAAATGAACTGGGATAGCATCGAAGGAAACTGGAAGCAATTCAAGGGCAATGTCAAGCAGCAGTGGGGCAAGCTCACCGATGACCAGCTCGACGTGATTGCAGGCAAGCGCGATAAACTTGCCGGCAAGATCCAGGAAGCGTATGGCATCTCCAAGGATGTAGCGGAGAAGCAGCTCAGCGATTGGCAAAAGGGCCTGAAGGAAATAGCAAACGTCAAGTGAGGCCGCGTGGAAACGGCCGCGATAGCGGGCGGTTCCACCATCGCGGCGCCCACTGATTCAGCAAATATGCAAGAACCTTCGCTGAAGGCGGCCGAAATCAACGTTGAGACCTTTAAAGGCGTGGTGCAGTTGACCGGCTTCGTCAGCTCGCGTGCCAGCATAGACAAGGCCGTCGAAATTGCGCGCAGCGTCAAGGGCGTGACATCGGTCAAGAATGACATGATTGTCAAAGGCCAGCAGTAAAGCCGCTCGTCTCGTGCGTGGCAGCCGGAACGTGAAGCAAGGAGAAGCGAAATGAGTTTAGGAATGATTCTTTTGATCGTGCTGGTTCTGGCGCTGTTGGGTGTGATCCCGACCTGGCCCTACAGCAGGCAATGGGGTTATTACCCCAGCGGCGGTATCGGAATGGCGTTGTTGATAATCGTGATATTGCTTCTGCTGGGCAGGATATAGCCCGTCGATCCGATCTTGCTACTGGAAATTGCGTGGACGATGAATATTTGAAATTGGTCCACTGATACGGGCGGTCGCTCGAATTGGGAAACCAAGGAGGGTTGCGATGGCGAGCAAATACGGCAAGAAGACGTCGGAGAAAGTCGAGAAGGTAATGAAGGAGCTCAAGGCGGGCACGTTGAAGAGCGGCAGTTCCGGCAAGAAGGTCACCAGTCGCAAACAGGCGATCGCGATCGGACTGTCCGAAGCGCGGCGCGCGGGCGGCAAGGTGCCGCCGCCGAAGAAAGCCTCTTCGAAGTAATCGGCCACCGGCAGGAAGACCGCGACGAAAAAATCGCCCGCCAGGCGATCCACCGCGCGAAGTACCCGTAAGTCCTCCAGCAAGAAAGCTTTCCACAGGCCATGTTATTGCGTCGAGCGTCCACGTCATACCGGCAGCGGACGCGCGCATTTCCATTTGACCACTGATTATCGATATAGGAGATATCCGTGGCTGCCAGCGTCAAGATCCTCGGCATTGCGGGCAGTATCCGCAAAGCGTCCTTCAACAGATCCGCCTTGCGCGCGGCGCAGAAGCTCGCGCACCGAAGGTGCATTGATCGAGATTTTCGAAATCGACGGCCTGCCTGGCTTCAATCAGGACGATGAGAAGAATCCACCCGAGAAAGTGACGGAACTGAAGGCGAAGATTCGTGCCGCCGACGCGATCCTGATCGTTACGCCCGAGTACAACTACTCCGTTCCCGGTGTGCTCAAGAACGCCATTGACTGGGCGTCGCGGCCTTCCGGGGACAGCGCCTGGAATGGCAAGGCCGTGGCCGTCATGGGGGCGTCGGTCGGTGTCATCGGCACCGCCCGCGCGCAATACCATCTGCGCCAGGTATTCGTGTTTCTGGACATGGACGCGGTGAACCAGCCGGAAGTGATGATCAATGCGTCGAAAAGCTTCGACGATCAGGGCAACCTGACCGACCAGCAGACCAAGGACCTGATCGGCAAACTGCTCGCGAACCTCGTCAAGAAGGCAGGCAAGCGCAAGGCTTGAAGCGGCAGAGAGAAGATGACCTACGACGCCGCCACGGGCACGGTGATCTAGCGCTCGAAGATGCATCTCGGGTTGAAGCGGAACTTCCAAGTGATGCCGGGTGCGCCAGTGGCTGGCGCTGCGGTGCAAGCACATTCCCGATCGCTACGAGCACCTCGTTTGCTTTCGTCGGCTGGTACTCGAACCGGGCACGCGGCGAGCGGGCAAAGCAAGCATCGCCGCACGCCGGTGCCGCGCTGCCTGCGCCAAGCGAGCAACCAAGCACCGAGTTCGCTGCCCGTGCCAAGGCTACGTGGGCGCGGCTGATGCGCAAAGTCTATGAGGCCGATCCACTGGAATGCCCCAAGTGCCGATGTGTAAAAAGCGGCCGATGCGCGTCATTGCGCTGATCGACGACCCCGTCGTGGTGCGAGAGATTCTCGTGCACCTCGACCGTTCGCAGCCCGAGGCGCTCGCGCGCGCACCGCCCGTGCCGCCTGAGGCCTGGCCCGCGCACGCGAACCTCGCGCTGACGTATCACCCCGTTCCCGACATCGCCTGAAGCGGCCCACAAGGAGAGCGGCTGGTCCTGCCGCGCGCCTGTGCTTGCCTGAACCGAGTCATGGGGTGCAGTATTTGTCATCATGTCGACCCAGGCCCGATGCGCCACATGAACGCGATCGCGACGCCGAAATCCGCGCCTGATGCGGGTCTCGGAGCCTTTACGAAGGAGTTCCGGTCACGCACAGGATCGCGCCGAGTGGGTGAACGGGATAGATTTTCCTATCCTAACTGCCGCCTCCGCCGGGGCAAAGTCTGGTCGCCAGGCGAGGCCGGGATGCGTTATTCTTACGCGGCATGAAGAAACGCGTCCTGATTATTTCGGCGAGCGCGGGCACGGGGCACCTGCGCTGCGGAGAGGCTTTGGAAAAGGCGTTCGCGGCCGATCCGCGCACGGCGGAAGTCATCCACGAAGACGCGCTGAAATACACGAACAA
>JAUSDQ010000298.1 GCA_030650525.1 Sulfuricaulis sp.
CCACTGATAGACCGTCAGCAGCATCAACAGGCTCGAGGCGGTGCAGACCAGTATGTGGGTGCGAAATCCCGCGGGACGGCCATGGTAGGTGCGCTCCAGACCGATGAGCGAGCCGGCGAGCACCGCCAGGCCGAGATGCAGGAGGATAGTGAGATATTCCCGTTCCATGCTTGCAGTGTAGCCGGATGCCGGAGCCGTGCCACGCGTAACGGATAATCACCGCGATCAGCGCGTTGATTTTGCGGGGGTCGTCACGTAATATTCCGTCTCAGCCGGAAACACCATTTTTAAGGCATTCAATGCGGGAGAGAAGCACCCGAAGCTTATGGGGGGCCTCTCCCGTTTGTGTGTGCCTGCGCGCCTAGAGGTATTCACCGATGCCGTCCGCACTGCTTGCGCTGGAAGACGGCTCTCTGTTCTACGGGGAGTCCATCGGCGTTCCGGGACAGTCCGTGGGCGAGGTGGTTTTCAACACTGCGATGACCGGCTATCAGGAAATCCTCACCGACCCCTCCTATGCGCGTCAGATCGTTACCCTGACCTATCCCCACATCGGCAACACCGGCACCAATCCCGAAGACATGGAGTCGAACGGCGTTTATGCCGCCGGCCTGGTGATCCGCGATCTGCCACTGCTGCACAGCAACTTCCGCGCCGCGGAAGCATTGCCGGATTTCATGCGCCGCCAGAAACTCGTGGGTATTGCCGGCATCGATACGCGCCGCCTGACGCGCCTGCTGCGCGAGAAGGGCGCGCAGAACGGATGCATCCTCGCGGTGGAAAAGGGCGGCAAGCTCGACAAGAAATCCGCATTGAAAGCCGCGCAAGCGTTTCCGGGCCTGAAAGGCATGGATCTCGCCAAGGTGGTCAGTACCAAGAAGTCTTATGCGTGGGATGAGGGCTTGTGGGAACTGGGCAAAGGATACACGAAACAGGAGTCGCCGCGATTTCATGTAGTGGCCTATGACTTTGGCATCAAGCGCAACATATTGCGCATGTTGGCCGCGCGCGGCTGCCGGCTCACGGTCATACCGGCGCAGACCACGGCGGAGGAAGTATTAAAACTGAAACCGGACGGTGTTTTCCTGTCGAACGGCCCCGGCGATCCCGAGCCGTGCGCCTATGCCATCGAGGCGATCCGCAAAATAATCGACACCGGCCTGCCGGTGTTCGGCATTTGTCTCGGTCATCAGCTGATGGGCCTGGCCTCCGGCGCCCGCACCGTCAAAATGAAATTCGGTCATCACGGCGCGAACCACCCGGTGCTCGAGATCGGCACCGGCCGTGTGACGATCACCAGCCAGAACCACGGCTTCGCGGTGGACGAGGCCAGCCTCCCGCCGAACCTGCGCGTCACGCACCGTTCGCTGTTCGATCGTTCGGTGCAGGGTCTGGAGCGCACCGACCGACCGGCATTCTGTTTTCAGGGACATCCGGAAGCAAGCCCCGGTCCGCATGATGTATCGCCTTTGTTCGACCGGTTTATTGTGCTGATGGAAAAAAAATCAACAGGTTTAACGGAAGCACGCCGGAAAGACAGGATAGATACAGCATTGGTTAAACATTAGAAAATCCTGTTAATCCTGAAAAATCCTGTGAATCCTGTCTATTAATAATTGCCCATGCCAAAAAGAACAGACATCAAAAGCATCCTGATCATCGGCGCCGGCCCGATCATCATCGGCCAGGGCTGCGAGTTCGACTATTCCGGGGCGCAGGCGTGCAAGGCGCTCAAGGAGGAGGGCTATCGCGTCATCCTCGTCAACTCCAATCCCGCCACCATCATGACCGATCCGGAGATGGCCGATGCCACCTACATCGAACCGATCACCTGGCCGACGATCGCCAAGATCATCGAAATCGAGCGACCGGATGCGCTGCTGCCGACCATGGGCGGTCAGACCGCGCTCAACGCCGCGCTCGATCTGGCGCGCGAGGGCGTGTTGGAAAAATTCGGCGTCGAGATGATCGGCGCCAAGCGCGAGGCGATCGACAAGGCCGAGGACCGTGAGCGCTTCAAGAAGGCGATGGAATCCATCGGCTTGCCGTGCGCGCGCGGCGCGATGGCGCACAGCATGGAAGAGGCGCTGCAGGTGCAGGCCATGATCGGCTTCCCGGCGATTATCCGTCCCTCGTTTACCATGGGTGGCACCGGTGGCGGCATCGCCTACAACAAGGACGAGTTCATCGGTATCTGCGAGCGCGGACTGGATGCCTCGCCCACGCGCGAGCTGCTCATCGAGGAATCCCTCATCGGTTGGAAGGAATTCGAGATGGAGGTGGTGCGCGACCGCCGGGACAACTGCATCATCATCTGCTCGATCGAAAATCTGGATGCCATGGGCGTGCACACCGGCGACTCGATCACCGTGGCGCCGGCGCAGACGCTGACCGACAAGGAGTACCAGATCATGCGCGACGCCTCGATCGCCTGCCTGCGCGAAATCGGCGTGGATACCGGCGGGTCGAACGTTCAGTTTGCGATCAACCCGCAAGACGGGCGCATGGTGATCGTCGAGATGAACCCGCGCGTGTCGCGTTCCTCGGCGCTGGCCTCCAAGGCCACCGGCTTCCCGATCGCCAAGATCGCCGCCAAGCTCGCCGTCGGTTACACGCTGGATGAATTGAAAAACGACATCACCGGCGGCGTGACACCGGCGTCGTTCGAGCCCACCATCGACTACGTGGTGACCAAGGTCCCGCGGTTTACGTTTGAGAAATTTCCCAAGGCCGATCCCACGCTCACCACCCAGATGAAATCGGTGGGCGAGGCCATGGCCATGGGCCGGACATTTCAGGAGTCTTTACAAAAGGCCCTGCGTTCGCTTGAGACCGGCAGCTATGGCTTCGAATCGAGGCTCGATCCGGCGCAGGACAAGGACGAGGCGCGCAAACGGTTGATGACGGCGCTGCGCGTTCCCGGCGCCGAGCGCATCTGGCATATCGCCGATGCGTTCCGTTTTGGCATGGACCTCAAGGAAATATACGGTCTTACTTACATCGACCCTTGGTTCCTGGCGCAAATCGCCGATATCGTCGAGGCCGAAAAGGCGATCGTCAAACACGGCCGGAAAAAACCTTCGGCCGACACATGGCGTGCCTGGAAGCGCAAGGGTTTTTCCGATCGCCGTCTGGCGCAGTTGCTGGGCTTGACGGAAAAGCAGGTGCGCCAACGGCGGC
The DNA here is from genome assembly GCA_030650525.1 of Sulfuricaulis sp. Lineage (GTDB taxonomy): Bacteria > Pseudomonadota > Gammaproteobacteria > Acidiferrobacterales > Sulfurifustaceae > Sulfuricaulis. Next base: position 3,181 of record JAUSDQ010000298.1, read on the forward strand.
ACGCGGCCAAGGTGCGCCCGGTGTACAAGCGTGTCGACTCCTGCGCCGCCGAGTTTGCCTCGGCCACGGCCTATCTGTACTCCACGTATGAAGAGGAATGCGAGGCCGCGCCGGACAAGAAGCGAAAAAAGATTATCGTGCTCGGCGGCGGTCCGAATCGTATCGGCCAGGGCATCGAATTCGATTATTGCTGCGTGCATGCGTCGTTTGCGCTGCGCGCGGACGGCTACCAGACCATCATGATCAACTGCAATCCGGAGACCGTGTCCACCGACTATGACACCTCCGACCGCTTGTACTTCGAGCCGCTGACGCTGGAAGACGTGCTCGAGATCATCCATCTCGAAAAACCCGCGGGCGTGATCGTGCAATACGGTGGCCAGACGCCGCTCAAGCTGGCGCGGGGTCTCGAGGCCGCCGGTGCCCCGATCATCGGCACCAGCCCCGATTCCATCGACATGGCCGAGGACCGCGAACGTTTCCAGAAGCTGATCCACAAGCTGAAACTGTTGCAGCCGCCGAACGCCACCGCGCGCACCACCCAGGAGGCGGTGAAATTGGCGGACAAGATCGGTTATCCGCTGGTGGTGCGGCCGTCGTACGTGCTTGGCGGGCGCGCCATGGAGATCGTGCACGCGCGCGAGGACCTCGAGACCTATATGCGCGTGGCGGTGCGCGTGTCCGAGGACTCCCCGGTGTTGCTGGATCGGTTTCTCAACGATGCCACCGAAGTGGACGTCGATGCCATCTGTGACGGCAAACAGGTCGTGATCGGCGGCATCATGGAGCATATCGAGGAAGCCGGCGTGCATTCCGGCGACTCGGCCTGTTCGCTGCCGCCGTTTTCGCTATCCAAGAAAATCCAGGATGAATTGCGCCATCAGACCGTCAAGATGGCCAAGGCGCTCAAGGTGGTGGGGTTGATGAACGTTCAGTTCGCCATTCAGAATGGCAAGATATATGTGCTGGAAGTGAACCCGCGCGCCTCGCGCACGGTGCCCTATGTTTCCAAGGCCACCGGCCGGCCGCTGGCCAAGATCGCGGCGCGCTGCATGGTGGGACAGTCGCTGAAGCAACAGGGCGTGACGGGCGAGATCGTGCCGGCCTATTACTCGGTGAAGGAGGCGGTGTTCCCGTTCATCAAGTTCCCGGGCGTGGACACGATACTCGGCCCCGAAATGAAATCGACCGGTGAGGTGATGGGTGTGGGCCGCAGCTTTGGCGAGGCATTCACCAAGTCCCAGATCGCCGCGGGCAGCCCCATCCCGACGAGCGGGAGCGTTTTCATCAGTACGCGCGACGCCGATCAGAAAGGCGCCGTCGAGGTCGCGCGCTACTTCAGCCGGCAAGGCTTCGAGATTCTGGCCACCCGCGGCACGGCCGCGGTGCTGGAAGCGGGCGGGGTGTCGGCGCGGGCGGTCAGCAAGCTGTCCGAAGGGCGGCCGAACGTTATCGATATGATCATGAACGACGAGATTGATATAATCATCAACACCGTTTCTGACAAGCAGAGCCTCGCCGATTCCTACGCCATCCGCCGCGAGGCGCTGCAACGTAAGGTGACCAACTACACGACGCTGGCGGCCGCGCGCGCCGCCTGCGAGGCGCACCGCGCGGCCGGGGATATTCGCGTCAGCCGGCTGCAGGACCTGCACAAGGAGTTGCTGATATGAAAAAAACGCCGATGACCATTTCCGGTTCGGAGCAGATGAAGCTTGAACTCCACCGTCTGAAGACGGTGGAGCGCCCGCGGATTATTCAGGCGATCGCCGAGGCGCGCGCGCACGGCGATCTTTCGGAAAATGCCGAGTATCATGCGGCCAAGGAACAGCAGGGATTCGTCGAGGGGCGCATCGCCGATCTCGATATGAAGCTCTCCACCGCGCAGATTATCGATCCAAAAACCGTCAACGCCAACGACCGGGTGGTTTTTGGGGCGACGCTTAACCTCAGGGATGAGGCGGCCAGCCAGGAAGTGATTTATCAGATCGTCGGTGACTTCGAAGCCAATATTGCGCAGGGCAAGATTTCCATCAGCTCGCCGATTGCGCGCGCGCTCATCGGCAAGGAACTGGGCGACATGGTGGAGGTGCAGGTACCCGGTGGCGTGCGCTCTTACGAAATTCTCGACATTCGTTATGTTTAATTCACAGGATTAACAGGATTTTTCAGGATTTACAGGATTAATTCGTAGAGTATTTTAGGTTTTAATCCTGTTTAATCCTGTGAATCCTGTCTATTGCTTTATCTTAAATATATTATTCTGGAATTTTCAGGCGCGGCTTTTCCGCGCGGCGATAAATTACCGCCATGCGCCCGATTTCCTGAACGGCCTCGGCCCCGGTGGTTTCGCAGATCTTTTCCAGTATCTCGGTGCGCGCCGCGCGCGCCACGCCCGGCAGCCGGATCTTGAGCAGTTCATGGCGCCCGAGCGCCAGTTCGATTTCCTGGATCACCGCGGCGGAGATCCCGGCGTTGCCGACCTGCACCACGGGCTTGCGATGATGGGCCAGGGCCTTGAGATGCTTACGTTGCTTGGGAGTCATGGCGAATGCGGAATAAAAATCAGCTACTTCCGCCGCATTATATTTAACTATTACGCATTGCGCACTCCAAAATCCGCATTTATTTAAGGTATATGTATGTCGCGCACTAAAAGCAGCCAACGCTGGCTGGCCCGAAATGCCAAGGACGAATTCGTCAAACGTGCCCGCAAGGAAGGTGTCCGTTCGCGCGCGGCCTACAAGCTCGAGGAAATCGACCGTCGCGACCATCTGCTGCGCCCGGGCATGACGGTGGTTGATCTGGGCGCGGCGCCCGGCGGGTGGTCGCAGTACGTCAAAAGCCGTGTGGGTGCCACCGGTCGGGTATTGGCGCTCGATCTTCTGCCGATGGCGCCGATTCCGGGCGTGGAGTTCATCGAGGGCGATTTCACCGAACAGCCGGTGCTAGACTTGCTAATGGAGCGCTTGCAGGGAAAACAGGCCGATCTTGTAATCTCGGATATGGCCCCCAATATGACGGGAGTGGCGTCCGTCGATCAGGCGCGCAGCATCAATCTGGCGGAACTTGCCGTGGATTTTGCCGACAAAGCGTTAGAACCGGGGGGGTCTTTGTTACTGAAGACCTTTCAAGGCGGAGGATTTAATGAGCTTCATGCGGAACTGCGCCGTCGCTTCGCCAAGCTGGTGTCGCGCAAACCGCAGGCTTCGCGCTCGGAAAGCCGTGAAATTTACCTTTTGGCAAAGGGGTTTAAAGGTCATTGATATCTGGCGTTGTGTGCGCAGGAGTCTCGTAGGAAAATGCGGTTATTGAAAGACACGCGCTTCATTAATATATATTAAGAGGTAATGCTTGAATAATCTCACGAAGAATCTCCTGTTGTGGCTCGTGATCGCCATTGTGCTGATGTCGGTCTTCAACAATTTTGGCAATCGTCAGCAGGCGACCCGTCCGCTGGAATACTCTTCGTTCATCCAGAAGATTCGCGCCAACGATGTCGACCGGGTGACGATCCAGGGCCGCGAGATTGCCGGCAAGCTCAAGAGCGGTGAATCGTTTACGACCTATTCCCCCGGCGATCCAGGCATGATCGGCGATTTGCTGGACCATAACGTCGTCATCGACTCCAAACCGCAGGAAGAGCAGTCTTTGCTGCTCACCATTTTTATCAACTGGTTCCCGCTGCTGTTGCTCGTGGGTGTGTGGGTGTTCTTCATGCGCCAGATGCAGGGCGGCATGGGCGGCCGCGGTGCCATGAGCTTCGGCAAGAGCAAGGCGCGCATGCTCAGCGAAGAGCAGAACAAGGTCACCTTTGACGACGTGGCCGGCGTCGAGGAAGCCAAGGAAGAGGTCGGCGAGCTCGTCGAATTTCTGCGTGAGCCTTCCAAATTCCAGAAATTGGGCGGTCGTATACCGAAGGGCGTGCTCCTGACCGGCGCCCCCGGCACCGGCAAGACGCTGCTGGCCAAGGCCATTGCCGGCGAGGCCAAGGTGCCGTTTTTCTCCATTTCCGGTTCCGACTTTGTCGAGATGTTCGTCGGTGTCGGCGCCTCGCGCGTGCGCGATATGTTCGATCAGGCGAAAAAACACGCGCCCTGCATTATCTTCATCGATGAAATCGACGCCGTCGGCCGTCAGCGCGGCGCCGGCCTGGGCGGCGGTCACGACGAACGTGAGCAGACGTTGAATCAGCTGCTCGTGGAGATGGACGGTTTCGAAGGCACCGAGGGCGTGATCGTGATTGCCGCAACCAACCGCCCGGACGTGCTCGATCCGGCCTTGTTGCGCCCCGGCCGTTTCGATCGCCAGGTGTACGTGCCGCTCCCGGACATCCGTGGGCGTGAGCAGATTCTCAAGGTGCACATGCGCAAGGTGCCGGTCTCCGATGACGTGGACGCTAATATTATTGCCCGTGGTACGCCCGGTTTCTCCGGTGCCGATCTCGCGAATCTCGTGAACGAAGCGGCGCTGTTTGCCGCGCGCGCCAACAAGCGTTTGGTGGACATGGATGATTTCGAGAAGGCCAAGGACAAGGTTGTGATGGGCGCCGAACGCCGTTCCATCGTCATGCCGGAAAAAGAGCGCATGAACACCGCTTACCATGAATCCGGGCACACGGTGGTGGCCAAGTCGATTCCGAATACCGATCCGGTGCACAAGGTGACCATCATTCCGCGCGGGCGCGCACTCGGTGTTACCATGCAGCTGCCGACCGAGGATCGTTACAGCCACGACCGTGAGTCGCTGCTCTCGATCATCTCGGTGCTGATGGGCGGACGCATCGCGGAAGAGGTGTTCATGCATCAGATGACGACCGGCGCGTCCAACGATTTCGAACGCGCGACCGACCTCGCGCGTAATATGGTGATGCGCTGGGGCATGTCCGACGTGCTCGGCACACGCGTCTACGGCGATAACCAGAGCGAAATATTTCTCGGGCGCGATGTGATGACGCACAAGAACATGAGCAATGCCGTGGCCGAGACCGTGGACAAGGAGATTCGCCGCATTATCGACGAACAGTACGCGCGGGCGCGCACCGTCATCGAGGAAAACCACGACAAGGTTGAGAAGATGGCGAAGGCCCTGCTCGAATGGGAGACGCTCGACTCCGAACAGATCGACGCCATCATGGCCGGCCAAAATCCGCGCCCGCCGGCGGACGTGGGCGGCGCGCCCAAGAGCGATGTCGGCAGCCCGAAGAAACCGAGCGGCAAGGTCGCGAAACCGCGTCTCGACGCGCCCGCCGGAGAACACTGACAAGAAACGATCAGCTTTCAGCTGTTAGCTGACCGCTGAGAGCTGATAGCAGTCAAATGACCGTACTCGATTGTGGTGGTCGTAGGCTCGATCTCTCCCGTCCGGCCGTGATGGGCATACTAAACGTCACCCCCGACTCCTTTTCGGACGGGGGTGTTTTTTTGTCGCGCGAAAACGCGATCGCCCAGGCGCTACAAATGGTGCGGGAAGGTGCCGATATCATAGACATTGGCGGCGAATCCACCCGCCCCGGCGCGCAACCGGTTTCGGTGCAGGAAGAAATGGATCGCGTCATTCCGGTGATCGAAGCGCTGCGCGAGAAAATTTCCCTGCCCGTTTCGATCGACACCTCGAAGCCCGAAGTCATGCGCGCGGCGGTCGCCGCGGGCGCGGGATTTATCAATGATGTGCGCGCGCTGCGTGACGCAGGCGCGTTGCAGGTGGCGGCGTCGCTGCGCGTCCCGGTCTGTCTCATGCACATGCAGGGCGAGCCACGCAGCATGCAGGACAATCCTCGCTATTACGACGTGGCGGCCGATGTCGCCGATTTTCTGCGGGCACGGTTGCAAGCCGCGCGCGCGGCGGGCATTCCGCCGGAGCGGCTGGTCATTGACCCGGGATTCGGGTTCGGCAAGAGCCTGGCGCATAACATAGAATTACTCCGAGGCCTCGGGGAATTGAAAAGCCTGGGCGCACCGATTCTGGCGGGGTTATCGCGCAAATCCATGATCGGTAAAGCGCTGGGGTTGCCGGTCGAACGGCGTCTGCACGCCAGTGTGGCACTGGCAGTCATGGCGGTGCAGAATGGCGCCGGTATCGTGCGGGTGCACGATGTGGCTCCTACGGTTGAGGCGCTGCGCATGTGGCATGTTGTGTACCCGGCAGGGTGAATAGACAGGATTAACAGGATTTTTCAGGATTTACAGGATTACTTCAATAGTTCTTTAATCTTGTTAATCCTGTTTTAATCCTGTTAATCCTGTCTATCGCAGTTTTCTGCGTGTTCTCCAAATAGTTTTTTTGCAAGGAGTTGGTGTTTATGAACAAGCGACGATATTTTGGCACCGACGGTATCCGCGGAAAAGTGGGCAAAGAACCGATCACGCCGGAAACGGTGCTCAAGCTTGGCTGGGCCGCGGGTTGTGTGCTCGGCAAGGGCACCACCGATCACGCCAAGATTCTTATCGGCAAGGACACACGTATCTCCGGATATCTGCTCGAGTCCTTGCTCGAGGCCGGGCTCTCGGCCGCGGGCGTCGATATTCGCCTGCTGGGACCCATGCCCACCCCCGCCATTGCCTACCTCACGCGCACCGCCCGTGCGCGTGCCGGCATCGTGATTTCCGCCTCGCACAATCCCTACGAAGATAACGGCATTAAATTTTTCTCATCCGAAGGCACTAAGCTGCCGGATGACGTGGAACTGGCTATCGAAGACAAGATGCAGCAGCCGCTCACGACCGCCGGACCGGCTGAACTCGGCAAGGCCAAGCGTTATGACGATGCCGGCGGCCGCTACATTGAATTTTGCAAAAGCACCTTCCCGCACCGCATGAGCCTGGAGGGACTGAAGATTGTCGTGGACTGCGCCAACGGTGCGGCCTATCACCTCGCGCCGCTGGTCTTCAGCGAACTCGGCGCCGAAGTGATTGCGGTCGCCAACGAGCCCGACGGGTTCAACATCAACCGTGAATGCGGCGCGACCTTTCCGATTTTTCTCAAGAAGACCGTGCAGGCGCACAAGGCCGATCTGGGTCTGGCGCTCGACGGCGACGGCGATCGGGTGATCATGGTGGATAACCGCGGCGACATTGTGGATGGCGATCACCTGCTCTACATCATTGCCAAGGACCGTAGTAAAGCCGGGCGACTGCGGGGCGGCGTCGTGGGTACGCTGATGAGCAATCTCGGCCTCGAGCATGCCTGCCTTGCCCTGGGTATCCCCTTCCGGCGCGCACCGGTGGGCGACCGCCATGTGTTGACCATGCTCAACGAGCAGGGTTGGGAATTGGGGGGCGAAACCTCCGGGCACATCATCTGCCTCGATCGCAGCACCACCGGCGACGGGATCATCGCCGCGCTGCAGGTGCTGGCGGCGATGCGCGAATCCGGCAAGACCCTGGCCGAACTGAGAAGCGGTCTGGAAATTTATCCGCAAGTCATGATCAACGTGCGCATGAGCCGCCAGTTTGACGTAAAGGAATCCCCGCGCGTGCAGCAGGCAATCAAGCAGGTGGAAAATGAACTGGCCGACAAGGGACGTGTCGTGCTGCGCGCTTCCGGCACCGAACCCGTGATCCGCGTGATGGTCGAAGGCCGCGACGCGCGGCTGGTCGAACGCCTTTCCCGCAGTCTCGCCGACACCGTCAAGCACGCCGCCGAAGAAGCCGCCTGAAAAATAGACAGAATTAACAGGATTTTCAGGATTAATTCAGCTTGAGGTAAACCCTCGGCTCTGCCGGGGGCTCGTCGAGGTTTGACCTACGCGACGGTCACTAAAGCTATTTCCCTCCCCCTGGAAGGGGGAAGGAGAAAAACCCGCCGCCTTCACGCGGCCTACGGTGTTATCGGCGCCTCTTAAGGTACTCTAACTATCTGTTTGTGCACGCCCAAAAAAATCATCCACCCTGAAAGTCGGAATTCTTTACAGTTTGTTATTTAGACCTCGATCGGAAACACCTAGCTGCTTGAAATAATGGTCGATCTTCATCATGGCATGCGGATTGCCTCTTATTGAGCCGGGATGACAATGCGTTCAGCTGTAAGTATTATCTACCTTGCGTTAAAGCAAAATTACGTGAATTAAATTATTTATGTACCTCGTCACACCAGGTTAGTGTTAGGGCGGTGCGAACAGGGAATAGAAAAACAACCTAAGGAGCTGCCATGGTACGCGTCGGGATGGATCTTGATGTATTAACCGGGCCTCACGTTAGCTTAAATTCTCAGTTTTATTCTTTTCGTCTTTTCGGCACGCGCGAACCGCGCGGTGTTAACGTCACCGCTTGTCGCGAGCGCGACTTTCATCGTGCGTGTGTGTTTCGATGCTATTCAGATTCACGGTCTTGGAGATCATAAAGAGACGCAGGAAAAATCTTCAGAACAACATTCGTGCATAACCATACACAAGGACTGGAGGAAATATGAAAACGGAAGCATGGAAATCGCAGTTCTGTCGTTTCATGTCATATTTTGCAGTTTTGTCAGCATTGGTTGTGGCGATCGCGTCAGCGCCGATCCAGGCCGCACCGGTGCTGGGACCCAAGAAGGTGATGGTGCTTCGGGTTTACTTCCAAGATTACGCCGCAACTTCCCGCTACACCCAGGTCCAGGTTCAGGGATTCTTCTCCAACCTCGACACGCTTTGGCAAAACACCTCGTACACCAAGATCAATATCAACTCCGTCGTCACCACGCTGTTCCAGTTGCCCGACAACCGCAGTCTGTATGTCGACGATTTCGCCAGCGGCGATCTTTCCAACGGTGGAAAATTTTCCAAGGTTTTGAGCGACGCGATCGCCAATTCGCCGGGCGGGCTCGACTGGACCAACGTCGACGCGGTAATGGTGGTGATGGCCGAGACCAACGCGGCGCAGTTTCACCGCGGGCAGGCCACCAAGTGCAATTTACCGATGGGTCCGGGCGCGGCGACGAAATTCGTGGGCTGCGCCATCTTCAGCGAGAACCCAACCGAGAATGACCGGCAGGTCTGGGGGCGCTGGGCGCATGAGATGGGGCATGCCTTTCAAGCGGGTGGACCGGCCCATCCCAGCAATTACAACAGCGAATTCGAGTTGATGGACAGTAATCTTCCGGGCCAAACCGGGGTGTTCGAGAAACAGGATCACGTGGGTTTTCCAGGTTGGATGCCCATGACGAAATACCAGGTGATCACGCCCGTGAGCGGCGGCGCTACCGCGGCGATCTGGGCGATGGAATACAACCCGGTGCTTCTACCGAATGCGCAGGCGGTGAAGGTCGAGCTGACCCCCAACTTCTATTATTTGGTGAGCGTGCGTCGGCGAGTCCTGGGTGACGATCTGAATGGCGACTTCAGCCCGTTTGGTATCCCCGATGAGGGGGTGTTGATCGAGCGGGTATCGGAGGGTTCCGATCCTTGGGTTACCGTCATCGGCGCGGGCGGTTCCAACGGCAGTTGCCTGTCGCCGGCGTGCAATCGCAATGCCTTGTGGAAACTGGGCCAAGCCTATAATGGCGGATCAGATGGGGTTTTTATTTCTATTGCAAAGAAAGTCGACGACGACAACTACTTCATCCGCGTGGCTTTCGAAAACCAAGCCATGCGCCCCGACGTGATGTTAAACCCGTGGACATCGCCGCCGGGCAACACTTGGGAGACCACGGATATCTGGGTGGATAGCCCGGTCAACGGCTACGGTACCTATCGCTACGGCAGTTGGGCCGACGGCAGCGGCGGCACGGTGCCGGTGGGTAACGGCGACGATCCCGCCGTGGGCCAGGTTAACCGCTTGTACGCGCGTGTGCGCAACATCGGGCTTACGCCAGCCACGGATGTCGTGGTCAACTGGGACATCACCGATCCGCCCGGTGTCGGTATTGCCGGTGCGACCGGATGGTTACCGATCGGAACCGTCGACAAGATAAGTTTTCCGGGGCTTGCCAATATCCCGGCGGGTGGGACGGTCGACGTATACGTTGACTGGACACCGAACTTTCCCCTTACCTCCGCGCAGCTGGCCGCCGGCGTTTTTGCCTTCCACACCTGCCTGCGTGTCAAGCTGAACCACGTGGCCGGAGAAACGGTTTTCGGCAATCAGGACGGCGACCGCGAGCAGGAGAATATCGGCTATTTCCAGGCCACGTCACCTGGCGAGGGCGGCGCTCCTTATGAGCATTTCATCCGCTTGCATAATAGCGATTTGGTTAACAAGAAAAGTTATTACCTGAGCTACAAATCCGATCTGCCGAATAGTTGGAAGGTCGACTTAAATAAGGGTCAGCAGGGTCTCGATCTGGCACCGGGTGAGATACGCGATATCCCGATCACCATCGTTCCCGGCAGCAATCCGGGTATCGGCACTGTCTTCGGTGTGGACGTCGAGGCCTCCAGCCTGCGCCTGCTGGTGAGCGACTTGGATCCCAAGGATGTCCATCCGGAGTACAAGCCGCAGGGCGGGGTGCGCGTCGAGTCGCGGGTGATGGCGCCGACGAAGCTGAATTGCCGGGCCAAGCGCGATCCGGCGACTGGTTTGCTCAATGTCGCCGGTAGTTTTTCGAATACCCCGGACATTGCCAAGATCCTGGAGAGGTACTACAGCCCGAATGCGCCGTGGCGGGTAATGATCGAAGGCGCTACCGCGGAAGGGAAATTCTTGGACTCCACCAAGCAGATTGTTACCGTCCAGCCCGACGGCAGCTTCAAGGGCGCATTAAGAGAGGCCGGTGCGCAGGTTCAGAGGGTTGTCTGTTTGTTCGCCGGGACGACGGAGCTCGCCAGCGCCGGCAGCGGATTTATCGTTCCCGACGATAAAGACTCCGACGGTGACGGGATCGTGAATAGCGGTGACAACTGCACCTTGGTCTCCAAACCCGACCAACGCGACACCGACGTTGACGGCTACGGTAACGTCTGCGACCCGGACCTCAACAACGACGGTGTCGTTAACTTCGGCGATCTCGCCATCATGAAATCGGTCTTCTTTAGCAAGAACGCGAATGCCGATCTCAACGGCGATGGTGCGGTCAACTTCGGCGACCTGGCAATCATGAAGACGATGTTCTTCAAGCCGCCGGGGCCGAGTGGCGTCGCGGCGCTGCCTTAAGTCGGCTGCGATGATTAAGAGTTTTTCAGCATTGTATATTTTTAATTTGAATGAATGAGGAGGAAAATCATGTTTAATATGAAAAAAACCGTAGTGGTCAGCGCCATCGTGGCGACCCTTGTGGGATTCGGTAGCCTGGCCGAAGCGGCGACCATTTCGCTTAGCCCCGGCCACCAGGACGTGGCGCCCGGCAGCGCGGTTAGCGTGGTTCTGGGTTTTGATTTTACGGGGGGCACTTCCGTTCTGGGCGGAGGGGTTGACGTTTTTTACAACAGCAGCGTACTCGACTTCGTTTCCTTTACTTACAACCCGGCCCTGGCAATTGACCCCGACTTCAGCCGCGTGCCCGATGATATGTCTGGTGAAGTAAACGGCATCAGTTTTGGCAACTTTGGCGGGCTTAGCGGCACGGGGGTGGTCGGCACGCTTCAGTTTAAGGCGCTGGCCCTGGGTGAGACCCCGTTAACCATGGCGGACAACAACAGTCCCGCGGGTCCGTTCTTCGACGTCGCGGCAAAACAGGTCACGATGAATTACCAAAACGCGCACGTCAATGTGGTCCCGATCCCGGCGGCCGTGTGGTTGTTCGGCAGCGGGCTCGCGGGTCTGGGTTTGTTCCGGACGCGCCGACGCGCCCGCTCTTGATGCAGTTGGGGATTTTCAAAAAAATCTCTCGCAGGTAGTTTGGGTTCGCCGCTTGTGCGGCGAACCCAACGAAGTCGCTGCATCTTCAGTTTTTCGTTATTGGGCAGAGTTTGCCAAGCCGAACGGCGTCTGCACCTCGGGGTGCTGTTTCTACTTTGTTGGCGGTAAGTAGGTAGTATGCTGCGGTCAGCCGGCGCGCGGTACATGGATGCTGGGTAGACAAATCGTAGCTGCCACCTAAGGAGATCATCAGTCGCTAGGGAAGTTGAGGAGCCTTGCGCGCAAAAAATGGCGCAACGCGGAGGTCGCCGTAACACACGGCTTAGACTATCTGCAGGAGGATGCACCATGTCCCGTAGCAAGTTGTCGTGTACAGCGCGAGTCCGCGCTGTACAGAATATTTTCGCTTCTACAACTACTCCCGCTGTACTTAACATTCGCGCCTGTACTCAGGCGTACAAACTATGATAGTGCGCTGTTATCACAGCGCGCTTTCTCCTGTGGGTAATGGCATGAGACTGGGCTTCAGGTCAAGCGATCCACGCACGCTACAAGATTTTACCAAACGCCATCGTTGGCACGGATGTCGCGGCGGAATCAAGCACGGGCCTCATACGGAACACGACGTATTGGTATCGGGTCTGGGCCTACAACACGGCCTACAGCAAAAATGATGTGGATTTCAAGAAAAGCTGTACGGAGCAGTGGCTGAAGGCTGTTTATGGTTGATGCCATCTTTTTTTCTAGGAATGACGAGGAGGCGGACGATGATTCATAGACTATTGGACCGCTTATTACTTTTTGTTTTCTTATCAGCGGTCGTAAGCATGGCCCCACTTGTTTGCGCCGCAGGGAAGGATTCTTCCCGCGTTATCGAATTGCGGCTGGAATCGTTAAATGTGACGAAGGCAAATGGAAAGCTATTGCCGGAACGTCCCCGGATGCATGCCATCGCGATTCGGAGGACGGTTCGCGATTCGAGACCGGTGCCGGTGGAACGGAATCCGGAATTATCTGAGCAGCATCTGGTTGTCGTCGCGGTGGACGCAAAAGGGCGGGAAATAGCGCGTCGTCTGGTGCTCGATCCACGTCTCCTGCGTGTAGAAACCGCGGACCCCAGTGGTCGGCTTTCGGGCGAGGTCCTATATCGCTCAGACGCGGACTTATCGGTCACCTTTCCTGACAGGCCCGGGATGTCTGCGTTGAAGATTTACCAGCCACACTGGAGCGGTACGGATTTTGCGCTACAGCTTCTCGGCGAGGCCACGCTCCCCTAGTGACGGAGAGATAAGCAAAATTAGATCGGAGAATCCCATGCTGACGCGAACGGTTCATTTTGTTTTTCGCACCGTTTTATGTCTTGGGTTGACGGCTCCGGTGAGTGGCTGGGCCGAGCCCGTTACAACCATTCGGAGCAATGGCGATTCGGCGAACCGGGTTGACATGGCCGTTCTGGGGGATGGGTATACGGAAACCGAACTTGGCAAGTTTGCCCTGGACACAGAAACGGCGGTTGCAGGGTTTTTCGCTCAACAGCCGTTTAAAGAATACGAGAAATATTTCAATGTCCACCGGATCGACGTTATAAGTACCGAGTCCGGGGCCGATCATCCGGAACTGGGCACGTACAAGGCCACCGCGTTAGACGCGACTTACAACTGCGCGGGAATTCAACGCCTGATCTGCGTCAATGCGTCCAAAGTCATGACTGTAGTTAATAACAGCGTCGCGCCGAACCAGATGGACATTATTCTGGTCATCGTCAATGACCCGACTTACGGCGGCTCGGGTGGCAGTATCACCGTGGCTTCGACCCACTCATCCGTCGTGGAACTTGTTTTGCATGAGACAGGGCACACTTTCGGACTTCTGGCCGACGAATATAATTCTGGAAGCTGCAACAACGCTAGTGAGCCCGCTGAAGTCAACGTAACAAAAGAAATAAGCCGGGATCGCATCAAGTGGAACGTGGGCGGCGGGCCTCCGACCGGTTGGATTGAGTTAAGTACCCCACTACCGACCACCTCGACGACCACTGGGATTCCGGGTCTTTATGAAGGGGCGAAGTATTGTGTAACGGGTCTGTACCGGCCGACGTATCGGTCCAAGATGGAGATCCTTGGGTTTCCCTTTGAGCAGATCAACGAAGAGCAGCTGATAAAGCGCACTTACAATTGGGTCTCCCCCATCGATGCTTCCAGCCCCGCGGAATCGATCATGGTCATGACGGGTTCGAGCTCCCAAGTCTTCCAGATCACTGTCCCGACACCGTCCACGCACAGTTTGACAGCCATCTGGACTCTCAATGGCGCAACCGTGGGGACGGGCCTTACGTACACGCTCAATGGCGGAACGGTTGGTCCCGGAACGCATGCCCTTGAAGTAACCGTCACGGATCCGACGGAGAAAGTTCGGAATGATCCCGCCAAGGTTCTCGTGGAAACGAGAAGCTGGACTGTTTCGGTCACGACTGCCGCCGACACCGACGGCGACGGTATTCCAGATTTCAGCGACAACTGCACCCATGTCAAGAACCCCGACCAACGCGACACCAACAGCGAAGGCTACGGCAATATTTGCGACCCCGACCTCAACAACGACGGTATCGTCAACTTTGCCGACCTCGCAATCATGAAGCTGGGGTTTTTCGGCAACAATCCCGACGCCGACTTAAACGGTGACGGAGTGGTGAACTTCGGTGACTTGGCGATATTGAAGACGTTCTTCTTCAAGGCGCCGGGGCCGAGTGGTTTGGTGCCGTGAATAACCACCACGGGTTGGGGTGATCGAAGCAGAAACGGAGATCAGAGGAAATAACCATGACACGCAAGGCAGCCATATTTGACTGTCACAAAGGCACGCACCCAACTTTCTTGGACGGGACATCACATCGTTCCTTGCGCGTCTTGTGCGCAGCGGCGCTCATTGGTTGTCTCGCGCTTGTGTCGGGACTGAGCCAAGCCGGCACGACGACGCGCGTGAGCGTGGATTCGGCTGGCAATCAGGCGAACAATTCTTCGATCGATCCAGCGATCTCGGCCGACGGGCGTTTCGTGGCGTTTGGGTCCGCTGCGGCTAACCTCGTCCCGGGCGACACGAATGGTCTCCCCGACATCTTCGTTCACGACCGGCTCACCGGGGAAACCACACGCGTGAGCGTGGATTCCGCCGGCAATCAGGCGAATGGAAGTTCGGACAATCCAGCAATCTCCGCCGATGGGCGTCTTGTCGCGTTTCGGTCGTCTGCGAAAAACCTCGTCCCAGACGACACGAACAATACTGGTGACATCTTTGTTCACGACCGGCTCACCGGGCAGACCACGCGCGTAAGCGTGGATTCCGCTGGCAATCAGGCGGATCGAGATTCGTACAATCCAGAAATCTCCGCCGATGGGCGCTTTGTGGCGTTTTTCTCATACGCGACCAGCCTCGTGCCCAATGACACGAATAGTACCCGTGACATCTTTGTTCACGACCGGCTCACCGGGCAGACCACGCGCGTGAGCGTGGATTCGGCCGGCAATCAGGCGAATGGAGATTCATCCATTCCAGCGATCTCCGCCGACGGGCGTTTTGTGACGTTTGGGTCCGCTGCGGCTAACCTCGTCCCGGGCGACACGAATGTTAGTAGCTACGACCTCTTCGTTCACGACCGGCTCACCGGGGAGACTACGCGCGTGAGCGTGGATTCGGCCGGCAATCAGACAGAAGGCTATTCGTATGACCCATCGATTTCTGCTGACGGGCGTCTTGTTGCGTTTCGGTCGTCTGCGAATAACCTCGTGCCGGGCGACACGAATGGCGGGGACGACATCTTCGTTCACGACCGGCTCACCGGGGAGACTACGCGCGTGAGCGTGGATTCTTCCGGCGGTCAAGTAAATCTAAGTTCCGACACTCCATCGCTTTCTGCTGACGGGCGTTTTGTCGCGTTTCGGTCATTTGCGAATAACCTCGTGCTCGGCGACACGAATGGTAGCTACGACATCTTCGTCCACGACCGCGGCGCGCCGACTCCGGAGACGGACCCTCCCGTGCGCGAGGATGCGCAGGTGTTGACGCCGCCGCCAGTGGCGAAGAACGCTATCGTGATCACGCATGGGTGGAATTCCAATGCGGATACGTGGGTCAAGGAAATGGCCGAGGCGATCTGCGCAGACCTTCCCGGGACAACGATGACGGGTAACAACATCAGGGCCCCTGGTAACTGGGACAAGTTGGTAAAAGTCTGTGATTCCACAAACTGGGATGTTTATGTGCGCGATTGGCGGTCCAAGGCGGCAACGGGATTGACGGATCCCATGCAGGCCTACGTCAATGCAATCAGTGTGGGCGAAAGCGTGGCACGCATGCTCCGGGGCGTGAACTACAAGCACATTCATTTCATCGCTCACAGTGCCGGCTCGAATCTGATCCATTTTGCGACCATCTGGCTCAAGAACTGGGCGCAAATTGACAACATCGCCGGATCCACCATCCACGAAACCTTCCTGGATGCTTATGATCCCCGCATTGCAACATCCCCCTACGGGTGGAAGGCCGACTGGGCAGACAATTATGTTGATTTACGGGACGTGGCGCCCGATCCGAACGCATTGGATGGGACCAAACTGTTCCTGACCAATGCCTATACGGTCAATGTGACACCCGCCGCAGACGGATGCGGGTTCCCCTATATCACCTGCCGCCATGGCCGGCCGTATCGCTTTTATGGAGTTTCCATTGCATCGGATTATGTCGGTGATGCGGATCACAAGCTGGTTGATCCAGTCACGGGCACGGCCGGCATGGGTTACCCCCTGTCGGTCGAGAAGGGACATTCGCTACCCGGGTTGAATAATGCGCTTCGCAAGGGTGGTGCCTGTACGGTAGATGCGAGCAGCAACGTCTGTGTACCGGGCACATCGCTCCCGCCCAGTGCTCTGTCCTTTTTTCCGGGCGCGATAGCCGAAACTACCGTCAATGCGGTCAACGGCACGGTGGACTTCATTGCCGGTACGGGCCAAGCGATATTTAACAGTATCAAGGCGGGCATAGCCTTCGTCACACCATCCGCCCGAACCCAGAGCACCACCGCCAAGGTGGCCTCCGTCAACACGGCTTCCGTTACCACCGAACTCCCCTCCTGGCTCACCGCCTCGGTCACGACGACGGAAGCCACCAATACCCTGCGTTTCAACTGGCGCTTTGTGAGTGGGGGCGAGGGTTTCGTACGCATCTTCGTGGATGATCGGCTCGTGCGTGAGATTGACCAGCGCTTTGTGACCGAGACATCGTTGGCGCCGGAAGAGGTCTACGCCGGCGAACTGGCACCGGGCACGCACAAGCTCACCGTTCGCCTCGACGGCTTCGGCACGAACGCCAGCGGCTTCGAGATGACGGACGTGCGGCTGGGCAAACTCGTGGTAGAGCCCGATGCTGACGCCGACGGTGCGGCTGATGTGCGTGACAATTGCATCAACCATGCAAACGCCAGCCAGCGCGACACCAACAACGACGGCTACGGTAACGTCTGCGACCCCGATCTTAACAACGACGGCGTCGTCAATTTCGCTGACCTCGCCATCATGAAGACGGCCTTCTTCACCAACAATGCCGACGCCGATCTCAACGGCGATGGCGTGGTCAACTTCGGTGACTTGGCGGTATTGAAGACGTTCTTCTTTAAGGCACCGGGACCGAGCGGGGTGGTGCCGTGACAGCGCTGGGATCAAGTTTTGAAATTAAGTTTGGTGATGTACATTTCAAGACTTTGACGGCGTGGCATAAAATGGCTATTTAGATAGCCATCCACTAATAGAGAAGCGAGCGTGGCAAAACGTTATTCCATTGTTGATATCCGCAATCGTTTGTCGGAGGTTGTCCACGAGGCCGAAAAGGGCGAGGAAATTACGCTGACACGCCGCGGAAAACCCGTGGCGGTAATGTTGTCGTGTGATAAGTATGCGCGACTCCGCGGGAAATCGGTTGGGTTCTGGAGTGCCTACCAAGGTTTTCGCAAAATGTTTGCGTTCAAGCGTCTTGGGGTCGGTCGTGACGTCTTTGCCGGGTTGCGTGATCGAGGGCAAGGCCGGGACGTTAACCTGTGACCGTTGCCTACCTTCTCGATACGAACGTCCTGTCTGAGCTGAATGGCACTTAATTTAGACGGTTCCCTAATCGATGGAATGGGTTAGGCACGCCGTTTGTGCCGTAACCCACCGGACGTGCCGTCAGGCACTCATTAAAAAATGCGTTGTGTTGCTGCGCAACGGTTGGTGGGTTACGCAAAAAACGCTAACCCACCCTACATTTCGGATTGAGGTAAGTGCCATTGCTGTCTGAGCCTTTGCTTTCTACACCCCCCGCTGTCCTGGTCGGCTGTTTGTCCTGAGCGGACAAAAAATTGCATTCCCTCACTTTGGTCGGTAACATCGCGCTCGTTTTTAAGCCGATTTAAGACGAACATGGGGAGTGCCAATGAGTAAGCGCCGGCCGCTGGTGGCGGGAAATTGGAAAATGAACGGTAGTCGCGCGGAATCCGCGACGCTGGTGAGCGCCATCAAGCAGGGTATGAGCACGGTCGCCAAGGCGGAAGCCGCTGTCTGCCCGCCCTTCATTCTGGTCCCGCTGGCGGCGGAAATGCTTGCCGGGAGCGCCGTTGCCTGGGGTGGGCAGAACCTCTCCGTGCACAAGTCCGGCGCCTATACCGGCGAGGTGTCCGGTCCCATGCTCAAGGATTACGGCTGTACTTATGTTATTGTCGGCCATTCCGAGCGGCGCGCATATTATGGTGAGGACGATGTGCTGGTGGCGGACAAATACGCGGCGGCCCAGGCCGTGGGCTTGATCCCGATCCTGTGCGTGGGTGAGACCCTGCAGGAGCGCGAGGCCAGTCACACGGAAACCGTGGTGGCGCGCCAGCTGGATGCGGTGATCAATAAGCACGGTATCGGCAGCTTCAAAAACGCCGTGATCGCTTATGAGCCCGTGTGGGCCATTGGCACCGGCAAGACCGCCACGCCCCAACAGGCGCAGGACGTGCACCGTTTTATCCGCGGACGTCTGGCCGCCAGCGACAAAGCGGTGGCGGAAAATATGCGTATTCTTTACGGCGGCAGCATGAAGGGCAGCAATGCCAAGGAACTTCTGGCGCAGCCGGATATCGATGGTGGTTTGATCGGTGGGGCGTCATTGCAGGCGGAGGAGTTTCTGACCATCTGCCGCGCCGCCGACTGACGGAGATTATTTATATATGAAAGACCTGGTATTGGTGATTGATGTAATCTCGGCCGTGAGCCTGATCGGCCTGATTCTGTTGCAGCAGGGCAAGGGTGCGGATATCGGCGCGGCCTTCGGCAGCGGCGCCTCGCAGACGCTTTTTGGCAGCCGTGGCTCGGCCAATTTTCTGACGCGCACCACCGCGGTCCTGGCGACAGTGTTTTTCCTGTCCAACCTCGGGCTGGCCTGGATGTATGCGCAGCACACCGGACCCGCGAGCATAACGAAAAGCGTGGTGGCGGAACAGCCGGCCAAGGCGGAAGCCCCGGCCGCTCAGCCGGAAGTGCCCACAGCCCCCAAAGCACCGGAGGTCCCTAAATAAAATTTGGACAGGATTAACAGGATTTCTCAGGATTTACAGGATAATGTACAAATTTTTTAAAAAAATCCTGTTAATCCTTTTTTAATCCTGTTAATCCTGTCTATTGTTCTTGTGTTCCTGCCGAAGTGGTGAAACTGGTATACACGCTACCTTGAGGTGGTAGTGGCGAAAGCCGTGTGGGTTCGAGTCCCACCTTCGGCACCATTTTTTTATTCTCCCTCCCGCTGATTTTTTTTTGAAACGCGATCCACGCGCACCGGCCGCACCGATAGGCGTTCTTTATACCCCCAAAAGTACCATAACCCTTTGAAGCGCATAAGATTGCGCTGCCGTTGTTTGCTTGACATTCTTTGCAGCGAAAGCCTAGACTCGCCGGACCTTCACATTGACGCGCGGATTGAAAACCGCCGGCGGATTCCCGGGGTTTGAATGCTGCAAGCCTATCTCCCCATTCTGATTTTTATCGGCGTTGCCCTGGTAATGGGCGGTGTCATTATTGTCGCCGGACGATTAATCGGCCCGCATCGTCCGGACAAAGTGAAACTTTCGCCCTATGAGTGCGGTTTTGAGGCATTTGAAGATGCCCGCATGAAGTTCGATGTGCGTTATTACCTCGTTGCCATCCTCTTTATTATTTTCGATCTCGAGATTGCGTTTCTGTTTCCGTGGGCGGTGGCGCTGAACGAAATCGGCATGTTCGGATTTGTTTCGATGATGGTGTTTCTGGGCATTCTCGTTGTCGGTTTTATCTACGAGTGGAAGAAGGGAGCACTGGAGTGGGAGTAGCCGCGCGAGCAGGGCGCAGGGGCCCCACGCGAAGCGTGGGGATGCAACCGTCGCGAGTCGCGGCAGGCCGCCGACAGCACGATGTTTGGATCTTGTTCGGCCTCACGGAGGCGGCGGGGGTGAGCCATATTGTGGAGAGATGCCGTGAGCATTGAAGGCGTATTGGAGAAGGGCTGGGTAACGACGCAGGCGGACAAGCTCATCAACGCCGCGCGCACCGGTTCGCTCTGGCCGATGACTTTCGGACTGGCCTGTTGCGCCATCGAGATGATGCACGCGGCGGCCTCGCGCTACGACATGGACCGGTTCGGCATTATTTTCCGCCCCAGCCCGCGCCAATCGGACGTGATGATCGTGGCCGGCACGCTGGTGAACAAAATGGCGCCGGCGCTGCGCAAGGTCTACGACCAGATGGCCGAGCCGCGCTGGGTGATCTCCATGGGATCCTGCGCCAACGGCGGCGGCTATTACCATTATTCCTATTCCGTGGTGCGCGGGTGCGACCGCATCGTGCCGGTGGATGTGTACGTTCCCGGCTGTCCTCCGACCGCGGAGGCGCTGTTGTACGGTATCATCCAGCTGCAAAATAAGATTCGTCGCACCAATACCATCGCCCGCTGACGCCGCCAGGAATCCGAACCATGACCGATTCGCGTCAGGATTTTGCCAAACACGTTCAGGAAAAGCTTGGCGATGCGATCGTGGCCGCCCATGATTCCAGCGGGGAGCTTACGCTGGAGGTGCGGCGCGATCGGATCGTCGAGGTATGCCGCACGCTGCGCGACGATTCCGCGTTTGTCTTTGAGCAGCTCTTGGACGTATGCGGCGTGGATTATCTCGATTACGGCCGCGAGTCGCCCACGGGGCCGCGCCAAGGACCGCGCTTCGCCGCGGTGTATCACCTGCTGTCGCTTAAGCATAACCGCCGCTTACGCCTGCGCGCCTATCTGGATGACGAGATGCCGATGATCGCCTCCGTGACCGGCGTGTGGAATTCGGCCAATTGGTACGAGCGCGAGGCCTTCGACTTGTTCGGCATCGTGTTCGAGGGGCATCCGGACCTGCGCCGCATCCTCACCGATTACGGTTTCATCGGACATCCGTTCCGCAAGGACTTCCCGCTCATCGGCCGGGTCGAAATGCGCTACGACGCCGAGAAGCAGCGCGTGGTGTACCAGCCGGTCACCATTGAGCCGCGCGTGCTGGTGCCGCGCGTGATCCGTGAAGAAGGTTTTGCCAAAGGCTGATATCCCGTGGCCGAGATCAGAAATTACACGATGAACTTCGGGCCGCAGCACCCGGCGGCGCACGGCGTGCTGCGCCTGGTGCTCGAGCTCGACGGCGAGGTGATCCAGCGCGCCGACCCGCACATCGGTCTGCTGCACCGCGGCACGGAGAAACTGGACGAGTCCAAACCCTACAACCAGTCCATCGGCTACATGGACCGCCTCGATTACATTTCGATGATGTGCAGCGAGCACGGTTATGTGCTCGCGATCGAAAAGCTGCTCGCGATCGAACCGCCGCTGCGTGCCCAGTATATCC
>JAUSDQ010000305.1 GCA_030650525.1 Sulfuricaulis sp.
CTTCAGCGGACAACCCGTGCGAACGCCGCTTTTTTGCGCGGCTGGCGGCACGTCTTGGACTGAACAGTTTTCGCGGGCGTTTCGTGTATGGGGCGGCGCTTTCTGCCTGCTTGATGATCGCCGCCACCTGGCTGGCGGATAAGGACGTAAGCCTCTCAACCAAACAGGGCATTTCCCACACGACCGATCAACAGGATACCAACCAGGCATTGCGCGGGATCGCCAGTAACATTTGGGCAACCCAAATCAAACTGCGTAACGCACCGGAATCGAAAGTTTTTCCCGAGGTACTGGAACATCTGAATCGCGCCATGGCGCAAGCCGCTCTGCTGTCGGATTTACACTACATCACGCGTTCCGCGGCGGCGCAAAAAGCATCGAGGGATCTGGTTGCCAACCTCAAACAGCTGCGGGAAAAAGTAATCCAGACGCAAAAGAACCAACGGCTTGTGCCTGAATTGCATAATAACACCCTGGCGGATTTCGCGCGCATGCAGGATTCACTGAAAATATTGGAAGCAACGATCGATGCCCACACCACGGAAGACATGCGTGCCCTGGCTCAGGCCGTTGACCGCCAGCTGCAAACACTTTGGCTGGCCACCCTGGCCGTCATTGGCGTTCTGATCGCGGGTTTATTCCTTTTTGAACTCTCGATCCGCAGGCCCCTCATCCGCGTCACCGGCGCTCTCAGGGCCGAGGCCGAAGGGGCAAAACAAGTCGCGGTGCCGCACACGATGACGCAGGAAACAGAAGACCTGGTCTCGGCCTTCGATTTCATGCACCGGAAAATCCATGCGCGCCAACAACGCCTTGAAACGATCCTGGACAACGCCGCCGAAGGTATCGTCACTTTCGATACCGAGGGCTGTATCGATAGCTTTAATCAGGCGGCTGAAAAATTGTTCGGCTACACGGAGGACGAGGTCATCGGCAAAGACTTGCGGCTCATCATACCGCCGCAAACGCGGGAAAGCCGTGAGAATTATCTCAGCCACATCGCCCGGACCGAAATACAGCGGTTGATCGGCCACGAAGGCGAAGTCGTTGGCCGCCACAAGGATGGCTCGACTTTCCCGATTGCACTCAAAATCAGCAGCATGATGCTGGAAGGAAAACAGCTGTATACCGGGCTGGTCGCGGATATCAGCGAACGCAAGGCCATGGTTGAGAATCTCAAGAACATGGCTGAGCATGACGGACTCACCGGCCTATACAATCGCAGCTATTTCCAGCAGGAACTGGATCGCGTCGTGGAACGCGTCAAGCGCACCGGGGGTATGTGCTGCTCGCTGCTGTACATCGACCTCGACAATTTCAAATACGTGAACGACACACTGGGACACTCGGCGGGTGACCGGTTGATCGTCGAAGTCGCCGCCATCCTGAATAAACGCGCGCGCAAGAGCGATCTCATTGCCCGCTTCGGCGGTGACGAATTTACCGTGCTGCTGTTCGACACCACGCCCATGCTATCG
>JAUSDQ010000309.1 GCA_030650525.1 Sulfuricaulis sp.
TGGCGGAGCAAGGGCGACTCGAACTGCCGCGCCACTATTGAAGCCAACTCATCCCAAAAGCTTCGGAGTGTTCGGACCGTCTTCAACCTTGCAGAGAGCTTTATTCGAGCAGGATCAAGCTCTTTCCGTCTCTGAGGCCCACAACCAGGGGCAAACAGAGGACTGGCTGCCCAGACCGGATTGTCAAAAGCACGTGGCGTAGGTGATCGCCCGGACAATGACAAACATGCTTACCTTGGTCACGTTAGTATCGCACAAAGTCATTTGCATCGTTTCACGGGGGTTGAGAATGACCCAGTTCAGGTGTTTATCAACAACCTGCTAGATGCTTCGCTGCGTGGTTCACGGTCAGCACAAACGCGCTCTCCTCGATCGCCTCGACTTCGTGCTGGATAGCATCGCCGAGTGCGAGCAGTCCGCCATGGCGCAGCACCAGCTCCTCGCCGCCAGCCTTGAAGCGGATCTCTCCCTCCATCACCGCGACCGTTATCGGGCCCTCGGCATGATGCTTCTTCAGCACGGCGCCAGGGTGCAGCGCGATCAGCACGATCGTGGTTCCGGGGTTTTTCACGAGCGTGACAGCCGCGCGGCTCTCTCGCCGCCACTGATCCGAGGCTTTGAGTTTTGCGATTTCTTGCTCGATTGCGAATGACATGAGAGGCAAATCGAGTACGCGATGTTCTGAATCGGCCATGACGTTCTCCTTGTAAGTGACGAGGCTCAGTAGGGTTGCGCCAGTTGATCTGACTTTGGACGCCCTCATTCTTGAGGACGGACGAGAGAAAACTACTCAGGTGTCCGCGAGATGCTCGTCGTAGCCAGCACGTGCGAGCGCGCGCCGGAGCGCGCCGTAAACCTGCGGCGTGTCGAGATGAGGTTTCACAGGCACCGCTGTTGTCGCTTTGAGCGCTGCGAGGAGCTTCTCTGCTTCGGCGCCGGCCAGCCATTCGCACGAGTCGTACGCGCCGTTCGGGCATTCTTCGAGCGGGTTGTGCCGCGCAAGCACGAAGCGAATCGCGCGGACGATTCGCGGCTGCGGCGAAGGAATCATAAGCGCCGCCAGCACACCG
>JAUSDQ010000317.1 GCA_030650525.1 Sulfuricaulis sp.
GGGATTCACCGGCGGATTCAACGCGCCGGGCGTATCCAGGCGCGCGGAATCCAGTTCGGTCCAGCCTTCCGGCAGGCAGTTGCGAACGAAGGCCGTTCCGCGGATATCGGTGATATTTTCGATCGGTTCCTTGGCCGCGAGGCGATGCGCGATCTCGACGACCTGGCGCTCGGCGTTGCCGTAGACCAGCAGATCGGCCGTGGCGTCCAGCAGGATCGAGCGGCGCACCTTGTCGGACCAGTAAGCGTAATGCGCGATGCGCCGCAGCGAGGCCTCGATGCCGCCGATGATAATCGGCACATCGCCGAAGGCCTCGCGCGCCCGCTGCGCGTACACGATCACCGAGCGGTCCGGGCGCCGGCCCGCGGCGGCGCCGGGGGTGTAGGCGTCGTCCGAGCGAATGCGTCGGTCGGCGGTGTAACGGTTGACCATGGAATCCATGTTGCCGGCGCTGATGCCGAAGAACAGATTCGGCCGGCCCAGGGCC
The DNA here is from genome assembly GCA_030650525.1 of Sulfuricaulis sp. Taxonomy (GTDB): domain Bacteria; phylum Pseudomonadota; class Gammaproteobacteria; order Acidiferrobacterales; family Sulfurifustaceae; genus Sulfuricaulis. Next base: position 488 of record JAUSDQ010000317.1, read on the forward strand.
TTGAACGGTTCGGCGCTCTTCCAGTCGGGCTGGGCGAGGATGCCGACGCGGAAACCCTGCGCTTCGAGCACGCGCCCGACGATGGCCATGCCGAAGCTCGGCAGGTCCACGTAGGCGTCGCCGGTAACTAATATGATGTCACAGGAATCCCAGCCGAGCTCATCCATCTCCGCGCGCGACATGGGCAGGAACGGCGCCGTGCCGAAACGCTTGGCCCAGTACTGACGGTAGGAAAAGATATCACGTGCGGTTTGCATGGGAACAGGGGTGGCGTCGGAACGCCGTATCAAGGCAGGAGGCGCAGTCTACCCATGAACCGGGGCTAAATCTACTGGTTAGGGTGTGCGGTATGTCTCAGAGTTAATTTTCGCTATCGGCAAAAAAGTGGAGGTTCAACGCCGCAAATAACCGGCTGCAAATGGAGCGCGGTGGAATTTGCAGTCCACGTTGATTTGCTTGTTAGTCATATGCTGCTGGATATACATGCTAGCGATGAAAGGCCTGCGAATGCACCTACTCCAAAGAAGAAAAATGCTGCTAAGTCCCACGTAAAGCTACGCCAATACCAATTCTTGAGGTGTTTAGGTTCGTCTTCACCGATTTTCGCCGCATCCCGCCGCTTCAGTTCTCGATGCTTCGCCAGAAAGAAACTGACCCCGGTAAATAGCAGTCCTACCAAAAAGAGGCCGGCGGGAAGTAAAGCCCAGCCTGCGGGTGTGCCGTGTGTAGTGAGAGTGCCCGCGACAGTGAATACTAAGCCGATGCCACCACTATTCAGTGTGACCACAACCCGCCGGGCTGTATCGGCGATTTCCTGGGAGCGTTTCTCATGCTCTGCAACTGTGCCCATGACTCAATGTTCCTGATGACTAACGAATGAACTCAGCCGCTGGCAGAGCCGGTCGACTGGAGTGATTTGTTATGTGACTACATTCCACTCTTGCATTCTTGCCATGTTCTATAGATTTTTCCGTTTTTTGGCGACACAAAGGCAAAGCTGAATAAATCTTTTGTGCTGTTGATGATAATACAACCGTGTAGCACTCCGTACTTTCCGTAAAAATCACCGTCATAATCTGATTTCAAAAATGCAATACCGGCGTCAGGTGATCCTATGCCTGCAATTTCTATGAGTAGGTTCTTACCGACCGTGTAAGAGCAGGATAGGCTTTGGTTCTTACCTTCTTGGCACTTTTTCCCCGCGACGACAGCGTCGTATGTGCTATCAGAAGCCAGCGCACAAGAAGCGAAAATGAATGAAAGGAATACCGCAGAAATTATTTTCATGCGCATGGCCTTTGTCACATAACCTAATTTAGATGTCACATCTTGACGTATAACCTGGCCCGGTGTCACCTACCCTGGCGGAGATTAAAGGGTCCAGGCTCGAATATTCCGTTTCTTCGCTAAATGATCGCCGCGTCAGGCTGGATCTTCGTAGTAAACATCCTTAAACACCAGCATATCCCCGAGTTTTTCTTCAGCTCCCTTTGGGAAGCCACAGCGATCGGCGAACTCCGTCGTGTCTTTATAGGTGCCGAACAGACGATCCCATAGGGGGATATCAGCGAAATTATATTTGTGTACGTCGTACTGGTGATGAATGGAATGAAGCTCGGGAGTCTGAATAAAGAATCGAAGCCATTTGGGCGTCCGGACGTTGGCATGGTAGAAGTACTCACCCGTGGCGCCGAAAAAGTTGTACCAGAAAGCTCCCATCAGGGAACACCCCAGCAACGGGTACAGCACCAGCGCGCTGAGAATGGCGTCGCTCAATATCTCAACGGGGTGCTTGTAGAACGACGTCAGTATTTCAATGCGCGACGGCGAGTGATGGACTTGGTGAAAAACCAGCCAGAATCCTTTCGCATGCCTCAGCCGATGCCACCAGTAGAAGAAGAACGTGCCGATGAACCAGCCCACGAACCCTTCCGCCAGCGGCATGTCCCAGGCGGACAACTTGAACAGCGATACGCCGCCGAAGATTTGAATCCAGAGCCTCGCGGTCGCCAGGATAATCAGCAATTGCGCCAGATTGACCAACAGCGCCCGGCCATACCAGCCTTTCGCGTTCGGCAGTTCACGACCGGGGAACGCCCTTTCCAAGATAAGGAAGAGAATCGTGGCAACGATTACCATTATGCTGGGAAGCGTCATAGCGCCGTTTACGTTGGACGAACTGGGGTCATGTCACAGTTCCTGCACATATTAGCGGAAACTGTCATCTGAGCCCAATGCTTTGATACCGTTATCGGCTAGCAGCAGACATCCGATGGGTCGCATCGCGCGTCACAAAATTCCGAAGGAGGCGCTTTCCTTGACGCACATACATTACGTATATACAATTTAACGCTGCGGATTACCTGGAACGAGGCAAAACGTAAATCCAATCTCAAGAATCATGGCCTGGATTTTCGGGACGCCTCCAAGGTTTTCGAAGGCCTGACCTTTACCTTCGAGGACGACAGGTTCAATTACGCTGAACAACGATTCGTAACACTTGGCTTACTGAACGGCACTCCGGTTTCCATCGTGCACACTGAAACCGCCGATCGCATTCACATTATCTCTTTTCGTAAGGCGACCAAAAATGAGCAAATCATCTTCTTCGAAAATATCCAGGACTGATTGGCCTCGCGTCAAGGCAATGAAAGACAAGGACATCAAGCTGACGTCCGAGCACCCCGAGGCTAACGTCAAACATATTGTCCGGGGTATCCTGCGTCAGGGCCTGAAACCTGTTCCGTCAAAGGCGTCCATTTCGCTGCGCGTGGACGCGGACGTTTTGGAGTGGTTCAAGGCCCAGGGGGCGGGCTACCAGACACGCATCAATGCCGTACTGCGCGCGTTCAAGGACGCTTCGTTCGATCTGCCTTCCAGCGGACGCAAACGACGCCGCGCTGCTTGAAAGAAAAGTCGAGCATGACCAAGAGAACCAAACTAGCCCCAGTTTCACCGGGCGAAATGCTGCTCGAAGAGTTCCTCAAGCTCGATGGAGCTTTCGCAATACCGGCTGGCCAAAGAGATCGGCGTGTCGCAGCGCCGTATCGGCGAGATCGTGGTGGGCAAACGCGCGATCACCGCCGACACCGATTTACGACTGTGCCGGTTCTTCGGACTGTCGGACGGCTGGTGGTTGCGCTTGCAAGCGGATTACGACACCGAGCTGGCCAAGGACACGTTGGCCAAGACTTTAGCCAAGATCAAGCCGTGGCCGCACACGAAACACGCGGCGCGATCTATGTGCCTATCGGGGTATCCGTGAAATCAGGTATGCCTCACACTCTGACCCCATTTTCATGGCTCATTAATTGGTGATCCGCGCCATCCTGTGCCGTTGGTGCGTGAGCGGCGCGAATATTAGCGAATGCCTTAATTCAGTTTCGATATACGCACGCATTTTCTACGGGAATACTTGGCCTGGCGGGCGTAAGGCGTAACATGTTCTGGCAGGGAAAATTACGAACCACGCTTGAAGGAGGTTTTCTATGCCCTATTCATTCGAAACCATTGCGTGCGTTACGCTCGAGCCGCACTCGACGTTGGGACACCCGACCACATCGCCGGAGATCGTGAAGCTCGACAGTCCCGCGGCGGCGGTGATGACCAACTTCAAGGTGGTGCACCCGATCACCACACGCCCCGAGGTCGCCATTGACGCGGCCCTGAAGAAAATGAAAACCACCGGCATTCGGTTGCTGTTCGTGATGAATGATGCCGACCAAATCATCGGCCTAATCACCGCGAAGGACATCATGGGCGAGCGGCCGATCCAGATCACCCAGCAAATGCAGGTGCCGCGCGCCGACATCACCGTGGCGGCGGTGATGACGCCGCAACCGGATATCTGCGCGCTCGATGCGCAGACCGTTCGCGACGCGCGAGTGGGCGACATCGTCGAGACCCTGCGCAAGCAGGGGCGCCAGCACGCGCTGGTGGTGGAGACTGACAAGGCCACGCAATCACAACGCGTGATCGGCATGTTTTCCACCAGCCAGATCAGCAAGCTCCTGGGTTACAACGCGACACCCGAGGTGCGCCCCGCCGGCTCGCTGGCCGCGCTGGTGGAGGAGATCGCCTAGCGCAGCGGGACGAGCCACATCCGGCGCAATTTGATAAGTTCAAGGGGTCAGTGTACTTGATATCGTAAAGATAACTTTATCTTTCAACTACTCTGACCCCTTGATCCTGCCTTGATCCCTTGAATATCTGAGCACTAATCGAGCTGCGAGGCACGAAGCGTTGACGTGGCGATTCAGTGGAAAGGCACTGACTTTTTCCAGGCATCCAGGGTATCAAGCGTGGCGTACCACCTCTTGTGATCCGACTGACCACATTTTTTTATGACGCTCACCGGGCATGCCTGTTCGGGCCCGGTGTCGCCTACCGGTGATTGCTCTGCCTTTCCGCCATGGCCGTTTCGCGCTCGACCAGTCCGCGGAACGCCGCGCGCAGATCGCGAAAAACCGGTCCCGGGCAGGCTCCCATGACACGTCCGTCCACCTCGCGCACGGGAATAAGCTCGGCGCCGGTGCCGGTGAGGAAACATTCCTCGGCCGTGTACAGATCAAAAGCACCGAGGCTGCGCTCGGCCCAGGGGATGCCGGAGGTTCCGGCGAGCTCGATCACTGCCGCGCGCGTGATGCCCTCGAGCGCACCGTCGGTTGCCGGCGGCGTGAGCAGGATGCCGCCGCGCACCACGAATACGTTGTCCGCCGTGCCCTCGGCGACGTGACCCCAGGCGTTCAGCAGGATGGCCTCATCGGCGCCCGCGCTCGTCGCCTCGATGCGCGCCAGGATGTGGTTCAGGTAATTGAGCGACTTGATACGCGGGTCGAGCGCGTCCGGAGCGATGCGGCGCGTGGATGCGATCACGACGCGCGCGCCTTGCGCGCGCACGGATTCACTCACGAGCGCCAGCTCGTCGGCGATGATGAAGACGTTCGGCTGCCGACACGACGCCGGGTCGAGGCCGAGCCGCCCCGGGCCACGGGTGGCGACCAGGCGCAGGTAGCCAACCGGGCGCCCATAGGCCGCGATGGTGTCAGCGACGGCCGCGGCCAGCGCATGGCGGTCACGCGGTAGCGTCAGGCGTATCGCGGCGGCCGAGCGATGCAGGCGGTCTAGGTGCGCATCGAGCCGGAAGGCGTGCCCGCCGTAAAAGCGGATGCCTTCGAACACACCGTCGCCGTACAGCAGGCCGTGATCCAGCACCGGCACGCGCGCCTCGCACGCCGGCATGATCTCGCCGTTGAACCAGTACACTGCCCCGTTCACGCGTATTTCCTCAGCCGTTCGCGGCTGCGCGCGTGGCGGGTCGAATCGGTGAAGTACGTTCCGTCTCCGAGCGTGCCAAGGTCGCTGCGCGCGATCCCCAGATCCTTCAACTCGCGCGCCGAAAGGACCGACAGCGCCTGCCGGGTGGCCCGGCCCTGCATTTTCGCCTCGATGCATCCCCAGGCGCGCCAGCCGCAATGCGCGATGCAGGATATGACCGCGCGCAAGAAAACGGCGCGCTCGATGCGCGCGCGGCGATGATAATAGTCGGTATCGATGGCACCGCCCGTTGTGTGGCGGATATCGGTGTGCGTGACATCGCGCGGATTGTCGTTGTACATGGTGTTGTCTCCCGGATTTGACAGGTGAAAGCCTAGCCCCGATACTCTGAGCAGTACAGAAACAAGACTATATATTTTGGAGCGATACAGTTATATCCAGACGATTTACTGTACTCCTCTAAACGAGAGGTAACTGTCATGGCAACACAGCCCAAACGCGAGCCGCGCACGGAACCGGCGCGCGCCACCGAGGGCATGCTTTACGAGCAGGTAGCGCAAAAACTGCATGAACAGGTCACGAACGGCGTATATCGCCAGGGCGAGCGCGTGCCCTCGGTGCGGCGCCTGAGCGATCAACTCGAAGTCAGCATATCGACCGTGATCGAGGCCTACCGGCGTCTTGAATCGCAGGGCGTGCTCGAGGCGCGGCCGCAATCGGGCTATTACGTTCGCGCGCGCCTGTGGCAGCCGCCCGCGCAGCCGGAAATCTCCAAGCCGCCTTGCTCCCCCACTTCCGTGAGTGTGAGCGCCCTGGCGCTCAAGGTGTTGCGCGCCTCGCGCGAACCGGATGTGCTGCAACTGGGCGTGGCCGTGCCGCACACGAGCCTGCTGCCGATCAAACAGTTGAACGGCATTCTCGCGCGCATCGCGCGCCGTGACGCGGGGCGCGGTGGGGGCGGTTACGACTTTCCACCGGGCAGTCCGGAGTTGCGCCGCCAGATCGCCCGCCGCGCGCTCGATGCCGGTTGCACGCTTTCGCCCGAGGACATCGTCACCACCAGCGGCTGCCAGGAAGCGCTGAGCCTGTGCCTGCGCGCGGTGGCGAAATCGGGCGATACGGTGGCCATCGAATCGCCGGCGTTTTATGGAACGCTCCAGACCATCGAACAACTGCGAATGAAGGCAATCGAAATTCCCACCTGCCCGCGCCGGGGCATCTCCATCGAGGCGCTCGAACTCGCGCTCGATCGCTGGAAGGTCAAGGCCTGCATGCTCGTGCCCAACTTCAGCAATCCGACCGGCGCGCTGATGCCGGAAGAGCGCAAGAAACGTCTGGTACAGCTGCTCGCGGAACGCGAGGTCCCGCTCATCGAAGACGACATCTATGGCGACCTCTCGCACCGTGCGCCGCGCCCGAAGGCCGCCAAGAGCTACGACCGCAAAGGGCTGGTGATGTTGTGCTCGTCCTTCTCCAAGACGCTGGCGCCGGGTTACCGCGTCGGTTGGGTCGTGCCCGGGCGCTGGCGCGAGCAGATCGAGCACCTGAAGTACATCAACACCATGGCCACCGCCACGCTGCCGCAGCTCGCCATCGCCGAGTTTCTCGAACGCGGCGGCTACGACCATTACCTGCGCAAGGTGCGCGCGCAGTACGCACAGGGGGTCGAACGCATGACGCACGCGGTTTCGCGCTACTTTCCGGACGGCAGCCGGGTAACACAACCGACCGGAGGCTTCGTGTTGTGGGTCGAGCTGCCAAAACAGGTGGACGCGCTTGAACTACACCGCCGCGCGCTGGCGCGGAAAATCCTGATCGCCCCGGGCGGATTGTTCTCGCCGAAGCAGGCGTACCGCCACTGCATCCGCCTTACCTGCGCAGTGCCATGGGACGAGCGCCTCGACCGCGCGCTGGTTACTCTGGGACGATTGGCCGAGGAATTGACCTGAGCATTACAAGAAACGACGCGGTGGAACTAAAGAGGTCGGAGATGGATGGTGCTTAACTTAAGCAGAAATGTAGATACCATGCGGTGTCCCAGCAAGACAAACTCAACCCCTTACGCTAAAACAGAGATTGGGTTAAACCTGTTAAAGCAAAAGGAGACAAGCATGAACCTGACCGAGACACTGCATGGTATCTACATTGATTATGGAACCGCCTAAGTTAAGTGCCATTCGGGTCAGAGAGGAATTCCTTCTAAATATTAGAAGCTATTCCTCTCTGACACGGATTTTGCTACCAATAAAAGGCGTTACCCGACTCGTCGAGCAACCAGTCGTTCCGATCCTCCATGATCGTCCGGTAAAGCGCGAAGTTCGCATCTATACTGCTAGGGTGCAGAAAAATACCGACCCACCAACCAAGCGTATCGAGTAAATTCGGGTGCGGCAATTTCGCGGCTTTTGCCCAGACGACCGTCCCCAAAACCTCGATCTGGATACCGTTATAGGTGTACTTTAGCTGGACTTGCTCACCCTTATCGACGGCGGCTTTCAGCTGCAGACAGACTCCGACTGGGGATATGTCGCGCATCCAGGCGACATCGATACATCGATCTCCGATATAGAGTTGCAGCGTGCCCTTTGGCTGCTGCGCCAACTCTTCGCGCAAGGCGCTACGTCGTTCCGCGGGATTCGGCTGTTTGGTAGGCATGATGATAATCCTCATGGTTGCGGGCGGCCCCGCCCGTATATATTTCCTTCAATGGCGATCGCTTGCGGCCTGCGCATGGAATCGCCCCCGATTAAAACCTCTGTTTGACAGCGGCTTCGTGTAGCGTTAGTCAGGGCGCACCGAAGCGGCGGCCGGCAACGACCACCGGCCACAAGAGTGACAAGTAACAGAGAAACAGGCCGGCAGAAAATTCGGCGGGATCAGGTGGCTTTGCGTCCTACCCTTTCGGATGGTTTGCCCTTGTAACGAAACACGAATACCTCATGCAGACTATGCACAATTTGGGCCAGCGCATCTCGGCATTGAAAACGCCTGTTTATTTGCCGGCTTACGGCATGGCAGCACCGGCGAATTCGACGAAATAGCGTGAGTTATCTGCCGAAAACCGGCATGGCCATAAGGCCCTACGACGGGGTCTAGAGTTTGTTGAAAAAGTCCGAAAAACATCCAAATCCGTCATTCCGACGCAAGCCGGAATCCAGCCTAATTGACGAAGCGTTTTTCAACAAACTCCTAGCCGATCATTTCCCCAGAACAGTTCAGGGCCGACCACCAACGTCGGCGCCCCAAAGATCCCGAGCGCCACGGCACGCTCCGTCTGGGTACGAAGTTTTTTTTGCTTTCGGGTGACTGCGCCTGCTGGATCATGGCGGCCCCGGATTGGCCCAAACTATCGAGGCGGCGCTCCAGCACCGAGGCGATCGAGATGTCGAGATCCTCGGCGAAATTCGCCCGGTACACGGAGCGAATAAATTCTGGACCCAAGGCTCCGTCCCAAACCAACAGACAATGCGCGCCGCAAGCAGTCCATTGCGCGGGAACTGCGAGGGGCGGCGGAACGGGATCGAAAGTTCCGCACAGATGCGCTCCAGGTCGCGCCACATGTAACGTCCTTTCGCCGGAAAGAGGTTAAAAGGAGAATCGGTCCAGCCTTGCGCGCGAAACACGGGGCCCAACAGAAACGGCTTCCAGACAATAGGTACGCCTTCCGATTGGGCGAGCGCCTCAATGCGTAAGGCGGCAGGATAAGAGTAAGTGCTGGCGAATTCGAACCAGAACTCCACGGCCACTGGTGTACCTATATTGATAAACCGTGATCCGATCTTACCCCAATTTTCAACGCGTCATCGCCCGGCGATCCTGTAGCCACCAGATCGCGATGGCGAAGGCGGCGTAGGCAATGAGGGCGGTCGACGCAATGGCGCGATCGGATGCCGGCGGCGGCCAGAGAAGTTGATCATGCCTTCTTTACAAATTCCGATTTCAACTGCATGGCACCAATGCCATCGATTTTGCAGTCAATATCATGGTCCCCTTCGACGAGACGGATGCTTTTTACTTTGGTTCCAACTTTCACCACCGATGACGAGCCTTTTATCTTCAGATCTTTGATCACCGTGACAGTATCACCGTCATTAAGCACGTTCCCATGGGCATCGCGCACGACACGTTTGCGATCGGCGCTCTCTACGACCGCATCTTTTGCCCATTCATGCGCGCATTCCGGACAAACATACATACTTCGGTCTTCGTAAGTGTATTCCGAACTGCATTTTGGACATTTAGGCAGACTGCTCATGCTTCACCCTGTTTCTGGTTGGAATTAAAGGGGCCACAAAAAATCGCGTTCAGAGAACAAATGTTTCTAAATATTAGTGGTAATTGTTCTCTGGGTAACCTCTATTTTATTCTTGGTCATGCGACTAAATCGAGCCTTTTTCACTTACTCTCCGCCGCGCGCGCCATGTTCTTGAATATCAATTTGCGCTTCACATTCAGGTAGTCCGGATTGTCGAAGTAGCGAGCGACCCACTTGCCGTCTTCCTTCAAAAACGGATTGAAGACCTTCTTGTGCCCGGCCAGCCACTCGCGGAACGAAAAATGGTCGAACAATCGCACGTATTCGGTGAAGTAAATATCCGCCACGCGGTCATCGCCTTTGACGATGAGCGTGTTCTCATCGTTCTTCGAAGTGGAGTTTTCGCTGTAATTTGCCGAACCCGAAATGACGATAGGCATGTCGCCCAGCGGATCGATCAGGATTATTTTATTGTGCAGAAAATTAACGCCCGATTCAAACAGGCTGCCGCTGCTTTTTTCCGCCGCCCACTGGTCGATGCCTGATTCGATGTACGAGCCGGCAACCACCTCCACATCGCGGTCGTTGGTTTTGAAAGTGTTGTAATTCTTGCGCGTATCCAACAGGATGTAGCGCAGATATGGCTTATCTTCGCCGAACACTTTCTGAAACCTTTTGTCGATGTTGAACGGGTAGATGCAGCAAACCATTTCAGCGGCTCCCTCCACCAGATCGGCGTAGGTTTGCAACATGTCGTTGGTTTTGCGCGGGCTGAAGAACACCGACACGCCCTTGGGTATTTCGGACGCTTTTTTGTCACCGCCGTCTTTCAGTGACATCACTTTGCTTTGATACGTTTTCCGGTCGAGGTTCTTGTAAACCAGTTTCCAGTATTCGAAATATTCGGCGGCTATCTTGGAATCTTTGATTTGGTGACCCGTATTGCAGTGGCCGAATATCCCTTTCTCGGAAATATTGGTCGAGCCGGTCCACACGCTGATGGGAGTGCCATCGTTGTCCAGCAATACGAAAAACTTGTTGTGGGCCTGGCTTACTCCGTTATCCCGCACTTTTTTCACCAGCGACGATGCTCCGGCGGCCTTTAACGCCGCTTGGTTCTTCGTGCCGTAGTTTTTCGCGTCGTACACCACGTTCACATCCACCCCCATTTTTTGCGCTGCCTTCAATGCCAGCAGCGTTCCGGCGTGCTGGAATTCGTAGCAGGCGCCTCTGAGCTTCTGTCCCTTTTTGGCGCCGGCGATGAAAGCGAGCAACCCTTCATATAAACCCCGCGACAGCCACCGGTAAGCGCGCTGTTGTTCGACGCTGTCCTCAATTTTGTCGGGGCGCCGGTTGCCGAATTGTGCGGCGTACGACTGGCTCCCCGACACCCCGCGATTGAAGAAAATGCCATGCTTGCCTTTTATGTGCGGTTCCGTGGAAATCGTTATTTCCTCCGTCATATAGATTTGCAGGTCCTTGGGCGTGCCGTGGTAGGCGGTAACCAGGTAGGTATATTCCGTGTCGGGTTCGGCGGTGAAATCTTTCCACAAGAAGCTTTGCACTGGATGCAGGTGCGTCGGGTATTTCTGCCCCTTCACCTTTTCCAGATCCTTTTCCTCGATGGGTATTACCGAGCTGAAGAATTTTTGACCGTACAACCAGATTCGCTTTTTGCTTTTGGTTTCCACGCGCTCGAAAGCAAAACCAAGCAGACCCTCCGGTTTCACTTTCATGTCAACCGAAACAACCACGGTGTTGGTACCCGAAACGGCATACAACTCCAAACCGGAACTTGTTTTCTTGCGTCTCATGTTAGGTTACCTGTGAAGAATTTCGATTTTTGTTCGCTGGGGCGCGCGCAATTCAAGGCGCCGTCAAAGCGGCCGGGGCAATATATTCGGGCTGACAGCCGCGAATCGTATCGAGATGGGCGCACTGCGTGACCATGCCGTTTCTCCCTGGCAACTGACCACTCCCTGACATTGCCCTTCTGCCGGGACATATTCCGCTTTTTGCCGGTGGGTCGCAACACAAGCGGAATACCCGCAGAGCCGGCCAGCCGCGGTTTCTCGGCGGGGGCGCCCGCCCTTTGACGTATCCTATCCCCCTGGATAGGATAGGCCCATGGCAAAACACGCCTCGCATCCCAAAATCATCCAGCGGCTGAAGCGGGTGGACGGCCACCTGCGCAGCATCGTGACCATGCTGGAGCAAGGCCGGAGCTGCCTCGACCTGGCGCAGCAACTGCACGCGGTCGAGAAGGCTGTCGGCAACGCCAAGCGCGAGCTGATCCACGATCACATTGAGCATTGCCTCGAGGACGGTGCGGGTTCGGATGGCAAGTCCAGCCTGAAAGAACTCAAACAACTCACGAAATACCTGTAACCCCGAATGGAACCGCCGACGCCACGCGCGAGCCATTGATATACCGGAGCCGAGCCATGCCTGCCCACGATCTTTCCCTCTGGACCCACGATCACGTGTTCGACACCGGCAACCTCGCGGCGGAGCGCGGCACGCGCGCGGTGATGTGGATCACCGCCGTCATGATGGTTGTCGAGATCGTCGCCGGCTGGCGGTACAACTCGATGGCGCTGCTGGCGGACGGCTGGCACATGAGCTCGCACGCGGTCGCCATCGGCCTGAGCGCGTTTGCCTACGCGGCCGCCCGTCGTCACGCCGGCGACGCGCGTTTCGCCTTCGGTCCCTGGAAGATCGAAGTGCTGGGAGGTTATACCAGCGCGATTTTCCTGCTCGGCGTGGTGGTCATGATGGTCATCGGTTCGGTGGAACGGCTGGTATCACCTCAGCCGATTCACTATGTCGAGGCCATGATCATCGCCGCCGTCGGCCTCGCGGTGAACGTCGTGTGCGCGTACATCCTCGGCAACGCCCACCACGAACACGGCGGGCACGAACATCACGAGCACGCCGACCATCATCATCACCACGATCTGAATCTCAAATCCGCCTACGTGCATGTCCTCGCCGACGCCGCCACGTCGGTACTGGCGATCATCGCGCTGGCCGGCGGCTGGCTCTACGGCTGGTCGTGGCTCGACCCGGTCATGGGCATCGTCGGCGCCGGGCTGGTGGCGGTGTGGGCGAAGAAGCTGCTCACGGAAACCGGAAAGGTGCTGCTGGACCGCGAAATGGACCATCCGGTCGTGGAGGAAGTTCGCCAGGCGATCGAATCCGGCGCCGGCCGTGGCGACGTGGACATCGCCGACCTGCATGTCTGGCGCGTCGGCAAACAATCGTACGCCTGCGCCATCAGCGTCGTCACGCACGATGCCGGCCTGACGCCCGGTCGCGTGCGCGAGTGGCTCTCGGAACACGAGGAGATCGTGCATACCACCATCGAGATTCACGTCTGCACGGCTTGTTAAGCGCTTCGCTGCGGCACCGAGTTTGAAGTTAGCAGGCAAACACCGGGGCTAACTCACTCTGACCCCAGCGGGAACTGGCCAGGGCCTGTTCCCCGCTGAAGGCATCGCGGCTGGCGTCCAGCACTTCCAGGTAATTGGCGCCGTCCCAATGCAGGCCGAAGGCTTCCAGCGTGCGGAGGATTTCATCGGCCGCGCCCGGCACTTCGCGCGGCGGATCGATATCCTCCATGCGTACCAGCCATTCACCGCCGTGGATTTTCGCCTGGAGAAAACTGCCGACCGCGGCGACCATCGAACCGAAATGCAACGGCCCGGTGGGCGACGGCGCGAAACGACCGCGATAGGATTTGGGCATTAACACCGAATCGGACATGGTTATAGCCGTGATTCTAGCCGGTGCTGTTTACCGGCGCATGCGATGCGTTTAACCTAGAGAAGGTCTGATTAATCCAAAAGCAGACAAAATGGCGCGTGGGACGCGCCCTACATCTTATGACCACAGCGCTATCCGAACGAAACCCCGGTCAGGACGCGGTGCGCCGCCGCTTCGCCGCCAGGTTGCGCGCATTCCTGCCGCGCGATGCCGTGCTGACGGACGCGGAAGACCTGCACCCGTACGAGTGCGACGGGCTTTCCGCGTACCGCAAGCTGCCCTGGATCGTGGCGCTGCCCGAGACAGTCGAACAGGTGGGCCGCCTCCTGAAATTATGCAGCGAGGAAAAAATCTCGGTGGTCGCGCGTGGCGCCGGCACCGGGCTGTCCGGCGGCGCGCTGCCACTCGAGGACGGCGTGCTGCTCTCGCTCGCCAAATTCACCCGCATCCTCGAAGTCGATACGGCCAACCGCACCGCCACGGTCGAACCCGGCGTGCGCAATCAGGCGATCACCGACGCCGCCGCGCCCTACGGCTTTTACTACGCGCCCGATCCCTCGTCGCAGCTCGCCTGCTCCATCGGCGGCAATGTCGCCGAGAATTCAGGCGGCGTGCACTGCCTGAAATACGGCCTCACGGTCCACAACGTGCTTGGCTTGAAGTTCCTCACGGTTGACGGCGAACTGATTACGCTCGGCGGAAGCACGCTCGACATTCTCGGCTACGACCTGCTGGCGCTGTTGACCGGCTCCGAAGGCATGCTCGGTGTCATTGTCGAAGTCACCGTGAAGCTCCTGCCGAAACCCGAACGCGCCCAAGTAATGCTCGCGGCCTTCGACGATATCGAGAAAGCCGGCGATGCCGTGGCGGCGATTATCGCCAGCGGCTTTATCCCCGCCGGCCTGGAGATGATGGACAACCCCGCGATCCGCGCCGCCGAGGATTACGTGCATGCCGATTATCCGGTCGATGCCGCCGCCA
>JAUSDQ010000318.1 GCA_030650525.1 Sulfuricaulis sp.
AGAGCATCGCCATTAGGCGCTAATCAAAGCGTAAACGACAACAAGTTGTCGCTGGGGTGATCGGATTCATGCGGCGAGGCCGATGGTGTCAAAGGTGCGATGCAGTTCTTGGCGGAGCTTGACGTAGTGATGGTCCAATGGGCTCAGGTTTCTGGGGGGGCGCCCGCGACGGCAGACGACCCCGGCCAAGAGCGGCTTGATGACCTTTTCGCGCAGCACGAGGTAGGCGCACATGGTTCGAACCCCGCGAGGATCGCTGGTGTAGCGACGCGATCGCTTGCAACGGCGCACGAGCTTCTTGGCGCGCAGTTTGGCCAGATCATAGGCGGCGTGACGCGAGCCGTATTTCTTTTCGCTCCACCCGGTTCGCGCGCGCACCCCTTGAGCCACCTGCGAGAGCGTAAATCCGTCCGGTTGGGTGGACAGGCCGACCACGGCATCGAGCACATGACGGTTGCGGGCCTTATTGAGATCGATACCCGCCAATCGCCGCGCCCCGCGCGAACTCGGCTCGCTCCAGCGCTCGAAGGCGCCTTGATCCAGGAAACTCACGTGGGCTGCCTGCACCGTGTCCAGGAACCGCACCAGCATGGCGCGCATGCGCTCGAGCAACACCGGGAGCCTTTCCAGTACCTTCCCACAGCGCAACTCGCGCGCGTTGTGCACCACCACTTCGATGCGCAGCACCCGCTCGCCCTTGTCGTAGATCTTGAGGGTGAGATTGCCCCACTTGAGCTTGAACACCGTCAGATCGTAGCTGGGCGTGGCCAGCACTTTGGCCAATTCCGGCTGCTCGCGTCCCCGCGTTCGGTGTCGAAAGTACGGGCGATGCGAGCAACCGAAGATGGTTTTCAATCGTCGCAGATCCAAAGACCCACGGGTGCGATCGATCAGCTTTTGAAACACCTCAGCCATCGTCGCCCCGCGCAGGAACACCAGGTTGCGACTCAATTCCAATTGGAACATCGAATACCGATAGGCAAAGCCGCTGCGGCCTTGTTCCTCACGGGTGAGCGCAAAGCACAAACAGCTGGAGTAGATCCAGCGCTCACAGAGCTCGCGCAAGCACCCGATGGCCTGCGTGCGGTTCAAGTGCGCCGCCAAGCGGTTGATGGGCGCGAATTCACTGCCCTCGACAAAGCAATTGCCGCTCTTGGCTACGGTCAGGCCCTCGGCCCGGGCGGCCCGTTCCACCCACTCATGACCGTTGGCAATGACCTGTGCCCCAAAGGGTGGATAGCCGCACATGCGGATGGTCACATGCCCCCAGTCGGCATCGATCAGATGAAAGTAGTAATGCTTCACATAAGGCCAGCGCTTGCGATGGTGCAAGTCCATGATCCGGCCTTCGGCGCTGCGTTGCACCTCCCACACCGGCGCGGGCGCGTTGCCGGTGATCACGGCAAACACGCCCCGACACTTCGGATCGGCCGGCAGGTAAGGCTCGGCCAGTTCGTGCTTACGCTCGCCCGCCTGCGCCTCGATCAGAGGAATGCCGTGCTTGGCGCAGTACGCACTGACCCGGCGCGAAAACGCCCCTGCCATCTCACGCAGGTGCCGATCGTCCAGATCACGATCATCCCCGCGCAAGGCTCGCCACCAACTGCGCATACCGCCCCCGGTTTGCCCCAGAGGGAAATACGCGTTCATCACCAGGCGATCCACGCAATCGTAGGTCCCCTCCAACAGCTCGGCGTAGTACCGAGAAAACTCATCGCGCATGCTCATTCCCTAAGCTTACACAAACCACGGTGCCTCAATCACGCTGTTCGCCGAAGGCGAACCACATTTTCCCAGCGAAGTCTGGGAAAATGCCTAGTTCCTTACGTGCTTGAATTCTTTATTTTTGAGGAGGAGTTATGAGAGCGATTTGGAAAGCGGTTTTCGTGGCCGTGTCGTTGTTCGCGGCGAGCGCCGTGGTTGGGCAGACAAAGCCGACGCCGGCGGCCACGAGCGTGCTTATCGGCAACGCGACGACCAACGACACGCAGGCGGAAGTCAACGAAAAGTTCGCTGAACTGCTGACCAAGTACTCCGACGGCCGCCTAAAGGCCACAGCCCACCACGGCGGGGCCCTGGGCGGCACCGCCCAGATGCTGGCGGCGCTGCAGGCCGGCTCGGTGCACGGGATGATCTACCCGACCGGTTTCATGTCCACGGTGGTGCCGG
>JAUSDQ010000324.1 GCA_030650525.1 Sulfuricaulis sp.
CCGATCGAGCAACACCGGGCAAAGATCCAGGGCCTTGACCTGTGCGCCGGTACGCGCCGCGGTCACCGCGACCACGCCGGTGCCGCAGGCGGCATCGAGCAGCTTCTCGCCCGGTTGCTCGCGGGCGAACTCCACCAACCTGGCCGCCGCCGGTGTGGTATAAGCCTCGAGCGGCACGAATAACGCCCAGCCTTCGCGCTGTGCGGCCTTGAACTGTGCAAACGGATCGTTCTGCATCTGTCTCCTCCTTTGTTATGGTTATGGCATTTATTATGTCTAGACCTATCTCAAAAATAGTTTTCATGTAGGTTGGGGTGAGGCGTGAAACGCCGAACCCCAACAACGGCGCCGAGATGTTGGGGTTCGCTGCGCTCACCCCAACCTACCAGGAATCGCGACTTCATAAAGATATTTGTATGACAGCAACCTGTTAGCGTTTTTGCTCCACCAACCGCTTGAGATCATCGAGCGAATGACAGCGGTTGATCTCCTCATGGCTGATCCACATTTCCAGTCCGCCATTCTTTTTTCGGAACACGGCCGGCAGCGTCGCATCGTGGATGCCATACAGCTTGGCCAGTTCATCCCGGTGCAGAAACTCGATTGGCTGTTTAAGCTCATCCACAAAGTTCTTCCATTCGTCACGCATGCTGAAGGTGGAATGCGTGATCGCACAGAGATTGCAGGCATAGGTTTTCGGCGAGACGATCTTGTGGCCGATATCGAGCAGGGTATTCACTAAGCCGCTGTCGGCGTTGTAGACAAAGATGAGGGTCGGTGTGTCCATATTGAGTTGGCCGTTTTCATCAATGTTACAAGCCTGATAGCAGCTTACTCGACCCCAGGCCTGGGGTCACTGGCTTCAGGCCGTCCCTGGCCCTGGCCATCAGATAGAACGGAAAATATTACGTTACGTGCCGAATGGCACTAAACATAGGCGGTTCCATAATCAATGTAGGGTGGGTTAGGCACGTAGTTTGTGCCGTAACCCACCGGACGTGCCGCCAGGCACTCATTAAAAAATGCATTGTGTTGCCACGCAACGCTTGGTGGGTGACGCAAAAGACGCTAACCCACCCTACATTTCGGCTTAAGTAAGCGCCATTCCGTTACGTGCCCGATTTTCCCGCCGGAGTTTTCTCGCGGCCAGGGCGCCGGCAGCTGTCCGGGTTTTCACGACACTGCTTGTGACGTTCGCGCATCTCCTCGCGCTTTTTCTTGCACTCTTCCGGATTCGCCTCGCACTTGGCGCGCATTTCAGCGCGGCGTGATTTCATTTGCTCGCGCTGCTTCTTGCATTCCTCGGGATTGGCATCGCATTTTGCCTTGCGCTCCGCCATGCGGCCCTTCATCTCCTCGCAGCGCTTCGGGTCCTGCGCGCATTTTTCCTGCATGCGCGTTTTCATCTCCTGGCACTTCTGCGGGTTGTCGGCGCACCACTGCTGACGATTAGGTGCCGGCACGGTTTTGCCGGCGGCGTCATCGGCCAATGCCACGCCCGCAAACAGGCTCAGAAAAGCCGGGATTAACACAAGAGAACGGAAATTAGGTTTCATGAATAATGGACTCCATTTGTTGGTTGCATCAGGACAAGATTAACGCAGCAAACCTAGGTGGGTTGACGGGAGCATCGGTGGAGAACTCACGAATAGCATGATTTTAACTGGTTGAAGAGTTTTTCTACAGTCTCGACGTTCCGGTTGAGCGGCCGGTTTTCCCGGCGCGAAGCGTCGGGGAAACCGGTCCGCCTCGAACCGGTTGTTAGGCGTTCGTTCCCGACTCGTGTCTCGCATCACGGATTGAACACCAAACTGTTCTTAGATTTGCAAGCCGAGTTGCAAGTGACACAATGGAATTGATAACTCCATCCATCTCGGCTTTCGAAGCTAACGCATTCTGACTTGAATCACGTCGTTGCAAATCGACTATGCCTATGAAATCCGGTTCGCCTTCCTCTGCTTCTTGGTTCCAACCAAACGTCAGCGGGCTATGAGCGATGCGGTTTCTAAATTTCGCTTGATCGAGCGCTTCGTTCCAGCACTTCTGCGCCTCTGCTTTCCAATTCTCTGAGTACGCGCGACTCTTAACGAACTCCATTATTTTCTCTACTCGCTGGGCGAATGGTAATTTCGAAAACTCCGGAATTTTCTTAGGGGCTTCGGAAAGCTGAACTAGCCAGAGATAAGTCTCAAGCTCTAAAACTCCAAAATTAAGAATTAGTTTCCCAACCCTTGCGATCCAGGCGGCTGAAAACGGAGCGTCTATTGCGTGTTTAATACGACTCATGTCGCCTCGTTCTTCTAACGCTTAACGTCGTTTTAACCGGCGCGGGCCACGAAAGTAAAAAATGCTCCACCGTCACACCGCGTCCGGTTGAAAACATTGTTAGCCCTCAACATTTGATTTGCCAAGGTTGCAGACAGAACAAAGAGACTGCAAATTTTCAAGCACTGTTTCTCCACCCTTGCTCCAAGGAACTATATGGTCAACATGAAGCTCGACGCCGGGCGCAAGAGCAGGGCTTGCGCCGCATGCACAACAAGTGAAGCGATCTCTCTGCAGCACGTGCCAGCGAAGTCGAAGGGAAGGCTCACGCCCGGTTGTGCGCCGAATTACTTCAGTTTCTCGGATCACAGGACGCTCAGAATCGCTCGCATTAGCGTACGTGATAAAAGCCTCCAAAGCCGCAGACCACGAACCAAAGCGCCGACTGTAAGGGGTTTGAGATATTTCTGAGGGCTGTTGTGCGAGCTCGCTGCGACGGGGCTGCCGCCCATAGTGTTGCCACAGCACGAGCAGATTCTCAAATAATCTTTCGTCAGAAATACTAACTTCATTCGATAGGGCGAGGCCGGCGGTGCGAAGTGCTTCATTCCAAGTACCGAACCGTCTACTCACGGTTGTGTCGTCGTATTTACCATGCTGACGATACTCTTTAAGACCAATGGTATTTTTGCCTACGCTTTCTGCGGCCGCACGCAGGTCGGCGAGCAATTCCTCGTCGGAAACCGCCATCCCTGAAACTCTCTTGAGCTCGAACCGATTATCTTGCATGTGTTTCTTGAGGGCGAACGTAATTTAGACGTCATATTCTGACGTATATCCTGGCCCCGTGACATCTAACTTGGCAGGGTCGGTTGGCCATAAGCGGTTTGCCAACGGCATTTAGGTCATATGCCGGCATGGCTATGCAGTATTAGCCGATCCGACAAACCCTGCAAGGCCACCTGAGTGAAGCCTCAGGCAGGGAAAAGGTGTTGTTCCAAGCCGTAGCCGCCGCCGAGCATCGCAGCCCGCCTCGGGGAAGTCGCGAGACTTTTGATCGAGCCCGAGGCGCGTTGTTGGCGCCCGGCGAGTTAGTCGAGCGCCGAGGCGGGCGAGAAGCGCAGGGAGGGGTCGGCGGGTTCGGGACGTGCTTTCTTTGGTTACTTTCTTTGCACGAGCAAAGAAAGTAACCCGCCCGCGGTGCGGGGAACCGCAATTAGGTTTTGAGATCGTGCGCAAAGCGCGCGATACCTTTTAAAACCTGGATTCCCGCTTTCGCGGGAATGACAACCACGTGGTTCGGTGGGTTACGGCAAAAAACGCCTAACTTCCAGCCCGGGGTGCAACAAAACCCGTTGCACCCGTTCGGCGGCGTGAACACACGTTAAGTGTGTTCACGAAAGCTCCGCCTCACCCTACATTGAGATGATTTGGAGAAAAAGAAATACATAAGCCCAAACCATAAACGCCGCTTTTCAGCGGCGCATGAATATCGGTTATGGCCATAACCGAGACATTCCTTAACGCACTACCTTTTTCTTCACAGAAATTTTCGAAAGTTCCGCCGCCAATCGCAACGCTTTGTTTACCGACTTGGCGTCCGGGAAAAGCGCGGCAACATCCGGTTCGAGGCGTACTATGTTTGTGCCGCGCGCGTACTTGGCGGCATATTTGCCTCGCTTGCCCTTGCTGAAATCGTATTCAGGAAGCATCTCAGTTTTCATGATATCACCTTTAAATTACTAACCTTCGTAGTTCTTTCGTTCTTTGGCCGTTGCGGGTCGGGCACTGATAATCCTAATCCTGTCTCCACGATCACAATGCACGATAACCAATATCTTGTGACTCTGCGTCGCGCCTATGGTAACTAAACGGTTCTCTTCGTCTGAATGCAACGGATCAGGAATAGTTACTGACAACGTATCGGCAAATACTGTGCTGGCCTCCTCAAAAGATACACCATGCTTCTTCAGATTTGCGCGCGCCTTCGCTTCATTCCACTCAAACGTCAGTCTCATTTGTAAATTCTAGCCACGTTTGATTATCACAGCAAAGCTTATCAAACAGTCTCAATTCCCTTCACTTCCTGATATCCCTTCGGCAATCTTCCTCCACGCTGGGCGCGGTCGCCCTCGTAGAGATCGATTTCCTCCGGGGTGACGGTCAGCGCGCCTTTTGCCGTGTGGACAATCATTTGTTTGCCCTCGGTGAGCACCACCACGCCGGCGATGGCCTCCTCGTTCTTGGCGAATTTGGCGGTGGGGACGTTGAGGATCTTGTTGCCCTTGCCCTTCGGCATCTGCGGCAGTTCCTTGACCTTGAACACCAGCATCTGGCCGGTGGTGGTGGCCGCCGCGAGGTAATCCTTTTTAATATCGGTCACGAGCTGCGGCATGAGTACTTTCGCGCCCTTGGTCAGCTTGAGTATTGTTTTGCCGGCCTTCTTGTTGGCAATGAGGTCTTCGAGCTTGGCGACGAAACCGTAGCCCGCGTTGCTCGCCAACAGATACAGGTCCTCGGGATTGCCCATCATCACGCCGGCCCAGGTGGCGCCGGGAGGGGGATTGAGACTGCTGGACAAGGGCTCGCCATGACCACGCGCCGAGGGCAGTTTGTGTGCGGGCAGTGAATAGGTGCGGCCGGTGGAGTCGATGAACACTGCCATCTGATTGCTCTTGCCGCGCGCGGCCTGGTGGAATTTGTCGCCGGCCTTGTAGTCGAGCGTCTTGGGGTCCAGCTCGTGACCCTTGGCAGCGCGCACCCAGCCCTTCTCGGACAACACCACGGTGATCGGTTCGGTCGGCAGCAGCGCGGTCTGGTCGATCTGCTGCGCGGCTTCGCGTTCGATGATCGGTGAGCGGCGCGCATCGCCGAATTCCTTGGCGTCCTCCATGATCTCGTCGCGCACCAAGTGCTTCAGCAGGCGCGGGGACTTGAGCGTCTTGTCGAGATGGTTGCGCTCGCGCGTGAGTTCGTCCTGCTCGCCGCGAATTTTCATCTCTTCGAGCTTGGCCAGGTGCCGCAGCTTGGTTTCGAGTATTGCCTCGGCTTGGATCTCGGTGAGCTTGAAGCGTTTGATAAGCTTCGGCTTGGGCTCGTCCTCGTTGCGGATGATGCGGATGACCTCGTCCAGATTCAGATAGGCGATCAGCAGGCCGTCGAGGATGTGCAGGCGCGCGGTAACACGTTCGAGCCGGTGCGTGAGCCGGCGGCGCACGGTATCGATGCGAAATTTTATCCACTCCTTGAGCAGATCCTTGAGGTTGTACACCCGCGGCCGGCCGTCGAGGCCGATCATGTTCATATTCACACGGTAGCTGTGCTCGAGATCGGTGGTCGCGAACAGATGCGACATCAGCTCTACCGGGTCGATGCGGTTGGAGCGCGGCACAATCACCAGGCGCGTTGGATTCTCGAAGTCGGACTCGTCGCGCAGGTCCTCGACCATGGGCAGCTTCTTCTGCTGCATCTGCAACGCGATCTGCTCGATGACCTTGGAGCCCGACACCTGATGCGGCAGCGCGGTGATGACGATGGCGCCGTCCTCGGATTCCCATTTGGCCCGGGCGCGGATCGAGCCATTGCCGGTCTCGTACATCGCGCGGATTTCGGTCTTGGGCGTGATGATCTCGGCCTCGGTCGGATAATCCGGGCCCTTGATGTGCTTGAACAGGTCCTTGAAACCGGCGTCCGGGTCCTCGAGCAGATGCACGCAGGCGGCGGCCACCTCGCGCACGTTGTGCGGCGGGATGTCGGTGGCCATGCCGACGGCGATGCCGGTGGTGCCGTTCAGCAGCACGTGCGGCAGGCGCGCCGGCATGATCCTCGGCTCCTGCAGCGTGCCGTCGAAGTTGGGGGCCCACTCGACCGTGCCGTGCTCGAGTTCGGACAACAGTATCTGCGCAAAGCGCGTAAGCCGCGATTCGGTGTAACGCATGGCGGCGAACGACTTGGGATCGTCGGGCGAGCCCCAGTTGCCCTGACCGTCGATCAGCGGATAGCGGTAGCTGAACGGCTGGGCCATGAGCACCATGGCCTCGTAACAGGGGGTGTCGCCGTGCGGATGAAATTTGCCGAGCACGTCGCCGACGGTGCGCGCCGATTTCTTGTGCTTGGAGGCAGCGTTGAGACCGAGCTCCGACATGGCGTAGATGATGCGCCGCTGCACGGGTTTCAGGCCGTCGCAGATGTTCGGTAGCGCGCGGTCGAGGATGACGTACATGGAATAA
>JAUSDQ010000333.1 GCA_030650525.1 Sulfuricaulis sp.
TGGCGCTACTGGCCGGCGACCGAGGGTTACATCACCAACAACCTCGGCCAGGTGGCCTGCAAGATATATAAGAGCCTCCCGGCGCGGCGCCTGTGGGATCTGATCATGGCCTCGACCTACGACTATGCCGAGCCCGGGTTCATTCTGATCGACAAGATCAACGAAATGAACAACAACTGGTTCTGCGAGAACATCCGCGCCACCAACCCGTGCGTGACGGCCGATACCTGGGTGCAGACCGCTACCGGTCCGCGCCAGGTGCGTGAACTCATCGGCGCGTCCTTCCTGGCGCGGGTGGACGGCATGGATCATGCGAGCGGCCCCGAGGGTTTCTTCAAGACCGCCATCAAGCCGGTGATGCGCCTGAGCACGACCGAAGGCTACAGTTTGCGCCTCACCGCCGATCACCGCGTGCGCCGCGTCACACACTTCACGCGTTATGCCACCGATACCCAGTGGTGTACCGCCAACGAACTGCGTCCCGGCGATCGCGTGTTGCTGAACGATCACCGCGCGAACAGCCAATGGGTTGGTTCGCATAGTCGTGAGGAAGGCTACCTGATCGGCCTGCTGGTAGGCGATGGCACCCTCAAATCCGACAAAGCGGTATTGTCGGTATGGAAACCCGCCGCTGTCGTCAACGGCCCGGAGGCTGTCTTGGCTCCGGGCGTGGAAGCGGTCATGGCCGAGGCGCTGGGCGCCGCCCGGACGCTTCCGCACCGCAGTGATTTTGCCGGCTGGATGTCGGTGCCCGGCCGCGGTGAGTATCGCCTGGCGCTCGGGGCGCTCAGACACCTGGCCGAGAAGTTAGGCATGCGTCCCGGCGAGAAGCGTATCACTCCAATCCTGGAGCGCACTTCGAGCGAGTTCTACTGCGGCTTCCTGCGTGGTTTGTTCGACACCGACGGCTCCGTGCAGGGCGACCAAACCAAGGGCGTTAGTGTACGGCTGGCCCAATCGGACCTGGCGATGCTTGAAGCGGCGCAGCGCATGCTGCTGAGGCTCGGCATCGCCTCGCGGCTGTACAAAAACCGCCGTGAAGCCGGTACCAGCCTGCTGCCTGACGGCAACGGTGGCTACCGGGCTTATCCAACCAAGGCCCAGCATGAACTGGCGATTAGCGGGGAAAATCTGCATCGCTTTGCCGGGCTTGTCGGGCTCGCCGACAGCGACAAGGCAACGCGACTTGAACGGCTGCTGGCTCGCTATCAGCGCCGCTTCAATCGCGAGCGTTTCGTCGCGCGCGTGGAGAGCATTGCCGCCGATGGCGTGGAAGACGTTTACGACGTACAGGTACCGGGCATCAACACCTTCGATGCTAACGGCTTGCATGCACATAATTGTGGTGAACAGCCCTTGCCGCAATACGGCTCGTGCTTGCTCGGCTCGGTGAACTTGACCAGGTTCGTGGAAGCGCCCTTCACCGATGCCGCGCATTTCAACTGGGAGCAGTATCGCGAGGTGGTGGCGGTCTTTACCCGCCTGCTCGACAACGTGGTCGAGATCAACGGCCTGCCGCTCGCACAGCAGCGCCATGAAATCCACCATAAACGCCGCCATGGCATGGGCTTCCTGGGCCTGGGCTCCACGCTCACCATGCTCGGGATGAAATACGGCTCGCCCGATTCACTCGAGTTCACCGAACGCGTGGCGCGCGAGATGGCCGAGGTCGGCTGGGAGGTGGGTATCGCGCTCGCGGAGGAAAAAGGCCCGGCCCCGATCATGGAGGACGAATTCGCCGTCACCGAGGAGATGCTGGTCAAGCGCCCGGAAATGCGCCGTGACGGTTACAAGGTCGGCGACCAGGTCAAAGGCAAGGTGTTGCTCGCCAAATACAGCCGCTACATGCAGCAGTTCGATGCCGCGCTCATCGAGCGCATTGCCGAGAAGGGCGCGCGCTTCACGCACCACAGCTCGATCGCGCCCACCGGTACCATTTCGCTGTCGCTCGCCAACAACGCCAGCAACGGCATCGAGCCGTCGTTCGCCCACAGGTACAGCCGCAACGTGCTGCGCGAGGGCAAGAAGAGCAAGGAAAAGGTCGAGGTGTTCTCCTACGAATTGCTCGCGTACCGCACCCTGGTGAACCCCGACGCCGATCCGGATGCCACGGACGGCACGAACCGGCTGCCGGACTATTTCATCACCGCCGACCACATCAACCCGCGCGAGCACGTGGACGTGCAGGCGGCGGCGCAGAAGTGGGTGGATTCCTCGATCTCCAAGACGGCGAACGTCCCCACGGATCACCCCTACGAGGATTTCAAGGATATCTATATGTACGCCTTCGACCGGGGGCTCAAGGGCTGCACCACCTTCCGTTTCAACCCGCAGGCGTTCCAGGGTGTGCTGGTGAAAGACAAGGATCTCGAGAACACCACCTACCGCTTCCAACTGGAGAGCGGAGAGGTCATCGAGGTCAAGGGCAACGAGGAGATCGAATACGACGGCGAGACCCATAACGCCGCCAATCTGTATGACGCCCTCAAGGAGGGCTATTACGGGCGGTTTTAGGAAACAAGAAGGACAGAAACAATGGACAAAATAACTCGACTCAAGACAGGGGCGCTTATTCTGTTTACCGCTCCATACTTGCTGGATTCACACAACCATCTGGATCTGCCCTCAGAAGGGGTATTTCCTCCAGCTAGATCACCAATAGAGGTCGCGTCTGTGTCTAGCGCAATAACCGCAGATGTTTTCACAAGTTATTTCGGTAATTAACGGTAGAGAAGGAACTGTCATGACCATCAAGATCAACGAAAAAATCACCGGGTACGAGGTCGTCAAAGAGGAGCCCAAACGCGCTGAGAGCAACGTCGTGCACATGCACGAGAAGCTCGAGCGGCCCGAGATGCTGGTCGGCTCCACCTACAAGATCAAGACCCCGCTCACGGAGCACGCCCTGTACGTCACGATCAACGACATCGTGCTCAACCCGGACTCGCCCCATGAGAAGCGCCGACCGTTCGAGATCTTCATCAACTCCAAGAACATGGACCATTTCCAGTGGGTGGTGGCCCTGACCCGGGTCATCTCGGCGGTGTTCCGCAAGGGGGGTGACGTCACCTTCCTGGTGGAGGAACTGCATTCGGTGTTCGACCCGCGCGGCGGCTACTTCAAGAAGGGCAAGTACACCCCCTCGCTCGTCGCCGACCTGGGCGACGTCATCGAGCGTCATCTGAAGCTGATCGGTCTCATCCAGACCGAAGAGCCGGATGAGGCGCGCCAACAACTGATCGCCGAGAAACGCGCCGCGCTGAAAAAACGCGCCGCGGCAACGGAAGCTGCCGCCGATGAACCCGGCGATTTTCCGTCCGATGCGCAACTGTGCATCAAGTGTTCCACCAAGGCTGTCATCAAGATGGATGGATGCATGACCTGTCTCAACTGCGGCGACTCGAAGTGCGGATGATGTACCTTACAAAATTGCGCGCGGAATATTTCTAAAAAGTGTTTGCAATTTTTTTTCCATTGCCTTAATGTCTTGACTCATTAGGGCGATGTGCTACACATGAGATGTTGAATACGGATGTTGCTGTCCGAATTGCGGGATGCCGCAGGAAAGCATGAACACCAACACGGCGCCGGACAGAACCAGGATCAACCAAGAGTTAATGGATCGATTGCGAAGCTCGACAACTGGTAACACGCACAGCAGTAGCCGCCCGCTGCAGTCTCTGGCAGCCGGGTTCTGTACTTTCCGCTCTCCTTACATTGCCACATCCGCTGGTTACTCCCGGCCCGTTTCTCCGTTCGGAATCCATAAAAAGACAGTCCAAGATTGTCTTTTTCCATTGGCAACGCGCAGTACCGTCGGGGGGTTTTGGCCCCTGACTTCCCTGCAAGTCCCTTAACCCAAACTAAAGGAGCTCATCATGGCAGCCAAGAAAAAGGCCAAGAAAAAAGCACCCAAGAAGAAATAACTCGATAGGCGAGAGGAATTTCGATGGTAGTGCGGTCCGCGCCGAGCGCGGGAAGCCGTCGCCGCTTCGAATAACTCCGACCGCCTTCGAAGGTAGTATCAGCCGGTAACACCCGCCCGTTTTCAAGGTTAGCGCGGTGTTGCCGGTTTTTTATTGCCTCACAGAGGAGCCGCTATCCATTCGCCTGCGACGCTTCCCGCCCGCGTATTTTCACAGTAATGGGCATTCCTGCCCATCCCGTTTTTAACCCGATGAAAAACAAAGATTTTACAGCGCGAGCAGCGAAGCCTTGCGCTTGATCATGAACGCCCGGGGCACGGCTTCGAGCGGCCGCGCAATTCCCGATCCAGGGCCTCAAGACGCTGTGGAGTACCCACATCCTCCCAACGACCGGAGTAATACTCGCCGCTCACCTGATTCTGCGTCATAGCGGCACGTAGCAACGGTGCCAGCGGAAACTTCCCCGGGCGGCAATCGGAAAACAGGGCGCGCGTATAAACGCCGATACCGCTGAATGTCAGCCGTCGCTCCCCCTCCGCCCTGACCTGGCCCGCATGCAGTGAAAAATCACCCTGAGCGTGCTGGGGAGGATTATCGACCAACACCAGATGCGCCAGCCCCATGAGTTCCGATGGCAGACGCGCAAAGGGGAAATCCGTCCAGATATCGCCATTGACCACCACGAATGGATCGGAATCGATCAGGGCAAGCGCCTTGAATATGCCGCCACCGGTCTCCATGCCTGCGCCTGCTTCATGCGAATAGGCAATGCGCACGCCATGACGACGGCCATCACCGAGATACGCCATGATTTTTTCTCCCAGGTGCGAATGATTGATGATGAGGTCGCGAAACCCCTGGCGGGCCAGCTGCTCGATCAGGTGCAATAGCAGGGGCTTGCCGGCCACTTCGAGCAACGGTTTGGGAACAGTATCGGACAGGGGACGCATGCGCTCCCCACGACCCGCGGCCAGGATCATCGCCTTCATTTCATGTCACCCCCGGCAACTTAAGCTCGCGCAGCAGTGCCGGCAGCGGTTGCAATTCCGGGTAACGGCCGCTCACCTCCAGCACGTACCCCAAGGTTCGCGGGATATCCGCCAGATAGCCGGGCTTGGCATCGCGATGCTGCAGCCGCGCAAAGATACCGGCGGCCTTAAGATGGCGCTGCACGCCCATCAGGTCGAACCAGCGCAGAAACCGCGCGTCATCTTCGCCCACCGGAATGCCGGACTGAAGGGCCAGATCGTGATAACCCTTGACCCAGTCTTCCACGCGTGCGCGTGGCCAGGCAATGTAGCAGTCGCGCAACAGCGAGACGAGATCGTAAGTCACCGGACCGAGCACCGCATCCTGGAAATCGAGGATGCCCGGGTTGTGGCGCGGCGTCACCATGAGGTTGCGTGAATGATAGTCGCGGTGCACCCACACCCGCGGCTGCGCCAACGCCGCTTGCGCCAGTTGGCCGTACATCGCCTCGAGCACGGCGTGCTGGCCCGCGGTCAGTTTAAGTCCCAGATGACGGCCCAGATACCATTCGCGAAAGATCTCCATTTCGCGCACCAGCAGTGCCTCATCGTAGTCTGGCAGAAAATCCCCGGCGCCATCGGTCACGGTGCCAGCCTGCAGTACCACCAGCGCCCCCAGGGCATCGCCGTACAGCCGCTCCACCGTCTGCGCGTTCAGGTTTCGCAGGTAGATCTGCTCGCCCAGGTCGGTGATAAGACAAAAGCCGAGATCGTGGTCCACCTCCAATACCTCCGGCACATTAAGCCCGAGCCCAAGGAAGCGACGCGCAATCGCCACGTACGGCCGCATATCGCCTTGCTCCGGTGGCGCGTCCATGACGATATGGCTCTGGTGGTCCACGGTGACGCGGAAATAGCGGCGAAAGCTCGCATCCGCCGAGGCCGGATGGATGTCGAGTCTGGCGGTACCGAGCACCCGGGCGGTCCACTCCTTGAGCGCTTCCAGTCGCTTATCCAAACGTGGCCTTGTGCCTGCCGCCGGTGCCGGCGGAATAACTTGATGGGGGAAACATAGTAGTATGCAATTTTATGCCCCTCCATCATAAATCAACGACACGCCGGTTCCCATGCCTGCTCCGCGCCTTGCCCACGCCGCACTATTTCTGATGGTCGCCATGGCCGCCGCTTGGCCCCCGGCGGCACGGGCCGTCGAGGAAGGCATTTGCCCGGAGCGGCCAGCGGTTATTCCAGGCGCCAAAAGGCCGCGCCCGCCGGCCGCGGACAACCCGCCCACCGACATTCGCGCGCGCGAGCTGCGCTCGGTGCCGGGCGGCGTCAGCGAATTCACCGGCAACGTGGAGCTGCGCCAGGGCGATCAGTCCCTGAGCGCCGATCGACTGCGCTATAACAAATCCACCGGACAGGCGGATGCCACCGGCAACGTCACGATCGAAAATTCCGCCGGGTCAAGCTTTCAGACGCCGGAGACACATCTTAATCTTGAATCCCGTACCGGCTATACCGGCCCCAGCACATTCCGTCTCGAAAACGACATGGCCCGCGGCGACGCGCAACGCATCGATTTCGAGGGGCCGGACCACACGCGTCTCACGCGCGTGCGTTACACCACCTGCGCGCCGGGACAGGACTCCTGGTTCCTGAATATCCGCGAGCTCAGACTCGACACCGAGGAAGACATCGGCACCGCTTATCACACCTCCGTCAACTTCCAGGGCGTGCCGGTCTTCTATCTGCCCTACCTTAACTTTCCGATCTCGGACCAGCGCAAGTCGGGATTCCTAATTCCGCGCGTGGGCAACGCCAGTAATCACGGTCTGGAGGTGGCGGCGCCCTACTATTTCAACCTCGCGCCGAACTACGACGATACTTTTACTCCCCAGTTCATGGCCGAGCGCGGCCTGCAACTGCAAAACCAGTTCCGCTATCTGACCCGCCGTTCGGAAGGCAAGTTCGAGATCGAACTGCTGCCGAACGATCGCATGGCCAACCGCGATGACCGCGCCGCCGGTTTGTACCAGCACCGGCACGTTTTCAATCCATTGTGGACCGGTAACATTGACCTGCGCGGCGTGTCCGATAAGAAATATTTCGATGACTTCGGCGACAACCTGGGCCTCACCAGCCAGACGCACCTGCCACAGAACGCCCAGGTGGACTATCGCGGCCCGCTGTGGAACTTCAGCGCCCGCGCCGCCGATTATCAGACCATCGACCGCAGCATCGCGCGCGCCGACCGCCCCTACGCGCGGCTGCCGCAGCTCAATCTGTCGACCAGCCTCCCGGCCGAACCCGATCGCGTGAATTATTATTTCGAAAGCGAGGCCGTGAATTTCCGTCGCGACGTTGGCATCATCGGCGAACGCCTGAACCTAAGCCCCGCCATCAGTCTGCCGCTCGCAAACAGCTACGGTTTCCTCACGCCCAAGCTGGGCGTGCGGCATATTGCCTATTATCTTTCCAATACCCCGGATCAGACACCATCGCTGACGCGGGGTGTCTTCAGCCTCGACAGCGGGCTGTTCCTTGAGCGTGATTCCCTTTGGGGCGAGCGCCGGTACACGCAGACACTCGAGCCACGCTTGTATTATTTATACATCCCCCCTAAAAATCAGGATGCCCTGCCCAATTTCGACACCGGCCAGGCGGGTCTGAGTATTTCCAATCTGTTCCGTGACAACCGTTTCGCCGGAGGCGACCGCGTGGGTGACTCCAACCAGATCACGGCCGCGGTCACCACGCGGTTTATCGACGATACCGACGGCGTCGAGCGCGGCCGCGCCAGCCTGGGAAGGATTTATTATTTCGCCGACCGCCAGGTCAACCTGCCCGCCGGCCCCAGCGGTGCCGCGGCCTCCGACATCGTGGGCGAGGCCACGGCCACCCTCACCAGCCACTGGCATGCCCGCACCAATGCCCAATGGAATCGAATGGACGATCACATACAGGGATACAGTTACTACCTTCAATACAACCCCGCGCGAAATCGCATCGTGAATCTGGGCCGACGCTTCTCCCGCCACGAACTGGAGCAGGCGGATATTTCCACGGAATGGCCGATCGCCGGCCGCTGGACCTTCCGGGCCCGGTCGCTGTACTCCCTGCAGGACAACCGCAACGTGGACAGCTACGCCGGTGTTGAATACAACGCCTGCTGCTGGGCATTGCGCATCCTGAGCAGCCGGCGGCTGGCGGTCGACACGATCAACAACAGCGCCGCGACGCAGAACAGATCGATCATGCTTGAACTCGAGCTGACCGGACTGTCTAACCTCGGTCATGTGCCGGAAAGCCCGCTGCGCGAGAGCGTGTTTTCCTTCCCGTCCCGCCCCGCGACCCCGGGGTCCATCACCCCCTAGTTCATGTTATCCTTGCGTCGCTCCGGCGCCACGCCGGAACGAGTGCCACTGAGAATCGTATCGGAAACCATGCCACTTTTTACCCAATCCACTTCGCCCCGGTATGCGTTACTCGGGTTTATCTTGGCGCTGCTCCCGATGACCGCGGCCACGGCCCTCCCACCAACCTCCGCTGCGGTCGACATCGACCGCGTCGTGGTCATCGTCAACGACGACGTCATTACCGAAACCGAATTGACCGGCCGGCTCACGGAAACCAAGAAGCAGCTGGCGTTGGAGAAAATCAAAACGCCACCGGACAGCGTCCTCCGGAAACAGTTGCTCGAACGAATGGTGCTCGAACGACTGCAACTCCAGCTTGCCGTCCAAATCGGCATTCGCGTCACCGACGCCGACGTCGATCAGGCCTTCGAAACCATTGCGCAACGCAACAAGCTGAGCGTGGAGAATTTCCGCAACGCCTTGGTGAAAAGCGGTATCGATGCCGCGTCCTACCGCGCCCAGGTCCGCGATCAGATAACCATCCAGCAGTTGCTCGAACGTGAAATCAACAACCGCGTCACCGTCACCGAGAATGAGGTCGGCAATTTTCTCGATAATCCCCAAAACCGCGCCGACATGAGCGTGACCTATCAGCTGTCCCACATCCTGATCGGGATACCCGAGTCGGCCTCGCCCGAAGCGATTCAGGCGGCGAAAAAACGCGCCGAGGATATCCACCGCCAGTTGCAGCAGGGCACCGATTTCGAGCAGATCGCCGTCAGTTTCTCCCAAGGGGCGGATGCGTTGAAGGGCGGCAGTCTCGGCTGGAAGAAAGCGGGTGAGCTGCCCGAGCTGTTTCTGGGCGCGCTCAAAAACATGGCGCCCGGCGGCGTCAGTGAGGTGCTGCGCGGACCGAATGGCTTCCATATCCTGAAACTGAATAACAAACGCGGCGACACCCAGGCGGAGGCGGTCACCCAGACCCACGTGCGCCATATCCTGCTGCGGCCGAGCGAAATTCAGTCGCCGGAGGATGCGCGCCACAAGCTGCTGACCCTGCGCGAACGCATCGAGAACGGCGTGGATTTCGCGGCGCTCGCGCGCGCCAACTCCGATGACACCGCCTCGGCGGTCAGCGGCGGTGACCTCGGCTGGGTCAATCCCGGTCAGATGGTTCCGGAATTCGAGAAGGCCATGAACGCACTCAAACCCAATCAGCTCAGCCCGCCGGTGCGAACTTCATTTGGCCTGCACCTGATCCAGGTGCTCGGCCGGCGCAGCCACGATATCACCCAGGAGCGGCTGATCGCCGCCGCCCGCCAGCAGATCCACGCGCGCAAGGCCGATGAACGCTTCGAGCAATGGGCGCGGCAATTGCGCGATGAGGCGTTCGTGGAATACTTAGTGGATGAAACCAACTGACTCGCCGCAAAGACGCAAAGAAAAACAGATCGCTTTAAGGTTTTTTAACTCTCACATTATTATTTCTTTGCGCTCTTTGCGTCTTTGCGGTGAAATCACCGTTTATGTCTGAAATCCCTGTCATCGCCCTCACGCCCGGCGAACCCGCCGGGGTCGGGCCCGACCTGGCCATCCAGCTCGCCCGGCAGCCGCCAGCCGGTACGCTGGTCTTGCTTGCCGATCCCGCGCTGCTGGCGGAACGCGCGCAGTTACTGCAGCTGCCTTTCACCGCCCGCGAATGGCAAGGACGCGCTAACGCCGGTGACGGAGTGTATGTGCTGCCGGTCAAGACCGCGCGTCCCGTCACCGCCGGCCGGCTGGATACCGCCAATGCGCCCTACGTCATGGAAACCCTGAAATCCGCGGTCATGGGTTGCCAGCGCGGCGAATTCGACGCGCTGGTCACCGGACCGGTGCACAAGGGTATTTTGAATGATGCCGGTATCGGCTTCACCGGCCACACCGAATTTCTGGCCGCGCAAAGCGGCGCGGCCCAACCGGTGATGCTGCTCGCCTGCCCCGGGCTGCGCGTGGCGCTCGTTACCACGCATCTGCCACTTAAAGAGGTCAGCCGTCACATCACCCGCGAGCGCTTGACGGCGGTCCTGGAGGTTCTGCACCACGACCTGAAACACCGGTTCGGCATTGCCGATCCGCACATTCTGATATGCGGTTTGAACCCCCACGCCGGCGAATCCGGCCATCTCGGGCGCGAGGAAATCGAGGTAATCGAACCGGTGATACGGAAGCTTTCCATGCAGGGGATGCAGCTGCGCGGTCCGGTCCCGGCCGACACCGCGTTTATTCCAGCGCAGCTGGAAGGTGTGGATGCCGTGCTCGCCATGTACCATGA
>JAUSDQ010000336.1 GCA_030650525.1 Sulfuricaulis sp.
TGCTCTACCAACTGAGCTACCGGGGAATTGTCAGAAGGGCGCGTATGTTATGGTGGAAGTCGGACAGGGTCAAGGCGTAGCATCCTTGGGGCAATCAATCGACTTTTCATCCCATGTTTTGGCATAGCTGTAAGGACGGCCGACGGAATTAATGATGACGGTTTTGGCCTTCTCAGATCCTCGCTGATCACAGAATGTAAACGTTGCATTTGGTCTGGCGTATCCCGGAGGATAATAGGCCACGTGCGTGTAGGATGCTTTCTCCCCGCCATAGCGTAACCTGGTATTTCCACCCAACGACTGTTGAACGCGGATGATAACTTCGCCCGCGTCTACTTCATAATTTTTGTTGTCATCGGTAAAAATGATCCAGCCATCCTGCCATGCAGATTTTTGGGAGCACGAAGCGCCATTACTGCTTTTACACTGGGTTACCACTGCATGTCTCTTGATTGCTTCACTGCGTGCAAGATTCAGATCGCCTATGAGCAGATTCACTGCTGTGGTCATCCGGGTCTCTTGGAGAAGACTAGCCATGCTAACGGCGCCTACCCCTAATACGCTCGCCACCGTAGAAGTAATGATCAGATCGTAGAGCGAATAACCGCCCTGCTTCAGGCGGGAACTGAAGCCTCCACGCAAAAATGATGGTCTGGGAAAATAACGATTCACCCGTCTTTCCTAGCTCTCTAAATCGCCGTCTTGCCGCGGCGTATTTATCTGGTTTTTTTTTACTGTCTGGATTTTCTGAGAACCATTATGCCAGTCTTTTCCAGACTCGCAAGACCGTGAAACAAAGCTTTAGACTTCAAGCAACGCCGAGCAATTTTTCGATCCGATCAAGCGCTTTATCAAGCATTTCCATGGAAGTGGCGTAGGACAGGCGCAGGTGGCCTTCCGCGCCAAAGGCAGAACCGGGCACCAGTGCAACATCAGCTTTATTAAGAAGGTATTCGGCCATCTCGACATCGTTGTTCACGCCGGGCGTGGCGGCAATCGCCTTGCTGAAATCGGGAAACGCGTAGAACGTTCCCAGCGAGGGCAAACAACGCACACCACGAATTTTGTTCAGACGACTCACCACGCGATCATGTCGTTCCTTGAACGCGCGCACCATCGGCGCGATGCAGCCCTGATCCCCGTTCAGCGCCGCCTCCGCCGCCACTTGCGCGATCGACGTCGGATTGGAGGTGCTCTGCGACTGGATTTTCCGCATGGCCGCGATCAACGGCTTCGGGCCGGCGGCATAGCCGATGCGCCAGCCGGTCATGGCGTAAACCTTGGAGACGCCGTTCAGCACGATGGTACGATCCTTGAGGTCGGGGCAGACGTTGAGGATGTTGCAGAACGGCTCATCCGACCACAGGATATGTTCGTACATGTCGTCCGTGGCAATCAGCACGTTCGGATACTTACGCAGCACTTCGCCGAGCGCCATGAGTTCCGCGCGCGTATAGACCGCACCCGTTGGGTTCGACGGGCTGTTGATGACGAGCAGGTGCGTCTTGCGGGTGATGGTGCGATCGAGTTGCTCGGGACGAATCTTGAATGCCTGATCGATGCCGGCCGAGATGATCACCGGACTGGCGTCCGCGAGCAGCACCATGTCCGGGTAGGATACCCAGTACGGTGCCGGGATGATAACCTCGTCACCGTTGTCGAGCAGTGCCTGCGCCAGGTTGAAAAAGCTATGCTTGCCGCCGACGGAGACCAGGATTTCCTCCGGCGTGTATTCCAGTCCGTTGTCGCGCTTGAATTTGGCGATCACCGCCTGCTTGAGCCCGGGCGTGCCGTCCACCGCGGTGTATTTGGTGAAGCCGTCGCGGATGGCGCGGATCGCCGCCTCCTTGACGTGTTCCGGGGTGTCGAAATCGGGCTCGCCCGCGCCGAGGCTGATAACATCCTTGCCCTGGGCTTTGAGTTCCTTGGCCCGGGCATCGACAGCCAGCGTGGGGGAGGGTTTGATGCGGTTGACGCGACCTGACAGGCGGATGGTGGACAACGGTTCCTCGTGAAATCGGTATTGGAAAAACGCGGTAATATACCCGCAAGTCAGCGGAAAAACGATAGCGTATGAACCAAAAGCTCGAACTTCTCAGCCCGTTTCAGCCTGCGGGTGACCAACCGCAGGCTATCGAGGCGCTCATGGCGGGGCTGCGCCACGGCGAGGCTTGTCAGACCCTGCTGGGTGTGACCGGCTCCGGCAAGACTTTCACGATCGCCAATGTCGTGCAGCAACTGCAGCGGACGACGCTGGTGCTGGCGCCGAATAAGACGCTCGCCGCCCAGCTTTACTCCGAATTCCGCGATTTCTTTCCGCGCAACGCCGTGGAATATTTCGTGTCGTACTACGACTACTACCAGCCCGAGGCCTACGTCCCTTCCTCGGATACCTATATAGAGAAGGACGCCTCGATCAACGAACAGATCCAGCAAATGCGCCTGTCGGCCACCAAGGCCCTGATCGAGCGCGAAGATACCATCATCGTGGCCACGGTCTCGGCCATTTACGGCCTGGGCGACGTGGATGCCTACCACAGCATGATTCTGCATCTGCGCCAGGGTGCCACCATGGACCAGCGCGCCATCCTGCAACGGCTGACGGAGATGCAATACACGCGCAACGATCTGGAACTGCACCGCGGCACGTTCCGCGTGCGCGGTGACGTCATCGACATCTTCCCGGCTGAATCGGAAAAGCTCGCCGTGCGCGTCGAGCTGTTCGGCGAGGACGTGGAAAATATTTCCGAATTCGATCCTCTGACGGGTGAAGTCGCCGGGCGCCGGGTGCGGATGACCATTTTCCCCTCGTCGCATTACGTCACGCCGCGCGAGACCATCGTGAAGGCGATCGATGAGATCAAGGTCGAGTTGCGTGAACGTCTGGAGCAGTTGCGCTCCCTGGACAAGCTGGTCGAAGCGCAGCGCCTGGAGCAGCGCACGCTTTACGACCTCGAGATGATGCGCGAGGTGGGCTATTGCGCCGGAATCGAAAATTACTCACGTTATCTTTCCGGACGCAAGACCGGCGAGCCGCCGCCGACCCTCATCGATTATCTCCCGAAAAATGCGCTCCTGGTCATAGATGAAAGCCATGTGACCATTCCACAGCTGGGGGGCATGTACAAGGGTGACCGCTCACGCAAGGAGACGCTGGTCGAATATGGCTTCCGTCTGCCTTCGGCGCTCGACAACCGGCCGCTGCGCTTCGATGAATTCGAGCGTTTGATGCCGCAGACGATTTTCACTTCGGCCACGCCGGGACCGTACGAGCGTGAGCGTTGCCACGGAGTTGTTGTAGACCAGATCGTGCGGCCGACTGGTCTGGTCGATCCGGAGGTGGAAGTGCGACCGGCGACGGCGCAGGTCGACGATCTGCTGTCCGAGATCCGCATTCGCGTCGCGGACGGCGAACGCGTGCTTGTTACCACGCTGACCAAACGCATGGCCGAAGACCTCACTGAATACCTGCACGAGCACGGCGTGCGCGTGCGCTACCTGCATTCGGACATCGAGACTATCGAGCGCTCGGAGATCATTCGCGATTTGCGCGCCGGTGTCTTCGACGTGTTGGTCGGCATCAATTTGTTGCGCGAGGGGCTGGATATTCCCGAGGTGTCGCTGGTCGCTATCCTCGACGCCGACAAGGAAGGCTTCCTGCGTTCGACGCGTTCCCTGATTCAGACCATGGGCCGTGCCGCGCGCCACATTCACGGCAAGGCCATCCTTTACGCCGATCGGATCACGGACTCGATGCGGGCCGCCATGGACGAGACCGATCGCCGGCGACAGAAACAGATTGTCTACAACAAAGCTCACGGAATAACACCCACAGGCATCATCAAAGCGGTCAAAGAGATTATCGACGGCGTGTCGCCAGCACATCCGTTGTATGGCGCGAAGGACTACGGCACTAAATCCGCCCATGCCGGGCGTGAGTTCCTGAGCGTTGCCGAGGAACAAGCCGCCTATGCGGCCATGCCCCCGGAGGCGCTGGCCAAGCTGCTCAATAAGCTGGAGAAGCAGATGTATACACACGCGCGTAATCTCGAGTTTGAGCAGGCCGGCGCCTTGCGCGACAAGATTCATCTTATCCGGGCGCGCAAGTTTGGCGTGATTGAAGGCGCACGACGGCAACAACGCTGACCTAATTCGGCACATGCGTGCCTTTACAGTCCGGTATACCGCCGTTTCTTAAGCTGCCATTATTTAATTCTGATAACTTTATGTATCAGCATCTTAGAGAGAGTTATCGGCTATGTTCTGACCTGTATAAGGTATAACCCGGCAGATATGGCGCATTTCTTGAACTATATAGAAATGCAGCCATTCAAACGGGGGTATAGACATGTCGCTTTATCGAATTCTGATTGTGGTTAGCACCGTCACGCTGTCGTTTCTGGCGGCACCGGCCGGCGCCGCGGTGGCGACAAAGAAAATCACCTGGGCCGGTTGCGGCATATCCAAAAACGCCTTCATGGCCGAAATGGTCGCCGCCTATCAAAAGAAGACCGGCGTCGAGATCGAGCTCAAAGGCGGCGGCGCCACCAAAGGCATACGGGATGTGGCTTCCCGTGAGGTCGACATCGGCGGAACCTGCCGGCACGTGATTGAGGACAGCGAAACGCTGAGAACCGCGCCGGAGGAACGCCGGGTCCAATTGATCCCCGTTGCCTGGGACGCGCTAGCTGTCATTGTCCACAAGGACAATCCGGTGGAGAGCGTCACGCTGGATCAGGTGCGCGACATCTATACCGGCAAGATCACGAATTGGAAGCAACTGGGCGGAAAAGACGCGCCGGTGGAGCTGTACGTGCGCAAGGGGAAGATCTCCGGGGTGGGCAGGACATTGCGCGAGCTGGTATTCAACAACTACGATCAGGAATTTGTCGCCAAGTACGTCGTCGAGGAATCGGCCAACCTGGAAAAGGACATGGTCACAAATCCCAACGGCGTTGGCATTACCGGCATTAGCAGCGCGCGCAAGATCCAGAACATCGCCAAAATCTTGAAACTGGATGGCAAGGAGCCGAGCTACGAGAACATCAAAAGCGGCGCCTATCTGTTATATCGCCCGCTTTATATGGTCACGCACTTGCAGAACGTCAATCCCGAGATCAAAAAATTCCTGAATTTTGTGATGAGCTCGGAAGGCCAAGAGATCATGCGCAAGGTGGGAACCGTGCCGTATGAAGATGGCATTAGTCTGTGGCTCAAATACCTGGCACAGCAGAATAGGGCCATTGCCAAGCAGCAAGC
This sequence comes from Sulfuricaulis sp., assembly GCA_030650525.1. Lineage (GTDB taxonomy): Bacteria > Pseudomonadota > Gammaproteobacteria > Acidiferrobacterales > Sulfurifustaceae > Sulfuricaulis. The sequence continues at coordinate 5,260 of JAUSDQ010000336.1, forward strand.
GCAAGCGGCTCCGGCGGCTCCCCCCAGGATCAAAACCAGCGGCAAAGTCAAAAACTGAACGGCTATCGATCGAACTTGTTAGCTATCGCTGAGTTATGTTACTTTCGCCCCCGTAGCAGGCGCGTAGCTCAGTGGTAGAGCACCACCTTGACATGGTGGTGGTCGGTGGTTCAATCCCACTCGCGCCTACCATTTTTTATATAATCGCAGCCCGGTATTGCCGGCTGTTTTGACTAACCTGTTACACAGAACCCGTTTACGCGGCCATTCGTAGCGGTCGCCACTGACGAAAGGGTCATGCACCATGCCTGTTATCACGCTGCCGGACGGCAGCCAACGCGAATATCCCCAGCCTGTCACGGTCGCTGAAATCGCCGCCAGTATCGGGTCGGGTCTGGCACGCGCCGCGCTCGCCGGGCGCGTCAATGGCAAGCTCGTCGACACGTCTTTTGTGGTTGAGCAGGACGCGCAGATTGCCATTGTCACTGACCGCGATCCTGACGGTATTGAAGTCATCCGCCACTCCAGCGCGCATCTGCTGGCCCAGGCGGTCAAAGAGCTGTTCCCCGAGGCCCAGGTCACGATCGGCCCGGTGATTGAAAACGGTTTTTACTACGATTTCGCCTTCAAGCGCGGATTCACGGAAGACGACCTCAAGAAGATTGAGGACCGGATGCGCGAGATTGCCAAGCGCGACCACCCCGTGACCCGTACGGTCATGCCGCGCGACGAAGCCATCCAGTTTTTCCGCGATATGGGCGAGGAGTACAAGGCCAAAATCATCGAGGACATACCCGCCGGTGAACATATCTCGCTGTACCGTCAGGGTGAATTCATCGACCTCTGCCGCGGCCCGCACGTACCCTCGACCGGCAAGCTCAAGGCCTTCAAGCTCATGAAGGTGGCCGGCGCCTACTGGCGTGGCGATTCACGGAATGAAATGCTGGCACGTATCTATGGCACGGCCTGGACGAACAAAGAAGCCCTGGATGCCTATTTGCACCAGATCGAAGAAGCCGAAAAGCGCGACCATCGCAAGATAGGCCGGAGTCTCAGCCTGTTTCACATGCAGGAAGAGGCGCCGGGCATGGTGTTCTGGCATGAACGTGGCTGGCGGCTGTACCAGCAGATTGTCCAGTACATGGCTAATCTGTGGCGCGAGCACGGTTATCGCGAAATCCGCACGCCGCAACTGGTCGACCGGTCGCTCTGGGAGAAATCCGGCCATTGGGAAAAATTTCACAACGACATGTTTATTACGGAATCGGAAAAGCGGCTCTACGCCGTCAAACCGATGAACTGTCCCTGCCATATTCAGGTGTACAACCAGGGACTCAAGAGTTACCGCGATTTGCCGCTGCGGCTGGCGGAATTCGGTTCCTGCCACCGCAACGAGCAGTCGGGTGCCCTGCACGGGCTGCTGCGTCTGCGCAGTTTTGTGCAGGATGACGCGCATATTTTCTGCACCGAAGATCAGATCCAGGGAGAGGTTTCGGCCTTTATCGATTTGCTGCACCGGGTTTATGCCGATTTCGGCTTCCAGAGCATCATCTATAAACTCTCCACCCGTCCGCTCAACCGCATCGGTTCGGATGAAATCTGGGACAAGGCGGAGCACGCCTTGGAGCAGGCCTTGAACGCCAAGAAGCTGCAATGGGACCTGCAGCCGGGGGAGGGGGCGTTCTATGGCCCCAAGATCGAATTCTCGCTCAAGGATAGTCTCGGCCGGATATGGCAATGCGGGACCATCCAGGTGGACTTTTCCATGCCCGCGCGACTGGGTGCCGCTTATATCGCCGAAGACGGCAGCAAGCAGGTCCCGGTCATGCTGCACCGGGCTATTTTGGGCTCGCTGGAGCGTTTTATCGGCATTCTGATTGAGGAGCATGCCGGGGCGCTGCCCACTTGGCTGGCCCCGGTGCAGGCGGTCATTCTGACCATCACGGATGAGCAGCGGGACTATGCTCGCCAGCTTGAAAAAACCCTGACAAAACACGGCTGGCGGGTCGAATCCGACTTGAGAAACGAGAAAATTGGCTTTAAAATCCGCGAACATACCTTGCAGCGTATTCCGTATCTGCTGGTGGTGGGCAAGAAGGAAGCGCAGGAAGGTACCCTGGCCGTGCGCACGCGCAAGGGTGAGGATCTGGGAGGTATGACCCCGGAGGCGTTTAACGCCATGCTCACTCGGGAGACCGCGAGCCACGGCGTTACTATTTTGGAGGAACAGAAACATCGCGACGGATAAAGAAGTTCGTGTCAACGGGCGCATCAACGCGCCGCAAGTCAGGTTGATCGGCAGTGATGGCCAGCAAATTGGTGTAGTTCCCATAAACGATGCATTACGCCGGTCGGAGGAAGCGGGCCTCGACCTCGTGGAGATTTCACCCAATGCGGCGCCGCCGGTTTGCCGGATCATGGATTTCGGCAAATATCAGTACGAGGAAAGCAAGCGCAAGCACGCGGCGAAACGCAAGCAAAAGCAGATTCAGATCAAGGAAGTCAAATTCCGTCCCGGCACGGATATCGGCGATTATCAGACCAAGCTGCGTAATCTGATACGCTTTCTGGAAGAGGGCAACAAGGCCAAGATCACCTTGCGTTTCCGGGGGCGCGAGTTGGCGCATCAGGAGCTCGGTGCTGAAATGCTGAAGCGTCTCGAAAACGACTTGAAGGATTATGCCGTGGTGGAACAGTACCCGCGCATGGAAGGCAAGCAGATGGTGATGCTGTTTAATCCCAAACCGGGCGCCGCTAAACCCGCCAAGAGCGAGAAACCCACGCCGAAGACAGAATCAAAGGCGGAACCCAAAACAAAAATAGCGACGTAACTATTTTATGATTTTTGAAACGCAGATTAACGCTGAGAAGACTGGAAACAAATAAAAGTTGTTGCTTTGAATAAATTCGATCCGCGTTCATCTGCGGTTACAAAATGTTTTTACAATCCGCGACCGAACGGGCCACGCATGTGCCCGCAGGCGCTTACCCAAGGAGTACAAAACATGCCCAAGCTGAAGACTAACCGCGCCGCCGCCAAGCGATTTAAAAGGACGGCGAAAGGCGGATTCAAACGTTCGCATTCACATCTGCGGCATATTCTCACCAAGAAAAGCTCCAAGCGTAAGCGCAATTTGCGCGGGACGACCACGGTGTTTGGCACCGACGTCGCCGGACTGCGCCGCTTGTTGCCCTACAGCTGAGGAGATAAATCATGCCAAGAGTCAAACGTGGAGTTACCGCCGGTGCGCGCCATAAAAAGGTGTTGGCACGGGCCAAGGGTTATTACAATGCGCGCCGGAAAGTTTTCCGGGTCGCCAAACAGGCGGTCGCCAAGTCCGGCCAATATGCCTATCGCGACCGGCGCGTCCGCAAGCGCGAGTTCCGCGCGCTGTGGATAGTTCGCATCAACGCAGCGGCGCACGAATGCGGTCTCTCTTACAGCCGATTTATGAACGGACTTAAAAAGGCTACCATCGATATCGACCGCAAGGTTCTGGCCGATATTGCGATGCATGACAAAAAGTCCTTTTCCGTTCTGGCTGACAAGGCCAAGGCCGCCTTGGCCAGCTGAGATCATGCTGGCGGCGCGAGCTGCCACGTGAGGTGATTGTCACCAAGGGGAAAGGTCAACCGGCCTTTCCCTTTTTTGTTGGTACGCGAGCGAATAATATAAAGTGACAGAAACGACTAACACCGTCGAACAGCAACTGAAGACTCTGATGGCGGAGGCCGAGGCGGCCGTTGCCGCCACCGCCGACGCCGGCGCGGTGGAAGACATTCGTGTCAGGTATCTGGGAAAAAAGGGATTACTGACCGAACAACTGAAAAGCCTCGGTGGTCTTCCGCCGGAAGAGCGCCCGCGTGTGGGGGCGCTGGTTAATCAGGCCAAGGACGCGCTTCAGGAAAAAATCGGCGCGCGCAAGCAGCAGCTCGAGTCCACGGCCAGGAACCAACAACTGTCGCGTGACGTGCTGGACGTGACACTACCGGGAAGGGGCGTACGCCAGGGTGGCCCGCATCCGATCACGCGCACTCTGGAACGCCTCGAAAACCTGTTCACGCGCATGGGTTTTGAGATCGCCGACGGCCCCGAAATCGAGGATGATTACCACAACTTCGAGGCCCTCAATATTCCGCCGAGTCATCCGTCGCGCGCCATGCATGACACCTTCTATTTCGACGCCCATCGCCTGTTGCGCACGCACACATCGCCGGTACAGGTGCGCCACATGCAACAACACCAGCCGCCGTTACGGATCATCGCGCCGGGGCGCGTCTATCGCTGCGATTCCGACGTGACCCACACACCCATGTTCCATCAAATCGAAGGACTTCTGGTGGATGAGACCGTCAGCTTTGCCGATCTGAAGGGTGTGTTAAGCGATTTTCTGGAACAGTTTTTCGAGAAACCGCTCAAGGTCCGTTTCCGTCCCTCGTATTTTCCCTTCACCGAACCGTCGGCGGAGGTGGACATCAGTTGCGTGATCTGCGCAGCCAAGGGCTGTCGCGTCTGCAAAAATACCGGCTGGCTCGAGGTGCTGGGCTGCGGCATGGTGCATCCGGAAGTATTTCGCCACGTCGGTATCGATAGCGAACGCTGGACCGGTTTTGCTTTCGGCCTAGGCGTGGAACGCCTGGCCATGCTGCGCTATGGCGTGAACGATCTGCGGTTGTTTTACGAAAATGATTTGCGCTTCTTGCAACAGTTTAAATAAAAATTCACCGCAAAGGACGCAAAGTGTTTTTAAATTCAAAAGTGATTTCTTTGCGATCTTTGCGTCTTTGCGGCTAAAAATTTATTTTCAAAAAATATGAAAATCAGCGAAAAATGGTTGCGTGAATGGGTGTCGCCCAAGCTCGACACGCGGGCATTGGCGCACCGGCTTACCATGGCCGGACTGGAAGTCAGCGCCGTGGAATCCGTCGCACCCAACCTGGATCAGGTTGTGGTGGGAGAAATTACTTCAGTGGCGCCGCATCCGTCTGCCGACAAACTGCGTCTCTGCCGCGTCAATATCGGCAAAGGTGGAAAACTCGACATCGTCTGCGGCGCGGCCAACGCCGCGGTCGGCATGAAGGCGCCCGTGGCGTTGGCTGGCGCGACGTTGCCCAATGGAACGAAAATAAAACAGACAGAAATTCGCGGTGTAAGTTCGTCCGGCATGCTCTGTTCCGCCGCTGAATTGGGGCTGGCGGAAACCGCCGAAGGTTTGCTGGCATTGGATAGCGATGCCAAACCGGGAATGTCCTTGTCTGATTATCTCGCGCTCGACGACGTCACGCTGGAGGTCGATCTCACGCCCAATCGCGGCGATTGCCTGAGTATTGCCGGCATGGCCCGGGAGCTGGCGGCATTGACCGGCGCGAAAATAAAATCGCCCGCGATCAAACCGGTGCCCGCCAAACATCGCCAGAAAATGACGATCAAGCTCGATGCCTCAGCGGATTGTCCGCGTTACGTGGGACGCGTTATTACCGACATTAATCCCGACGCGGCGACACCCCTGTGGATGAAGGAAAAACTGCGCCGCGGCGGCGTGCGCAGTATTCATCCGGTCGTCGATGTCACCAATTTTGTCATGCTTGAGCTGGGACAGCCTATGCATGCCTTCGATCGCGACAAGCTCCAAGGCATTATCCATGTGCGCCAAGCCGGAAAGAATGAATCGCTGGTGCTGCTGGACGGCAACCGCATCAAGCTGGAACCGGGCAGTCTGTTGATCGCCGACGATCGTCAACCGCTGGCGTTAGCCGGCATCGTGGGCGGGCTCGATTCCGCCGTGAGCCGCACCACGCGTCACCTGTTTCTGGAAAGCGCCTGGTTTCGTCCCGAGGCCATTTCACTGCGCGCGCGCGCACAAGGCTTGCAAACTGAATCGTCACAACGATTCGAGCGTGGCGTCGATCCTGCCCTGCAAAAACTTGCGGTCGAACGTGCGACGTCACTACTGCTCGAAATTATCGGCGGCAAGCCCGGACCGGTGATAGAGCAAACGGTGCGACGTTATCTGCCGCGCGTTTCCCCGGTGACCTTGCGCATTGCCCGCGTGGCACAACGGCTGGGCCTGTGTGTGCCTGAAAAGAACATGGAGCGCATCCTCAAGAGTCTTGGCATGAAACTGAAAAAGTCCGGGAAGCACTGGACCGTGTTGCCGCCTTCCCACCGTTTCGATATTCGTCGTGAGGAGGATTTGATCGAGGAGATTGCCCGTGTCCACGGTTACGACCGGATCCCGGCGCATCGTCCGCGTATTGAAATGACCGCGCCCCGGGTAGCGGAGTCGGGTATTTCGGAATCGCGCCTGCACGCCTTGTTAATCGACCGGGATTACCAGGAAGTCATTACCTACAGTTTTGTCGACCCTAAAATTCAGACGCTGGTAGACCCTCAGACGACACCGCTGTCGCTGGCCAATCCTATCAGCGCCGATATGGCGGTGATGCGTACCACGCTTTGGCCGGGTCTGCTTCAGACCATTCTGTATAATCAGAACCGCCAGCAAAAGCGGATACGGCTGTTTGAGAATGGGCGGACTTTTCAGCCGCAAGGACGCGATATCCTGCAGGAGCGCATGCTGGGCGGGGCGGTCTACGGCGAGGCACTGGCTGAGCAATGGGGCGCGTCCGGGCGTGGGGCCGATTATTACGATGTTAAAGCCGATGTTGAGGCCTTGCTCACCCTGGCTGGCATCGATGGAGCATGCCAGTTTCATCCGGCCCAGCACCCGGCCCTGCACCCGGGTCAAATGGCCGAAATTACACGCCACGGGGACCGGATCGGTCTGCTCGGGTTATTGCATCCGGAAGTTCAGACGCGGCTCGGGCTGGATCAGCCGGTGGTGCTTTTTGAGCTACGACTCACGGCCATCCAGGGCAGAGCCGTCCCTATTTTTCATGAATTTTCAAGATTTCCATCAATCCGGCGCGATATTGCTATCATCGTGCTAGAGGCCATCCCCGCTCAGGCGGTGCTGAGTTGTGTGCAAAAAGCGGCTGGAAAACGTCTTGTGAACCTTGAGCTATTTGACGAATATCGCGGGAAAGGTATTGATTCTGGAAGAAAAAGTTTAGCTTTGGGCTTGACCTTACAGGACTCTTCGCGCACTCTTAATGAGGATGACGTGGAGCAGGTCATGGCGGAGGTTATGGCTAGCCTGAGGTCCGAGCTTGGGGCAATTCCACGGCAATAAGTCGCTGGAGAACAAAGAAGAAGGGTAAAGGTATATGGCATTGACCAAAGCAGATCTTGCGGAAAACCTGTTTAACGAGCTGGGTCTGAACAAACGGGAGGCGAAGGAATTCGTCGAGTTTTTTTTCGAACGGGTTCGGGGAGCGTTGGCCGAAGGCGAGCAGGTCAAGCTTTCCGGCTTCGGTAATTTTTCCCTGCGCCAGAAGAATCCCCGTCCGGGTCGTAATCCCAAAACCGGTGAAGAGATTCCCATTACTGCCCGGCGGGTAGTTACCTTCCGCGCCAGCCATAAGCTCAAGGAACGAGTCGAGCAAAACGCCCAATCGAACCGGGAAAAATTCAAAGAGCAGGCTGAGCTAGATGCTTGATCCCGGCGAGAATCACGAACTCCCTTCGATACCCGGAAAACGCTACTTCACCATAGGTGAAGTGAGCGAGTTGTGCGCGGTCAAACCGCATGTGCTGCGGTATTGGGAGCAGGAGTTTCCCCAGCTGAAGCCGGTCAAGCGCCGTGGCAACCGGCGCTACTATCAGCGCCACGATGTCATCCTCATTCGGCAAATTCGCTGTCTGTTGTATGTCGAAGGTTTCACCATCAGCGGCGCGCGCAACAAGCTCGAACTGGACAACCCCGAACCCCGAGACGCCAATCGCCAGCAGACCGTCAAGACGCTCATCAGCGAGCTGGAAGATGTCCTGGGCATGCTCAAAAATCTCTAAATTATCCTTGCCTCGCGCGGATTCTCCGGTATGATGACGGCCGCATATCAGCCGTACATCACGCGGGATCCTTTCACGCAAATTCACAAACGGGGCGTAGCGCAGCCTGGTAGCGCACCACCTTGGGGTGGTGGTGGTCGGAGGTTCAAATCCTCTCGCCCCGACCAATCTGATGGCGCGCACATGCCATCCCTGGCGCAACTCATGTGGCTTCGATCACCCCCGGCCCGCACATCCATGTGCGGGCGTTTGGCGGCACGGACACACGTTAAGTGTGTCCGTGAATACTCCGCCTCACCCTCTCGCCCCGACCAATCCGATGGTTCGCACATGCCTTCCTTGGCGAAACTTTATTGGCTTCGAATAACCCCAGCCCGGACATTCATGTCCGGGCGTTCAGCGGCACCGATGCACGTTAAGTGCATCGGTGCCGACTCCGCTTCACCCTCTCGCCCCGACCGACATTCTTGCCCTGGTTTTGGTTTCTGATGCGGATACTTCTCAGCAACGATGACGGCTACCTTGCCTCTGGACTGGCCTGTCTCGCGCGGGCGTTGGCGCCGCTCGTGCACATCGATGTGGTGGCACCGGAGCGCGATCGTAGCGGTGCCAGCAACTCACTCACGCTGACGCAACTCTGATGGCCCGTGCCTGCCGTCCCTGGCGCAGCTCTGCAAACTTTGATTAGCCCTAACCGGGACTGGTAGCGCTGCGCTTCCTGCTCCGCTCGCCAGTCCGCCCCACCCCTGTCCCGGCCGCGCCGGCGCAATTTAGCCTATATTTTGGTCAATGACAGTCATCGCGCCGGGGTGGGTCAATAACCTGGCGCGGCCGGAACCATGAACACACAAGAGCCACACACGGGGACAGCAAGCAACGCACGCGCGATCAAAATCATTGCCGCCGGCTTCGCCGTTTCCGTCGCGCTGATGATCGCGCTGGTGACTTTCGCTCTGACGCGGCTGGACGACATCTACGGAGCGATCGAGAAGATCGTCGCCGTGGAACACGTCGCCATCGAATCGCTATACAAACTGCTGGGGGCCGCGCGCGAGCGTGGCACGCTGGTCCAGCAGATTCTGCTGACGCATGACCCGTTCGAGCGCGAGGAGTCGATACAGAAATTCTACGAACTGGGATCCGT
>JAUSDQ010000343.1 GCA_030650525.1 Sulfuricaulis sp.
GCATGTTCCGTTCAAAAAGGAGATTGCCGCGGAGAAATGACCGATCGTGTTCATCCTTAAATCCGCTTCCACGGATCTGCGTTTTCCGCCGGTCGACTTGGCCTCGCCCGAGGGCCTACTGGCCGTCGGCGGCGATCTGCGCGCCGAAAGATTGATTGAAGCCTATCGTCATGGGATTTTCCCCTGGTACAACCCGGATCAGCCGATCCTGTGGTGGTCGCCGGACCCGCGCGTTGTTTTGTTCCCGCCGAAACTTCACATTTCGCGCAGCCTGCGCAAGACCTTACGTCAAAATAAATTCGCCGTAAAACTCGATACCGAATTCAGCCGCGTGATCCAGGGTTGCGCGCAACCGCGCACCCAGGGCTCTGGCGGTACCTGGATTACGCCGGAGATGATCGAAGCTTACTGCGTGTTGCATGAGCAGGGCCTGGCCCATTCCGTGGAATGCTGGCGGGATGAAAAACTTGTCGGCGGTCTATACGGCGTCGCATTGGGCGGCGCTTTCTTCGGCGAGTCCATGTTCAGCCGGGAGACGGACGCCTCCAAGGTGGCGTTAGTGCATCTCGTGCGACAGCTGCAATGCTGGGGCTACGCCATCATTGATTGCCAGCTCCCCTCGGAGCATCTTTTCAGCCTGGGCGCGGAAGAGATCCGCCGCCATCATTTCATGGCGCAGCTGGAAAAGGCGCTCAAAAAACCCGACCATCAGGGCCGCTGGCGCTTTGATGCCGATCTGGTAATACTTTAACTGGCTCAACGCGGATTCGTGTGGGTCACTTTCCGTATTATTGGCACGTTACGAAGCGTTGGTATAGGGTATTTCATGGTTCTGGACTCCTCAGTGAAAGGGAACGTCGATGAAGCGTGCGCGCACATGGTGTGAGCTGTATTCGTTTCCCGGATTCCGGGCGGCGGCGAAACTCAAGGGCGTGTTCGGCGATCCGGATGTGCGTGTGGCGACACTACGTCGCAAAAAAAGACCGGGACGTGTTCGTGTTGTAGCCGCACCCGCTGCTCGATCTACGACCGGTGCGTGGTGCGGGCGCGGGATCGGGGCGCGGGTGGGTTTCGCATCGAGCTTGAATTCGAGCGGGTGCGCGTAAGCTGTCCGGACTGCGGGGTGCGCAGAGAGTACCTGGACTGGTTGGCGCGCAATCCGCGCTACACGGCGCGTTATGCGCGGCACGTCGGGGCACTGGCCCGCACGATGACCGTGAAAGACGTGGCCCGCGCCGAGCGGCTGCACCACTCCACCGTCAAGGACCTGGACAAACTTTATATGGCCGAACAGCTGCGCCGTAACCCCATGCCGGCCACCGCGGCGATCGGGGTGGACGAGATCGCCATCCGCAAGGGCCACGACTACCGGGTGGTGGTGAGCGACCTGGAGCGCCAACGGCCGATCTGGTTTGGCGGCACGGGACGTAAACAAGAAGACCTGGCGCAGTTCTTCACCGCCTACGGCGCGCGCCGCTGCGCAGGCATTCGGGTGGCCGTGATGGACATGTGGAAACCGTTTCGGCAGGCGACGTACGAACATGCCCCGCAGGCCGAGATCGTGTTCGACAAATTCCACATCCTGCGCCATCTGAACGAGGCGCTCGACGACGTGCGCCGGGCCGAGTATGCACGCTTGCAGGGCAAGCCGCGTCGCTTCATCAAGGGCCACCGCTATACCCTGCTGTCGCACCGGGAGAACCTGGACCTCGATGGCCGCCAGGCACTTAAGACGCTGCTCGCCGCCAATAAGCGGCTCAACACCGCTTACTTGCTTAAGGAATCGTTCGGGCAGCTGTGGGATTACTCGAGCGAAGCCTGGGCCAGGAAGTTCTTCGAGAACTGGAAAGACGCACTCAAGTGGCAGCGGCTCAAGTCTTTCGAGAAGTTCGTGCAAATGATCGAACGTCATTGGGACGGCATCGTTTCTTACTGCAAACCCGAGAACAAAGTCTCGCTCGGATGTGTGGAAGGACTGAACAACACGATTCGCGTCATCCAGCGTAAGGCCTATGGCTTCCGCGATGAACAATACCTGGCCATGAAGATCATTACGCATTTTTTGCCACCGCTCCCGGATCATGCAAAAATGACAAAAATCACCCACACGAATCCGCGTTGAGCC
>JAUSDQ010000352.1 GCA_030650525.1 Sulfuricaulis sp.
GTATGGATGCATGGCGACGACGGCCATCCGCCCATGATACCCGGCCTATCGGGAGAGATGCCAGCCGCGATTTTTGGCGCTAAGACGAGGGCACGCGCCGGTACACTTTGTGCGTGAGCTCGCCGGCCAGGCCTTCAGCCACGCTGACCATGACGGTATGAACGGTATCAGACAGCGAGTCGCGCGCGATATGGAATATCTGGGGGATATTCACTGAACGGCTCAGCATTTTGGTCTCGACGCTGTAAAGCTCCAGTATCTCGCGCAACAGGGATTCGAACTCCGCGCGGGAATACAAGCGGGCGACCGCCGCGCGGAACCGCGGCGTCTGTGCCCATTGCGCGAACAAACCCCCCGCCGCCTCGAGCAACCGCTCGATCCGGCGCCGGCGAATCTGTTCGATGTCACGGTATTCGATGTGAATGCTGACGGGAAACACGGCGGCCTGTTGCAGAAACTTCTGATCGATCGCGCGCGCCTGTTGCAGCAGGCGTTGGATATCCGCTTCCTGCAGCGCGCTACCCGCCCGCTGCGCTGCACACGCGATCACCAGCCGGTCTTTCTCGATTTCCTTCCTGACATTGATATCGAGAAACGCCCGAAAAACCGGCAGCAACAGCTTGAACAAGGTGTAATCCGCCAAGCGCGCGGCGGTACGCGCGCTGAACTCCTGCATCATCGCGCCGCTCCTGGCGCTCAGGAGGCGGGCCTTATCCACGACGCTGTCCGGCCCGGGCCAGGACTAAGGCTTCATCGCTTTGTGAAATCCGATCATACCGCTCAGCAGGGTTTTATTCGTGACATTTTCATAGCCGAGGTGTTGCAGCAATTGAGACAACTCTTCGGCCGAGTAAAACAGACTCAGCGCGTCAATAAAATATTTCTTGCAGTTACGCGCCGTCGCACCGCTCTGAAACAGCACCGCCGTCACCGACAGGCTGACTCGCAGATAGGCGTAGTACATGCGTTCCACCAGCTTGCTGCCGGGGCGCAACATGTCGCAGTGATAAAAATACCCGCCCGGCTTCAATACGCGCCTGATCTCCCGGGACACGTCCATGATGCGCAAATGCCGTGACGCCCATTGCAACGTCACCACATCGAAGTGATTGTCGGGGAACGGCAACTGGTGCACATCGCCGATGACACTTTCAATATGAAAGCCTTCCTTTTCAGCCAGCTGGCGTCCGACTTCCTGCATCGCCGCGCTGCGATCCATGG
>JAUSDQ010000353.1 GCA_030650525.1 Sulfuricaulis sp.
AAGCGTGAGCGTACCGGTTGTGGTGATGGGCCCTCCGGAGAGCGTGAGGCCTGTTGTACCGCCGGAGCCGGAGACGCTTGTGACGGTGCCGTTCGAAGGAAGAGCTGCCCACGTCGGTATGCCACCTGAGACCGTAAGCACCTGGCCGGCGGAGCCGATGGTGCGTTTTGCGAGCGTGTTTGCCGCAACTGCGTAAAGCAAGTCGCCGGTGGCATACGTCGTTTGCGCGGTGCCACCGCGTATTGCCGCAAGTGGAGTTGTGAGACCCAAAAGCGAGGTGATATCGCTATTGGCACCTGATGCCGCCGCGCCCAAATTTGTCCTAGCAGTTGCGGCGTTTGTAGCACCCGTTCCCCCATTCGAAACTACAAGCGTTCCGCCGAGCGTCAGCGTTCCGGTTGTCGTGATAGGACCTCCAGAAAGCGTCAACCCGCTGGTACCTCCGGAACCGCTGACGCTTGTGACGGTGCCGTTTACACCCGCCTGCCAGGTACCCACACCAGCTGCGTCAGATTTCAGTACATAGCCATTCACGGCACCCGTTGTGAGCTTAAATCCGGTCATTTGCGCCATTCCCGCGACATCCAGTTTTTGTGCCGGCGAAACCGTGCCGATGCCGACATTTCCGCCGCTGTCCTGCAGCACAAGATTTTGCGCGCCTACCCCCGCGCGGTAACCCAATACACGCGCGTAGGTTTGTGCGGCGCTTGGCGCCTGGAGCAGAAGATAATATCGAGATGCTCCACCGCCGTCACTCACAATCATCCGTGCGCCCGTACCGGCCGCAACTTCTAAAAGCTCGTTCGGCGCGACAGTTCCCAAGCCGACGCTTGTTCCGTTATCAAAAATTTGTGAATCGCCAACGGTGGACGCGGCGGTGAATTTCGAGAGTTTATTTGTTGTACCGGATCCTCCCACACCCGCAACCGGCGCTTGGCTCACCCACGCAGCACCATTTGACGTTAATACATTACCCGACGTTCCCGGCGACGAAAGACCTGTACCTCCTTGCGCTACGCTTAAGTCGGTTGTTAAGCCGGTAAGCGATGTGATGTCACTGTTTGCGCCG
>JAUSDQ010000001.1 GCA_030650525.1 Sulfuricaulis sp.
GCAAGGTTCTGCGCCTCGATCTTCGTGTTGCAGGCTGAGACTTCGGCCTGAGCCTCTAGTTTGCCGCTGTTCTGAATCTTAGCGTACCCGCCCAGTGCGATAAACGCGATGGCTGCGGCAATGTAGAGGTAGATCATGCTATCCTTTCATTGGGCGCTGGCAAAACGTGGTTGGGACTAGCCATCCCTCTCGGGGCGGATCGAAAGATTCCGTTTCCGTAGTAACCACATCCTAGCTGCTTGGTTATACCTGCTTGGCAAGCAAAGAAGCAGCCGCCCATTTTCACAGCAGCCAAGCCCCAATGATGAACCCTGCCAGCAGGCACAGAATAGCCGTGGCGGTGATGGGTTCAGCCTTCGCCCAGGCCTTGAGCCAGCGGAACAGGTTCCTCGGTGTCCGTGCGCCTAGAGGGGGAAGGGTTTTATCTTCGTTCATGCGAGTGTGCCTCCGTGAGATAGGTATTCTTCCTTAACCGCAGCCATGCTTTCCGTGCGCTGTCCCGCTTCCGATCCAGGCAGGCTTGCCCATATCGCCGCGCACTTCTCCACGGCATCGCCAAGTCTACCCGCCTTCACATCGGCAAGCGCGTGCTTCTCAGCGATCAGCGCGACCGCCGCTTCGTCCTGCGTGTCTGGCGTGAAGTCTGGGAAGGCGTATTGCTTGCACAACCCTGTCCACGTCGGCCAGATAATCTGATACGCCCCGGCAGCGGTAGAGTAAACATCGTACTTCGGCAGATAGACCTTGACGCGTGGATGCACACTGTCATCGGTGAAAGAGCCGCCGCCGACGATGCGGTAGTAGCCGAGTTCGTCTGACGTTCCCTCGCCTAGCCGGATGGCGCGGAGGAAGGCCGTCACGTTCGGATGCTGCAAGGCTTCCTTGAGGTCTGCGCGGTTCACGGAACGGTCTTTGTCGTGGTGGTGGTGGTGGTCGAGGGCGGAGGCGGATCAGGTTCCCTGACAGCCGGAGCCTTGCCGAAGCGGTCAGTAACGAACGCCCGCGCCCACTTCGCAAACGCCGTCATCCCTGCCGCGTAGATCAACCACACGCCGAAGTAATAGACGGTCAATTCGTTCGTCAGCGCGAGCCAGCAGACGATCCACGTCCCGAACACTAGCCCGGTCATCTGGCCTACCTTGTCGTTGTCGGTCCATATCTTCCCATCGGCAGACGTGACGGAAATAAGGTGCCAGAATTCTAGTTGCTCCGCGCTTTTTACCAGACGATAGAACACGAACAGCCCGAGCAGCAGCAGAATCAGGTTCAGGCCGTCGTGGAAGTTCATGCTATCGCCAGCGGCGGTACAGGTGCATATCTGCGGGGCCGGAGAACTGCGCGAGCAAAAATAGCAGCAGCAGAACTCCAACAATGAGCAGCGCTGGCATCTGCACGGGAGCGGGGAAGAAACTCGTGATAAGCCAGTGCGCGAGGTAGCCGATAACTCCGACGACTACCGCGAGGATTAGAAGATCAATTAGCGTCATGGTGTTACTCCTATCTAAGAATAAGTTTGTCTGCAATGCCCATCACTAAGGTCAGCGCAGTCAATGCGCCGATGATGTACCCGATGTTCCTTGGCAGGAAATTACGTTCACGATCTGTCATGGCCTGCCTCCATTCGTTCGCGTTGTCGCGCCACTTTTCCGCGTTTCGCTCAGCAACCATAACGGCCTTTTCAGCGGCGGCAAGTGCTGCATTTATCGCTGTTTCCTTGGCCGCAGCAATTTCTCCGTAGCGCCGATCTCGCTCGTCCATGAGCGATTTTAAGGTAGATAGCGTCCATCCTGATTTCTCAGGATCACTCATCCCATCCCTCCAGCGCGGCGAGCTTGGATTCCATAGATGCGCGCCAAGACGCGCTCGGACCACTCGCGCCCCGGATGTAGTTCGGTCGGCAGCAGATCGCCTTCCAGCCGCACGAGGATGCAGTGCCCGGTGCAGCGGCGTTCCATTTCCGCGTTCAGCACGGCGCGGCATCCTTGCCCCGCGACGATGGGCGGCACGGTGCCGAGGATCAGCGGCTTGCCCTCGCGCGCCCGTAGCAGCGCGTCCAACGCCTCAAGCCCGCGCGTACAGTCGGCATCGGTCGCGTGCCAGAAAAGGGCGTCTATCCCAACGACGAGCGGCGCATCGGAAAGTCCACGTATCGGCAGCCGGTCAGCCAGCCGCACGGTAGGCACGGACTGCGCCTCCAAGCGCACCGGCACGCCCCAGCGCTCGGCAAGTAGATGCCCCGGCGACGGGCCTCCGAATCCGGCGGACACAGACGCGCAGCAGATCAGGATGGCGGCGAGGTTCATACCGTATAACTCATGCAGAACCGGATTACGAGCGTGCCAGCAGAGGGGGTGTCAGCCGCCGTTACCGGAAGCTCAGCTTGAGCAGAACCGGACGCCCAGAGTTCGGCGATCGCACCACTGCCGAGGAGGCGCGTGCAAATGTTCGTGTAGTTCGCCTTCGTGATGCCGCTCCAAACGGTTGCGCCGATGCCCTCTGTGGTGGCGTTATTAGAAAACGGAAAGCCGGTGATCTTCAAATTTCCGCTTGCCGTGGTGTGCGTGAACGTGCTGGTTTGGATGATGCATTCGACCATCACCAAGCGGCCTATTTTTGTGTAGAGGCCCAACTGCTGCAAATAGGCGATGCTCAAATTGCCAGGGGTCGCAAACGTCACCACCGGCGTCCATGTTTGTTCCTCGTAATCGTCCAGCGTGTTCGCCCCCGATGAAGCGTTCTGCGTCGCGGGGAAAACAATCTGCCCTCCCGCAGCGGTAGAAATATCAAGCGTACCGAGAAGCGCGAGGGCGCTTGCAACGAACAATTGCTCGTAACGCAGCGAGTTACCTGTTGCCGACCCCGCAGCCAATCCCGTGAGCTTGAAGCCGCCCATCGGGATATTGGCGGTAAGCGTCTGCGTTCCGTCCTTCAGCACGCAGGTCGAGAGCGCCGTGGCTATTTCCGCCCACGTAGAGGTCGCAGCGGTTGACGATATGACCGTGTTCGTGGTCGGCGAGGGAGCAAAAGAGTTGCTCGTGAATGTGAAAGTTCCGCTGGAGAAGGCCGTAAATCCTCCCTATACTTTCCAAGAAAAAAGCAAGATACGGCGCAGCCAGCCGCTAGGCAGATTTCGTTTGAGCCACCAGACGAGCAACGCCCCAGGCGCGAACATGATCAGCAGGCCGAACGGTTTGAGAATGATCGCCCATTGCCAGCCTTCCATTATTCGGCTCCGGTGAGTTGTGGTACCGATGGCAGCATGAGCGCGCGGGCCATCATTGCAACGCGTCTCCGCGTTTCGGGATCGGCCAGCGCCGCCGCCGCTTTGGTGCCACCGCCGACCGTGTAATCAGGCTTGACGGATTTACCGAGTTGCAGCGCAAGCGAACGCGCCGGCCCTCGCGCAAGCGGGAGCGCAGCCGCAGCTACGCCACCGGGACCGAAAGTAGCGCCGCCAGCACCGCCCAACAGGGCGCTAAGAATCGCGGTCGTATTGCTAACGCCAGGAGCCTGCTTCCCGGCCATGTTCTGCGTAACCGTAGGGAAGGCTTCCGAGAACCGCCCCGCCGTGGCGAGTTCCCCCGTAAGCGGCCTGCCTTTGTCAAGTGCCGAGCCGAGCAGGCGCGCGGAAACGTCGCCCGATCCCACATTAAGGGCGCGCTCCACGTCATACGACTTTGCGATCTGCGTGCGCGCCTTCCGCAGCGCCTCGATCAAATCAGGCTTGTTCGCGTTCTGAGCGAAGCCCTCAAGAGAGGTTTCCAGCGCATCGGCCTTTTGCCGGAAATTGGTTGCTGCCGCGAGCGCGTTCGGATCGCCGGATCGTGAGTAGAATTTCGTGTAGTTGTTCGCGTTGAAGCGCGCGTCCTTCAACTGCTCAAGCGCAATTTGTGCCCGCTGCGAAAGCGCGGCCACGTCCCGGTACGGCTGCGCGACGCTCTTGCGATAGCTTTCAAGCCCGCTCTCGGAAAGCGGCGCGCCTTTGGGCATTCCAAGGGCTTCGGCAGCAAGACGGTTCGTTACCTCCTGATTGCGGAATGACGCAGCCTGCGTAGTTGCCGCCCGCCCGCCTATGCTCTCTATGATCTTGTTCGCAGCACTTGGGTTGATATTCGACGGCGGAACAACGTACCCAGCCTCCTGCCCTGCCTTCAAAGTCGCGTCCCGAACGGAGTTCTGAGATTGCCGCATCGCAGCAGCCTGCTCCCTGCCCGCGCCCCACTCCCCCAGCGCCCGCGCCCCAGGCCCTACAGCGGCTTGTGTACCTGCCCCAAGGGCCAAGCCAGTCCCCATGTTGCCCAGCCGCTCCTGTACCCCTTCCGTGGGCTGCAAAGCGCCTGCAAGGGCTCCCATCGTCCCGGCCCCGGCCACGGTAGCGCCGCCTGGGACCACGGCAAGCGGGGCGAGCATGGAGATGTTGCCGGCCACGTTCCCAGACATCCCTGCGCCGGTATTCATCAGCGGGCGGTCAAGGGCGCGGTTTTCCTGCGTTTGCGCCGCATCCGGCCCCTGTCCTACCATCTGCGCCGCCCCCCGGCCAATGTCTACGAACGCCTTGCCGACGCCAGCATTGAATTTCTGCATCCCGCTCATGCCCTCGGTCGGGTCAAGGCCGATCTTCGGGAATGTCGGCCTGTTCTTTTTCACTACGGGCTGATCGAGCGTGAATCCGGGCGGCAACGGCGGCGCTCCGTCAAGCGTGAACCCAGGAGGAAGCGGAGGGGTTACTTCACCGGCTGCCATTGTCCGTTCACCAGTTCAAGTTTCTGCCCGTTCTGACCAGTAGCAGTAGGATTAGAAGTCGCGCGGCGCTCAGGCCCGGCGTAGGAAGGCGCCGCGGCTTTGCCTGAGTGTTTCAGGTTGAACGCCTCGCGCAGCCTTCCCTTCGCGCCTTCCGTGTAGTCAATGATCTTTTTCAGGCTCTCTTTGAGTTGCTCAACGGATTGCGACTTCTCCAGCGCCGCGAGATTCGCCTCCAGCCGCCTGCCTTCCGCATCCGATACGTTACCGAGAGCACCGCCCGTTTTCGAGTTGTTGCGCATGTCCTGCAACACGCCGAACGCGACCTGAGACTTGAGCGTGTTCAAGAGCGCCGCTGCGTCTGCCGCCTGCGTCCCAGGCACGTTCGGGATCGCCCCGCGAAGTCCAGCCGTACCGGCGAGCCCAGGATGGTTCATGGCTTCATTCGCAGCCGTTGCCAGTCGGTCCATGTTGGCGGTGCTGCTCGTCAAAATTCCTGTGTCCTGATTCAGCACGCCAGCGAGCTTTGTATCTGCAGGGCCGCCTGGAATGGCTTGCAGGTTCCCTTCCTCAGTTCCACGATAGCCCGGAGGCGTCTTGCCTTGCGCGAGCGTTTGCTGAGCCCTCGCGTCCGTCATGTTCTGCCCGCGCATAGATACCGCGTTAGACGCAAGCGTGCTTCCGCTCGGCGTGGCGTGCGTTTGCAGCGCAGTCTGTGCCGAGAGCAGGTTGCCGCCGCTTGGCGTGGCATGTCTGGCCTGCGCGCCGCCCTCGCGCATAGTCGCATCCGGCGTTGCACCCTTGGGAAGGTAGCCGACGATCTGGCCGTTTTTCACAAGGCCGATGCGGTCCCCAAGGTCCACGCGCTCAGGCGGAGCATTCTCGCGCGCCATCTGCTGCAGGAACATTTGCATTCCAGTGTTCTGCATTTCAGGCGTGCGCAACTGGCCGAGCATCGACGGGTCAATCTGGCCGCCTGGCCGCGCCGGAGCGTTGATCGTGGCCGGCGCTCCCATGCCCCCTTGCGCCTGCTCATCGACAATCTGCTCGCTTGAAGCTGGCGTCCCCCGCAGCATCGAGGCGAGCGCCCCCATGTCCGA
>JAUSDQ010000012.1 GCA_030650525.1 Sulfuricaulis sp.
CCGGAAGGAGAGAGGGTTTCTCAAACTCCACGCCGCATTCTGCTGATCGCCCCGCACGATAGTTATCGCACCGCGCCGTTCCTGGCGGCGGCCAAGGCCCGCGGCATCGAAATACTGATCGCCTCCGAGGCCAAACATTCCCTGGTCAGTGCCTACGCTGACGGCCTGCATCTCGACCTCGACGATACCCAAGCCTCCCTGCAAACCATCCTGCGCGAAGCGCAGCGGCGGCCATTCGCGGCCGTGCTTGGCAGCGACGACGCCAGCACTGAAATCGCCGCACTCGCGGCGGCCGAACTCGGCCTCCCCCACAACCCCACCGCGGCGGTACACCTCGCGCGGCGCAAGGACCTGGCACGCGATCGACTGGCGCAGGCCGGCGTGCCGGTGCCGCGTCACTGGCGGCTCGATCTTACGCGCCCCTTGGCCCCGCAGACCGAGGACATTCGTTTTCCCTGTGTGCTCAAGCCGGTGGCACTCGCCGCCAGCCGCGGCGTGATTCGCGCTGACAACCTCGACCAACTCACGCAGGCAGTAGCACGTATTCAAGTATTGCTGGCGGGCGCCGGGCTGCGCGAGGCCGAGGAACGCGAAGCCATTCTGGTGGAGGAATTCATTCCGGGTATTGAGGTGGCGATGGAAGGCCTGTTGACGCACGGCCGCCTCGATATCCTGACGATCTTCGACAAGCCCGATCCGCTGAACGGCCCGTATTTCGAAGAGACGTATTACATCGCGCCGTCACGGTTGGATGCGCCTACTCAGCAATCCTTGCGCGAAACGATCTCCAGCGCGTGCGCGGCCTACGGTCTGCGCGATGGGCCGATCCACGCCGAATGCCGCATCAACAAACAGGGCGTATGGATACTGGAAGTCGCCGCGCGCACCATCGGCGGATTGTGCGGTCGCTTGCTGCGCTTCGGCACCGGTTCCAGCTTGGAGGAATTGGTGTTGCTGCACGCCTTGGGCGAGCGCCCGGAATTAACCAGTGAAACCGGCGGCGCCGGGGTGCTGATGATCCCGATCCCGCAGGCCGGCATCCTGCGGCGCGTCGAAGGCGTGTTGGCGGCCGAGAAAATACCCTACATCGATGAAGTGGTCATCAACGTGCGCGAAGGCTATGAACTGGTGCCCTTGCCGGAGGGTTCGAGTTATCTCGGGTTTATTTTTGCGCGCGCGCCGAGCGCCGAAAAGGCTGAAGCCGCGCTGCGCGCGGCGCACGCCTGTCTGCGTGTGGTGGTGATGCCGTTGTGGAAGGGCGTGAATGTTTAAGGTTTCAACAACTCTGACCCGATGATTCTCCGCGAGGTATTCGCGCGCGAGCTTGGGGTCCGCGCGCAGCTCCTCGATCAGCTTGCCGCGGTGCGAAACCGCGGCCTTGAGTTTGCTCATTTAGGCCGCTTTCTTCACCGGTTTGATGCGCGCGTAGCGACCGGTGCGCGCCCGCCCCAGTTCCCACAAGTCCACGGCCTGCTGCATGTTGAGCCAGGACTCCGGCGTGGTATTCAGAAGGCGCCAAGCGCAGCGCCATGTCGGGCGAGACCGCGCGCTTCTCGCGCAGCAACTCCGAGACAGTGAGCCGCGACACGTCCAGGCGTCTGGCGAACTCGCCCTGCGTGATGCCCAGCGCGGGCAGCACGTCTAGCCGCAGAATCTCTCCGGGGCGCGTCGGACGACGCTTGGGATCGCGCAGTGTCTTCATCAGTGATAATCCTCCAGGTTCACGTCGTAGGCTCCATCCGGTCCTGACCTCCAGGTGATGCGCCAGTTTCCCGACACGTCGATGGCATAAACGCCTTTCCGGTCGCCCTTGAGCAGGTGAAATCCAAAACCCGGCAGGTTCATGTCTTGAGGGCCGGAAGCGGCGTCCAACCGGTCAAGCAAACGGCGGATACGCGCCGCGTGCTTGGGGCCAACGCCACGATGATCTCCGGTCTCAAAGAAGTGTTGCCGGCCCCATGTGGCGGAAGCGAACGATCACAAATCAAGTGTGATGCGCAACATTACAATTGGCAAGGTCCTATTTCTTACCACACTGTCAATCTCGTTTAAGATGCGCCTTGATAGTCCTCAAAAACACCCCCCATAAGCACGGGGCGCCGAATCCGCCTTACGGTCCTGAGCGTTGACGACTGTATACCTACGCTATACACTTTCGGCATGCTAAGGAGTTTCCGGCATAAAGGATTGGAACGATTCTTTCGAACGGGAAGTAAAGCCGGAATCCAGCCGGCGCACGCGCAGCGCTTACGTCTGCAGCTCGCTCGCCTCGATGGAGCGCAAACACCCAGCGACATGAATCTGCCCGGTTGGAAGTGTCACGCGCTCAAGGGCGACTTGAACGGTCACTGGGCGGTCTGGGTAGACAAGAATTGGCGGCTGACTTTCACCTTCGAAGGCGAAGACGCCGTGCTCGTGGATTACCGCGATTATCATTAAGGAGATATGCCATGAACAGAATGCACAACCCCCCGCATCCCGGCGAGGTACTGAAAGACGGGGTGTTCGCCGACACCGGGATTACGGTGACGAAGTTCGCCAAGCATATCGGCGTAACGCGCGTGGCTTTGTCGCGTGTGTTAAACGGCAAGGCCGGGATCAGCGCGGACATGGCGTTACGGTTGGCCGCCGCACTGGGCGGATCGGCGGAGTCATGGCTGCGGATGCAGGCCACCTACGATTTGTGGCAGGCGGAACAAAAAGCGCGCAGGAAGATTAAACCGTTGCGGCACGCGGCCTAAGTCTTGTTCCGTAAGGGGCGCGTCAGCGTGCAAGCGGTTGCTAGGTGCGCTATCCTGAACACAGTTGCACCACCTTTCAAATGGAGCACGCCTATGGGCAGCACAGCACTGGAAAAAGTACGCTCCGAGGCACTCAACCTCTCGGAAGCCGAGCGCGCAGAGCTTGCCTACAACCTGGTCGTCAGCCTCGACGGGCCGCTGGATTCGGACGTGGAAAAGGCATGGGACGCGGAGATTTTGCGCAGGCTTTCCGAGATCGATTCAGGCACCGCAAACTTAATCGATCGTAAGGAGTTCCGCCGCCGAATGCGTGCTCGCATGAACCGCCCCTAAATGCGCGCGCTGCGCATCCATGCGGCGGCCGCGGATGAAGCGGCCGAGGCCGCGGCGTGGTACGAAAAAGAACGTCCCGGACTAGGCATAGAATTCGAGCACGCCATTGATGCGGCTCTCGACCTGCTTGAAGAAGCCATCGTCCCCCTGACATCCGTGCCGGGTACAGCCGGAGCCCGCGGTGTTAAACGGCTAATACTCAGACGCTTCCCCTACTCCGTAATAGTCTACGAGCGCGATGCAGAAATCTTTGTAATTGCGTTTGCTCATCACGCAAGGCGTCCAGGCTACTGGCGCGAACGACTCTAACGTTTGGGAGGCTAAAAGGTTCCTGGCACCTTTTCGCCTGCACAGCTTAGAGGCAGCCGACATCATCTACCGCTTATGCGCGTTGTTGCCACACGCTTGGATCGCGACGCGCATGGAACACAGCCAATACAACGATTCGCCGAGACTCCGCGCGAAAGAACACCGAGTAGGGAAAGCGGCGCACCCGAACACAGCGAACATCTCGATGCATTATGGGAAAGCGTTCTG
>JAUSDQ010000015.1 GCA_030650525.1 Sulfuricaulis sp.
TTATGAATCTCTGCCGGCATTTTATTGTTTCGGGACAAGTGCAGGGCGTGTTCTTCCGGGCCTCGACGGAATCCACCGCCCGCCGGCTGGGGCTTACCGGCTGGGTGCGTAATATTCCGGACGGGCAGGTCGAGCTGATCGCCTGCGGTGAGGAAAGTAAACTTCAGGAACTGGAACGGTGGTTGTGGCAGGGCCCGCCACGGGCGCGGGTCGAGCAAGTGATTTGTGTTAATGCCGAACTACAGACTTTTCGCGACTTCATCGTGCGGTAATCCGTGAATCGTAAGATGTGTACGTCTCACGATTTTCGACTCACGGTTCACTGTTTGTACCAGCGTGTCCGGGATACCTTATCCACCTTGAGCGAATAGTCGCGCTCGCGCGTGCCGTTGTAGCGCTTGAGCGCGGCAAATAAATTTCCTTTTTCCCTGTCCAGATAATATTTGAGGATCGTGCAGCCGAGCCGCAGATTGGTATGGATGCGAAACAGGCTATCGCCGGGTTGGCCGATCTCCTTCAGCCAGAAAGGCATTACCTGCATCAGCCCGCGTGCGCCGGCATGGGAGATGGCGTACTGTTTGAAATCACTTTCCACGTCGATGACCGCGAGCACCAGCTCGGGCGGCAGACCGGTACGGTGGGCTTCATAGTGGACGTGTTTCAGCAGTTCCACGCGGTAGTGCGCATCCGGCACGCGCTGCTCCAGCCGCCGTGACATATCGGCCAGCCACACCTCGCCGTCGAAGCGATCGGCGAAACTGTCAGTCTCCATGGCGGCTTTTTTCACGAGCGCGCGCAGTTCGGGATCAACCGCCGCCGGCGTCGTCTCTGTAACGGACGCCGTCGGCGCGGCTTGAACGCCGCCGGGGAAACTGAAGCCGGTGATCGCCGCCATGGCGAATAGTGTTAGCGCGGTTTTCTTGAATTTCATGTATCGGCCAATCTGCCGTCCCCTGGTGTATGGACATTGGAACCCGCGGGGGTGATCATGACAGTGATATGAACCTATCTGAAAAATACTCCGGCATATATTCGTAGGGTGAGGCGGAGTTTCCACGAACACACTTAACGTGTGTTCGTGCCGCCGAACGGGTGCAACGGTTTTGTTGCGCCCCGGGCTGGAAGCATTGCCCACCAACGCGGCTTCGCTGGCTGTTGCGGTGTCCACCCTACATGTATTTTGAGGTAGGTACATATAAGAAATTATAGACATCGAAAATTCGATACCGCGACCCCATTCAGACGGGGATGAGTTTTGGAAGGATGAACGCATCATGGTCAGGCCCACGCCAATTTCCCCCACGGAAGACGCCCGCGTCGCGGACGGCGTTGAGGCCTGGCTTGCCGCGGTCACCGCTGGCCGGCCGGAGGTCGAAAAAGACATCCTGCGTCGCGCTGTGTCCTTGGCCTCCCGGGCCCATGCCGGCCAGCGTCGCATATCGGGCGAGCCCTATGTGCAGCATTCCTTGGCGGTAGCGAAGACCCTCGCCGATCTGGGGCTGGATCACGAAACGCTGGCCGCGGCGATTCTCCATGACGTGGTCGAGGATGGCGGCATGGCACTGGAAGACCTGAAGCGCGAGTTTAGTGCGCCGATTGCCGGTCTGGTCGACGGTGTGACCAAGATGAAGGTCATCCAGGAATTTCAGAGCCAGCCGGAAGGTTCGCGCCGCGAACACGCCCAGGCCGAGAGCCTGCGAAAAATGCTGCTGGCGATGGCCGAAGACGTGCGGGTGGTGCTCATCAAGCTCGCCGACCGGCTACACAATATGCGCACCCTGGGCGTGCTCCCGGAGGACAAACAGCAGCGCATCGCGCGCGAAACCATGGACATTTTCGCGCCGCTCGCCAATCGTCTCGGCATCTGGCAAATGAAATGGGAGCTCGAGGACCTGGCGTTCCGCTATCTCGAACCCGCGACCTACCAGCAGACCGCGGGACTGCTCGCCGAACGGCGCGAGGACCGCGAGGCCTATATCGATGGCTTGGTGAAGAGGCTTACTCGCGAGTTGCACCAAGCCGGGGTCGCGGCCGAGGTCACAGGTCGTCCAAAGCATATTTTCAGTATCTGGCGCAAGATGCAACAGAAAGGCCGGGACTTCGAGCGCATCTTCGACCTGCGTGCCGTGCGCGTGCTGGTCGACGACATCCGCGACTGTTACGCCGCGCTCGGCGTGGTGCATTCCTTGTGGCAGCACATTCCGGGCGAGTTCGACGACTACATCGCCACGCCCAAGGAAAATAACTACCGTTCGATCCACACGGCGGTGATCGGCCCGGAAGGCAAAACGGTGGAGGTACAGATTCGCACGCGCGAGATGCACCGGTTGTCCGAGTTCGGCGTCGCCGCCCACTGGCGCTACAAGGAAGGCGCGCACGCCGATAAAAGTTACGATGCCAAGATCGCCTGGCTGCGCAGCCTGCTCGAGTGGAAGGACGAAATCGCGAGCGCGAGCGATTTCGTGGATCAGTTCAAGTCCGAGGTCTTCAGCGAGCGCGTGTACGTGTTCACGCCCAAGGGCAACATCGTCGACCTGCCCACGGGCGCCACGCCGCTCGATTTTGCCTACGACATTCATACCGAGGTCGGCCACCGTTGCCGCGGGGCCAAGATCAACGGCCAGATGGTGCCGCTCACCCATCGACTCACCACCGGCGATCGCGTCGAAGTGCTGACCGTCAAGGCTGGCGGGCCGTCGCGCGACTGGCTGTCGCCGCACCTGGGTTATTTGCATACCACCAAGGCACGGTCGCGCGTCAGCCATTGGTTCCGTGAGCAGAACCATGAGGCCAGCGTTGCCGAAGGGCGCACCGTGTTGGAACGGGAGTTTCATCGTCTCGGCGTCGGCGATGTCAATTACGAAAAGCTCGCGCAGCGATTCCAATATCACTGGGTCGACGATTTCCTCGCGGCCGCCGGGCGTGGCGATATCAAGCCGGCGCAGATCATGGCAGCGGCGCAGGAATTCGCCGGGCTGGCCTTCAAGGAGACCCGTCCCGCCATCGCACCGCGCGCCCCAAGAGCCCCGCGCCCCGCGGCCGGCGTGACCATCCAGGGCATCGGCAATCTGCTCACGCGCATGGCGAAATGCTGCAACCCGGTGCCGGGCGACCCGATCGTGGGTTTCATCACGCGTGGGCAGGGCGTGACCGTTCACCGCCGCGACTGCGCCAATGCCCTGCGCCATCACGACGAGCACGACGAGCGGCTGATCGAAGTCAGTTGGGGCGCGCAGGCCGGCGCGGCCTACCCGGTACAGGTGGAAATCCTGGCGCACGATCGCGCCGGGTTGCTGCGTGACATTACCTCACAGCTGGCGAACGAGAAAATCAACGTGCTCGGTGTGGGTACGCTCACGGACAAGAATCAGATCGCGCACATGACCTTCACGCTCGAGATGCCGAACATCGAAACGCTGAGCCGGATCCTGGCGCAGCTGGATCAGATTCCGAACGTGATGGAGGTGCGGAGGAGGACGAATTAACACCATCCATGAACCGCGGGTGGTCGAGAGGGGGAAACCCCATGGCCCGATTGGTTTACTTTAGTTCGGTGATCCAGATAAATGCGCTTGACCTTGTCGAAATGAGATTGGAAATCGACACGATCTCGCGCCTGAACAAGCGTACTCAGACGGTGCGGCGCCTGCGTCGCGCGAACACACCACCGAGACCCGCAATACCAGAGGCCAGCAGGAGAAAGCTGGCAGGCAGGGGCACGACAGCATAGAGTCCTTCCCCATTTTGGGAAACCTGAATACCCGCGCCAGTAATAGAATTACCGCTGTTCTGATAAAGAGATGTTACACCGCTGAAGATGGGGTGGGTTGCGCCGGTAACGTCAACATTCCCCTCGATGCCGTTATAGAAGTTGGCGTAGGAAATTCCGAACGCATTCAGGAACGGGTTCCACGCTGCCGCTTCAGTGTCCGCGCCGCCGACACCGGCCCCGCCGGCAAGATAGACGTTCCCCCCAGCTTTTACGTAATTGATCAACGTATTGATTTCTGTTGAGCTTAAATACGAACCCCCCAGAAAAAGTCCATTGAAACTCGAAATATTCGCCTGCGTAAAGGCAAATCCGGTACCTGTCGTGTAAGTATGACCGGCTCCGCTTAAGGTCGCGCTGAGACTGGATCCGGTAAAGCCAAGGTTGGCTGAATAAGCATGAAACGACCCTGTTCCACCACCACTGAATAATGCTGCGATGTTAGTCGCAAATTTACTGGTATCCGGGGCATTGGAAAATCCTGTATCGGATAACGTCCATTCGTCGTTGTTAACAATGATCGTCCCTGCCTCAGCGGCGGTAAATAAGACTGTAACGAGTATCGTAAGCAAACCATGGAATAGACTTTTCATACTGAACCTCCACTCTGAAACATTTTTTTATCGGATTACATTACTATTTTGTGTGAAATCGTGCCAAACGGAGCATCACTGAAGTTGGGGTGGGTGGGGATGCTAAGCGGGCCTGATAACCCATTTTACATTTAACGCAGTTGACCGGCAATCTGATTCGAAAAAACCCGGAGAGGCAGACGCGAGGGCGCTCTGCTTATCGCTCACTAAATTGTTTAGAAACCGTGAGATAACCGGCAATTCTCGGAATCCGATGAATACCGGTCCGGCGCGATTACAGCTTGAAGAATTTGACCAGAATGGCCTTGGAGATAAAGCCCGTAGTCCGTAGGTTGGGGTGAGCAACGCGAACCCCAACGCCTCTCTCTTACCGTTCCATGGTCGCTGTCGTTGTCGTAACCTGTAAATTCCCACCTTCACCACGGTACAGACGGCAATACATTGTTGGGATTCACTTCGTGCATCCCAACCTACATGAGTTGATGTTCTTCCTGCCGGAGGTGTATTTCAGGTGCGTGGGTGGTTGTGGTTGGTGTCACGGGCGAACAGCTTTTCAAAGCACTCGCGCGCCTGCTCGATTCCCGCGGGTGTCAGGGTCACGGACTTGTTCTTGTTTTTCGGGTTGCCGATGAGGCCTTTTTCATGGAGCCGGCCGAGCGTGTCCCAATCGTGATTTTTCCATGCCCGAGCGATCCCGTGTTCCTCGAACATGGTGAGGAACAGCAAGGCGAGAACCGCTTCGTCAACTTTTTGTTCGTCGTGCCCCATGGTTCGTGGATTCATGCCGCGGGTGACGCTGTCACCCCGTTACGCTTGCTGTCGCTGGACACCAGTTTAGCGCTCCCGTATCCGGTTTCGCAAATCCAGCAAGCGCAGGTTGCGGGTGTCAGGTTTTTATTATTTCGCGCAGGGTGCTGACGACCTGATCCAGCGGAATCTCGCGCGGCGACTTGTCGCGCCGCCCCTTGTATTCGATCACGCCCTTGGCCAGACCCTTGTCGCCGAGCACCAAGCGGTGCGGGATGCCGATCAGGTCCATGTCGGCGAAGATGACGCCGGGGCGCTCGTCGCGGTCGTCGAGCAGCACATCGAAACCGGCGTGCACCAGCTCGCCGTAGAGTTTATCTATCGTTTCGCGGACCTTCTCTGATTTTCCATAACCGATCGGCACCAGCGCGATCTGGAACGGCGCGATGGCGTCGGGCCAGATGATGCCGTTGGCGTCGTGGTTTTGCTCGATGGCGGCGGCCACGACGCGCGACACGCCAATGCCGTAGCAGCCCATGGGCATGACCACCGACTGGCCGGCCTCGTCAAGCACGGTCGCTTGCATCGCCTCGCTGTACTTGGTTCCGAGCTGGAAGATGTGGCCGACCTCGATGCCGCGTCGTATCGAGAGCGTGCCGCCGCATTGGCCCTGGCCGAAATCGGGGCAGGGGTCGCCCTCGACCACTTTGCGCAGATCGGCCACCACCGGTTCGGCCGCGTCACGGCCCCAGTTCGCATTTATAAGGTGTTTACCGTTGGTGTTCGCTCCGCAGACGAAATCAGCTAAACGCGCGGCGGATTCATCGGCAATGACGGTGATCTTCAGGCCCACTGGCCCGATCGAGCCGGGTTCGCATCCGGCGGCCAGTTCTACCTCGCCTGGCGTGACGAACAACAAGGGTTTCGCCACCTGCGGAAGTTTTGCCGCTTTGATCTCGTTCAGCTCGTGATCGCCGCGCAGTACCAGCGCGATGACGCCGCCGACACCTTTGATGAGCAGAGTTTTAATAGTTTGCTTTGGATCGACCTTCAGAAACTTGCTAACCTGCTCAATCGTATGTTGCCCCGGTGTATCTACGGTCTGCATCGGCTGGCCCGGCGCCGGACGCTTGCCCATCGGCGGCAGCGCCTGGGCCATCTCCACGTTGGCGGCGTATTCGCACTTTGCGCAGATGGCAATCGCGTCCTCGCCGGAATCGGCGAGCACGTGAAATTCATGCGAATGGCTGCCGCCGATGGCACCGCTGTCGGCCGCGACCGGCCGGAACTCCAGCCCCACGCGCCGGAAAATGCGCGTATAGGTTTCGTGCATCGCCTGATAGGTTTCCGCGAGCGAGGCCTCGCTGACATGAAATGAGTACGCGTCCTTCATGAGGAATTCACGCGCGCGCATGACGCCGAAGCGCGGGCGGATCTCGTCGCGGAATTTCATTTGAATCTGGTAGAAGTTCGCCGGCAGTTGGCGGTAACTCTTTATTTCGCGCCGGATAAGATCCGTAATAACTTCTTCATGGGTCGGCCCAAAGCAGAAGTCGCGCTTATGCCGGTCGGTCAGGCGCAGCAGTTCCGGTCCGTATTGGTCCCAGCGCCCGGATTCCTGCCACAGCTCCGCCGGCTGCACCGCCGGCATCAGCACCTCTTGCGCGCCGGCGCGGTTCATCTCCTCGCGCACGATTCGTTCCACATTGCGCAGCACCCGCAGGCCGAGCGGCAGCCAGGTGTAGATGCCGGCCGCGAGCTTGCGGATCATGCCGGCGCGCAGCATGAGCTGGTGACTGATGGTTTCGGCCTCGGCCGGGGTTTCGCGGACGGTGGACAGCAAAAAACGGGAAACGCGCATGGATGAACTCGTTGTTATGGTTGATCGGAAACAAGCGTGGAGTATAAGTCAGGATGACAGCGCCCCAAAGCACTGTGATGAAGCGAAGGCGGCCCGGCGTTATTTCAGGTTCAACGCCTCTTTCACGATCCCATCGAGCAATTCTTCCACTGCTTTCAACGAGGCCTTCGACGCTTGGGAGCCCACCGGTAACGGCCGGCGGTAGCCGACGTACACCGTCTTCGGATCCCGCGGCAGTGTGTATAGCACGATGATATAGGGACAGAAGACGATATTGGCAGGGTCGGCCTCCATCATGCGGCGCGATACCGTGGCCGAACAGAATTGCAGCGACTCGGCCTTGGCGTAAACCGCTTTCGTCGTACCCAGGTCCTTGCCGGTGCGCTCGAGCATGGCGCTGATATACGAGTTATGGTCAAGCACGAGTCCATGGCTGGTGATCGCATTCACCAGGTCTTCCTTGACGGTATCGAAGTGGCCGATGACGGTGTAAAGCTTGAGATGGCCTGCCCCGGCGGCTGTCGCCGGCTGGCACAGGCCGGCAAACAGTCCGAGTAACCCTATCAATGCCGCTAGCCGGTTCATAGTTATGACCTACTGCAGTCCAGAAAATACGGCCTGAGAGTATAACGTAGAATGAACCACGGAGATTGCCGGGCACGCGCACACGCCCCTCTCCTTAAAAAACTAAGGAGAGGGGAGAACAGAAAGTTGGCCGGGGCTTCCCGCGGCAGTTCTTAATAACGCCGCGATCCGCCACCCGTCCCCGGTCCCATACCGCCACCGGGACCCATACCGCCACCGGGACCCATGCCACCACCGGGGCCGGGTCCCATGCCGCCACCGCGTGCCGGTGGCGCATCCGGTAACGTGACACCGCGTTCCTTGGCGCGGGCTTTCATCTGCTCGTGATGTTCCTTGCGGAGCTGCTCGCGTTCCTGGACGGTTTTCGCAGCACGCATGCGGGTGCGATACTCGTTGCGCTCCTGCTCGGTCATCAGTTGCGAGCCGTAGACTTGGTCTTGGTCCCGGGTTTGGTCCTTATCCGGGGCCGTCAGGCGGTCTTGGTCCCGCAGGCGATCCCGGTCGCGGTCCTGATCCGCGGCCAGAGCAACCCCGGCCAATGAGGGCAGTACTGCCGCCATCACCGCGGCATAAATTAATTTACGTTTCATGACAGTTCTCCTTAACGTGTGAACGACACAGATTCCTTCGCATCGCGCTTGACAAAATATACTCGAAGCCAATTACTTCACTTTGATCGTCGTCAATATCGTCAAGATAAATCCGAAGTTATTCGTAATAACGCACGAACGCTCCTGCGGTGCACAGGAAACCTGCGGCGAATCGTCGCGCCCAGAAAAGACAGAAAGTAATTCCGTTGATTAACCGCGGGTTTCTTCGATCGCCCAGAGTTGCGCCGCACCGCGCACACCGGAAGAATCGCCGTGGACATGCGGCCGGATTTTCGTGCGTAGCTCATCGTTGAACACATGGCGCGCCACGCGCTCACGGCCCTCGGTGTACAACCGCCCGATATTCGACATGCCGCCGCCGAGCACGACCACGTCCGGATCGAGAATATTGACGACCACCGCCAGCGCGCGCCCGAAACGGTCGAGGTATCGTTGCATCGCCGCTTCGGCCCGGGCATCGCCTTGTGCGGCCTGCGCCACGATATGTTTCGCCTCGATCGTCTGATCGCCGTGATGCTGGCGCCAGTCGTAGACGAGGCCGGGTCCGGAAAGAAAGGTTTCCACGCAACCGCGTTTGCCGCAGTAGCAAGGCGGTCCGTCGGGCTCAAGTATGTTATGCCCCCATTCCCCGGCGATATGCTGCGGGCCTTCGTGCAATCTTCCGTGAAACACGATGCCGCCACCCACGCCGGTGCCCAAAATCACGCCAAACACCATTGCGTAATCTTTTCCCGCCCCGTCGAGCGCCTCGGACAGCGCAAAGCAGTTGGCGTCGTTGGCAAGACGAATCGGACGGGCGAGGATTTTCTCGAGATCATTCTTGATCGGCTTGCCGTTGAGACACAGGGTGTTGGAATTCTTGAGACAGCCGGTCTTGGCGGAGATCGCGCCGGGGGTACCGATGCCCACGTGGCAGGGCTGCCCGGTTTTTTTCTCAAGCTCGCGCACCAGCGTATAGATGTTTTGCAGGATGGCGTCGTAACCGTCGGTCTGCGGCGTCGGCAGGCGCTGGCGCGACAGGATCTTGCCGGCCTCGTCCATCACGATGCCTTCGGTTTTGGTGCCGCCGAGATCTATGCCAATGCGCAGCATGGAATTATTCCGGATAGCGAGCTTATTTCAGGCCCTGAATCCAGCGATCGTAGAATCGGTCGGCGATCTTTTGCAGACGACCGACGCGCGCGTCGAGATCCACGGTCATGGTCTGCGGGCTTTGGACCGTGACGCAGGCCGGCGCCAGTTCGCTGCTGCCCGCATGCGCCCACTCGCGCACCATCGCGGCGGTCATCTCGATATGGCACTGGAAGGCCAGGGTCTTGCCGATGACAAATCCCTGATTGGCGCAGTCGCGCGATGCGAGGATGCGCGTGGCGCCGGGCGGCAGCGAAAAGGTTTCGCCGTGCCAGTGAAACACCTCGAATTCATTGGGCAGGCCGTCGAGCCAGCTATTCGCCACGTCGCCGTCCACGCGGCTGACCGGCAGCCAGCCGATTTCCTTGACGGAATTTTTCGTGATCACGCCACCCAGCGCCTGGCTGATCAATTGTCCGCCCAGACAGTGCCCGAGCACCGGCAGGTCGGCGTTAACCGCCAGCTGAATCAGCTGGGTTAGCCTGGGAATCCACGGCAGCGGGTCATTGACGCTCATGGGGCCGCCCATCAGCACAATTCCTGAAACGCCGTCTATGCTTGAAGGAATGCGATCGCCTTGATCGATTTTAACCAGACGCTGGGGCAGGCGATGGCGCTTGAGATAATCGGCCAGATACCCGGGCCCCTCGTGCGGTGCGTGACGGAAGATCAGAATTTCCTGCATGCGCCGATTGTATAGTCA
>JAUSDQ010000028.1 GCA_030650525.1 Sulfuricaulis sp.
CGATAATCGTTCTTGCCGGTGCGCTTAGCCTCATACAAGGCCAGGTCCGCGCTCTTCATCAGCGTCTCCACCTCCTCGCCATGGGTGGGATAAATACCGACACCGACGCTGACGGTCATGCTCACGCTGCGGGCTTGAATGCTATAGGGTTGTGACATGGCCTGCATCACTTTTGACACCAGCTTGCCCACACCGTCGGCATGATTTAATTCCCACAGCGCGATCACGAATTCGTCGCCACCCACGCGCGCCACCGTGTCCTCTTGACGCACCGCGGCCACTAGGCGCGCGGCCACCATGCTCAGCAGCGTGTCGCCGGCAGCGTGGCCCAAGGTGTCGTTGATCTGCTTAAACCCGTCTAAATCCAAATACATCACCGCCATCGTGCCCTTGTTCCTGCGCGCATGGGCGATGGCCAACGAAAGTCTGTCCATTAAAAGCCGTCTATTCGGCAGACCGGTCAGCGCGTCATGCAGCGCCAGGGATTCCAGCCTGTGGTTGTAATGCTCGAGTTGCTTGTACAACAAGCGCACTTCCAGCATGTTGTGAATGCGTGTCTTGGCTTCCATCAGGTCAAAGGGTTTTCTGATGAAGTCTTTCGCGCCGGAAGCCAGCGCCCGCAGCTTGTGGCCAGGTTGGGCCGTAATCACGAGTATCGGCACATAACCATCGGTTTCGATTTCCTTCAGACCGGCCATCACCTGGAAGCCATCCATGCCGGGCATCTGCAGATCGAGCAGAATCAAGTCGTAGTGGTTGGCGCGATGCAGCGCGCAGACGGCGTACGGATCCATCGTCGACGTAATGCACCGATAGTCGGCTTCACGCAGTATTTTCTCCAGCAGTTGCACATTGGCTTCCTGATCGTCAACGATCAGAATACGGGCGTTAAGAATATCGGCGCTACTACTCATCGTGGCGATCCTGGCACAACGGCGCCGTCCGATTCTGTTTCCGCATGCTCCAGCGCCAAGTCCAGCGCTTCCATGAACTCTTTGAGTTTGATCGGCTTGGTGAGATAGCGGAAGAATCCTGCCTCTCGTCCCTTCTCGATATCGTGGGGCATGGCGTTGGCGCTGAGGGCCAGCACCGGGATGTGCGCCGTCGCCGGATCTTCACGCAGGATTTTCAGCGCTTGGAAACCGCTGATGCCAGGCAGGTGGATGTCCATCAGGATCACATCCGGGAGATGGGCGCGCGCCAGCGTTATGCCGTGAGTGCCATCGCGTGCGCTCAGCATGCGTAGATGTGGGTGGCCCTCGATTATTTTCTCGACCAGCATTAGATTGGCCGGATTGTCTTCCACATAGAGCAGGGTGTGCCGCGGCGCGCTTCCCTGAGCTTGCGGCGCACGTTCTGCGGGCAATGTATTTCCAGCGGCAAGTTGTGGCGCAACGTCCCTGATTAATTCGATCCAGAACACACTGCCCTTGCCGACGGTACTTTCCACGCCGATGACGCCGCCCATCAATTCGATCAGTCGTTTACACGCCACCAGACCGATGCCGGTGCCTTTCACGGTGCTCGACTCTTGACCGAGCCGATTGAACGGCTGGAACAGTTGCGCGAGTTTTTCCGGGGGCAATCCCGCACCCGTGTCTTTGACGCTAATGCGCATGCGTCCCGGCGAGCTCACGATATAGTCCACGACGACCGTTCCATCCTTCTTGTTATATTTGATCGCGTTGGAAAGCAGGTTAATGAGCGCCTGCTTTAACCGTACCCGGTCGGCTTGGACAAAGTACGGCATTTCAATAGGGGAAAAGGCCACGCTGACGCCGCGCTCTTGCGCCTGCGGTTCGACCATGGCTAGGCATTCCTGCATGACGGGGGTCAGCGATACCGTTTCCATCGACAGCGACAGCTTGCCGGACTCGATCTGCGTAAGATCGAGGATTTCGTTGATCAGCTCCAGCAGGTACCAACCCGCCTTGAGAATCTGGTTGAGGCTTTGCTTCTGGGAGGGCGTCGGCGGCGTAGCGCCGGATTCTATGAGCTGGGCGAAACCGAGAATCGCACTGAGCGGCGTGCGCAGCTCATGGCTCATGCTGGAAAGGAAATCCGATTTCGCGAGGCTGGCTTTTTCCGCCACAGACTTGGCGTTCGAAAGCTCGCGATTCTTTTCTTGCAGCACCTCACTCAGCGTGCGGTAACGCGCCTCGCTTTCCTGCATTGCCGTCGCCATGGCTTTGCTTTCGGTGACATCGGTCAGCGCCATGCGCAGCACCGGCGCGCCGCTGCTGTCCCGCGCCGCCGTGATCGCCAGACGTACCCAGATTTGCGTGCCGTCATGCTTCAGCATCCGCAACTCACACGCCTGCGGTTCAGCGGTATTAATGAGTTGTTGGCGGCACAGGTAGTAGATGTCCTGGTCCGGTTTGACGATGAACCGGCTGATGGGCCGCTTGACCAGCGCCCCTCTGGCCATGCCGAGTAAGAGGGCGGCGGTGAGGTTGGCTTGCTGGATCAGTCCCTGCTCGTTGACCGTGCAATAGCCGACCGGCGCCAGGTCATAGAGGTCGAAATATCTCGCGCGCTCGTCATCCAGTTCCGAGTATATCCGGCGCAGCTCCTCGTTTTGCATCTCCAGCTCGATCTGATGCACACGCAGATCGTGCAGCGTCCGCTGCGTTGCTTCGGGCGACAAAGCCGCGAGGTTTTCCGGTGGCTGTGCGGTTTGATTCTTGTAAGCCGCTTCGGCCCGCCGGTGCAGCGCCTGCGCCGTGCCTGAATGTTTGTCCGTCACGGGAGCGACGGTGCCGGCGGGGTGTTTATCCTGGCTGCTCATGGGGTGCCTCCATCGTTTGAGCGGTCGTTAGTTCTCTCCCCCGTTCGGTGGTCGCAATCGCATACATCTGCCCGGCCTCATTCACCAAAGCGGTGGCGGTCATCCAGACCTCCACGACAGCACCGTTTTTGGTGATCCGCTGCGTGCGATACGGCTCCAGAATTTCTGCGCGGCTAAGCTGAAGTGTCTTGGCCAACGCGTCCTTTCGCAGGGCATCCGGAATCCGATCGCGGACGTTCATCAGCAACGCCTCGGTTTCACTCCAGCCATACATTTTTTCCGCGCCCGGGTTCCAGGCGAGGGTGCGGCCGTCCAGGTCCTGCACGGTGATGGCGTCGTGCGCATCGCGCACCACCACCGCCAGACGCAGCAGCTTATTGGCTTTCTCCAGCGCCGCTTCGATCCGCTTTATCTCGGTGATGTCCACAAAGGTGATCACCACGCCCTCGATCACGTTTTCCAGGGTGCGATAGGGCCGGATGCGCATCGTGTACCACACCCCCGTTGTGGTCTGCACTTGCGCGTCTTTGGGCGTCAGTGTGTCCAGCACGGCCTGCACGTCCGCCACCAGGATGTTGTAGCCGACCAGGTTGGAAACGATGTGACCCACGGGCCGCCCCACGTCGCTTTGGATCAGGTTGATGATCTGAGCCGCGGTCGGGGTGAAGCGCAGGATGCGCAGTTGATGGTCCACAAAGACGGTGGCGATGCCGGAGCCGGCCAGCAGATTGTTCATGTCGTTGTTGACCCGCGACAAATCCACCACTTTGGTGTTCAGCTCGCCGTTGACCGTGGCCAGCTCCTCGTTGACCGATTGCATTTCCTCCTTGGCGGTCTCCAGTTCCTCGTTGGGGGATTGCAATTCTTCGTTCACCGACTGCATCTCCTCGTTGGAGGATTTAAGTTCTTCGTTGGAAGTCTCCAGTTCCTCATGGGTGCTCACGAGGTATTCGTCCTTGGCCCGCAGTTCTTCCTTGAGCGCCGCGATGTGCGCCGCGTCATCCGACTCGGGGCCGTTGGCGCCGCCGCTGGCAAGCGGCCGGGCCGGCTGTGGCATTGGTTCAGTGTCGGGGGTAGACGCCTCTTCCAGGATCACCAGGTACAGCGGCGACTCAGGTGTCGCGGCCGGGCCGGTCGTCACGGGACGGATGCTCAGGTTGGCCCGGGTGAAATGGCCGTTGGTTTTCACGCGCAGGCCCGGGGTGCGCACGATTTCCTTGGTGACGGTGGCTTTGTGCAGGGCCATG
This sequence comes from Sulfuricaulis sp., assembly GCA_030650525.1. Taxonomy (GTDB): domain Bacteria; phylum Pseudomonadota; class Gammaproteobacteria; order Acidiferrobacterales; family Sulfurifustaceae; genus Sulfuricaulis. Next base: position 4,036 of record JAUSDQ010000028.1, read on the forward strand.
GTCAGATCGTGCCGCAAGCCTTCACGGGCCATCTTCAGAATATTATTGATGTCAGTCTCACCCGGGGCCGGCTCCAGGTACATGCCGGTGCGCCCGTGCAGGTAGAGGATGTCACCCTGCCCGTTGACGAGCGCACCGGCCGGGGCGATCTGCTGCAAGAGCGCCTGTTCGGTCAGCTCGCGCAGCGGCAGTTTTACCGGGAACGCGGTCTTGCCAGGGGCACGCGGCAGTGCCGCATTGATCGCCGTCATGG